>JBBSQJ010000001.1:0-78538 GCA_038257965.1 Propionibacteriales bacterium
ACATCAGGTAACTTCACTGTCAGTGCCTTCTGTGGATTGGCTGGACCTGGATCTTGACACTCCCGATTCTCCAATCCCAGAAGGCACATCAGCGTCCAGACCCGCCGAACCAGCCACTACCCATCCACGGATTCAGGCTAAGCTCAACCCGCGCTTCCCACGCGTGTGGAACATTCCGCGACTTCGGGCTAACGAATCCATGGCCTCGACAGAGTTCATAGTGCTCAAACCGGATACTGCTCGACTGGAGTGCTTTGGGCGCTCCTTTCGCAGCCTTCGTTCGGCTCAGCGCTCGAGGGAAAGGTTTCCGGCACCTCAGGGAGTCATCAACGGGTGAAGCCTGACGATCTTCTCGCCACGGAGGTCGGTGACCCTCGTTCGACCTCACGGGACGCGCAGGCGAAGGTGACAGCCTTGTGCGACCTTGCCTACCAGGTGAGGGAAGAGTCGGAGCAACTCGCCGGGCTTCGCGACACGCTGCTCCCGCACCTCATGTCCGGCACACTCCGCGTGCGGGATGCGGAGAAGCAGGTGGAGGCGGTGGTCTAGGTGTGCCCTTCGACAGGCTCAGGGCGCGGGGGCCCTTCGACAGCTCAGAGCGCGCAGGCCCTTCGACATGCTCAGGGCGCGGGGGTCCCTCGACAAGCTCAGGGCACAGAAACGTTCCCGCGGGAACGTTTCTGCCCGACTGGTATCCCGAGCTGCTCGACTCGGTCAGCAGCAGCCACGTCGCGCACGGACACCGGCGGGCGGTGCGGGCGGCGAACACCGAGCTGCTCTTCACGTGCTGGTCGATCGGGCGGGAGATTTTGGATCGGCAGCAGCGGGAGGGTTGGGGCGCGAGGGTCATCGACCGGCTTTCGGCGGACCTGAAGGCGCGGTTCCCGGACGTTCGTGGATACTCGCCGCGCAACCTCAAGTACATGCGCTCGTTCGCGGCCGCCTGGCCCGATCGGGAGATTGCGCAAGGGTCGCTTGCACAACTTGCCGTGGTACCACCACCTGGCGCTGCTCGACAAGCTCGGTGACCAGCAGACACGCCAATGGTATGCCGCCGCGGCCGTGGAGAACGGCTGGAGCCGCGACATGCTCGCGGTGCACATCGAGTCGCGGTTCCACGAGCGGGCGGGCAAAGCGGTCACCAACTTCGCGGCGACCATGCCGCCGGAAGACTCGGACCTGGCCCAGCAGGCGACGCGTGACCCGTACCTGTTCGACTTCCTCAGCACCACCCAAACCCGGCTCGAACGCGATCTCGAGCAGGGGCTCGTCGACCACGTCAGCCGGTTCCTGCTCGAACTGGGTCAGGGGTTCGCCTTCGTCGGGCGGCAGTACCGGCTGGCCATCGGCAACAGCGAGTACCACTGCGACCTGCTCTTCTACCACGTCCGGCTGCGTCGTTATGTCGTCATCGAGCTCAAGGCGGTCGACTTCGACCCGGCCTTCCTCAGCCAGCCGGCATGTACATGGCCGCCATCGACGACCTGATCGCCACCGATGGGGATCAGCCCACGCTCGGGCTGTTGCTCTGCAAATCCAAGGACAACGTCGTCGCGGAATACGCCCTGCGCTCGATGTCGGCGCCGATCGGGGTTGCCGAATGGACCAGGGCGATCACGACGTCGCTGCCCAGCGATCTGACGTCGTCGTTGCCCAGCATCGAGGAGCTGGAGTCCGAGCTCGCCGCGGCCACCGTCGACGAACCGCCTACAGAAACGACCCGATGATGACTGCACCAACCACCCAAACGATCGGCATGGCAGAGCGA
Source organism: Propionibacteriales bacterium (assembly GCA_038257965.1). Lineage (GTDB taxonomy): Bacteria > Actinomycetota > Actinomycetes > Propionibacteriales > Propionibacteriaceae > Microlunatus. The sequence continues at coordinate 1,769 of JBBSQJ010000001.1, forward strand.
CTGGGAGCTTTTCGCTCTGGAACAGCTGGCCGAACTCGGCTGGACACCCAAGACCGGTCATGACATCGCACCGGGGTCGGGGGAGCGGGAGAGCTGGGAGGACCTGCAGATCCCCGGCCGGATGTTCGACGCGCTGCGACGGCTGAATCCCGACGTACCGAACGAATACCTGCAGCAGGCGCTCGTCGACATCGTCGCGCCGGCCTCGAACGACGCCATCTCGGAGAACTTCCGGGTGCACGGCTGGCTGACCTCCGGCTTCCGCGCCATCACCTACATCGACGAACAGGGCCAGGACCGGACACCGACGCTGCGGTTGATCAGCACGGATCCGGATGAGAACGACTGGCTGGCGCCCAACCAGGTGACCATCCGGCACGGCGACCTGCACCGCCGTTTCGACCTCGTCCTGTACTGCAACGGCATGCCGGTGGTGATCGTCGAGTTGAAGAAAGCCGGCAACCTCGGCGCGGACCCGGCGGCGGCCCATGCCCAGCTGCGGACGTACCTGCACGAGTTCCCGATGGCCTTCCGTTACTCGGTCTTCGTGATCGCCTCCGACGGCCTGCATGCCCGCTACGGCAGGCACCATCTTCACCCCGCTGCACCATTTCTCGCCGTGGAACGTCGACGACGACGGCCGTGGTGGATGCCGACGCTACCGACGCCGACGGGAACCCGATCAGCGGGCTGGAGTGGGCGCTGTACGGGTTGGCGAACCAGGAACGGTTCCTGCAGCTCCAGCGGTCTTTCTCCGCGTTCGACGAGGGTTCGGACGGTTTGGCCAAACGGGTCGCCAAACCCCATCAGTAGTTCGCCGTCACGAAGGCGGTGGCCAGCACGATCGAGGCCGTCGACAGCAACGGCAAGGCAGGCGTGGTCTGGCATACCCAGGGGTCGGGCAAGTCGATGGAGATGGAGCTGTACACGAACCTGGTGATGCGCCATCCGCGGCTGCTCAACCCGACCGTCGTGGTGATCACCGACCGCAAGGAGCTGGACGGCCAGCTGTTCCAGGGGTTCCAGGTCAGCCGGCTGTTGCCGGAGCAGCCCCGGCAGATCACCAGGCGCGCCGAGCTGCGCGAGGAACTCACCAACCGGACCACCGGCGGCATCTACTTCACCACCCTGCAGAAGCTCGGCCGCAGCGAGGACGAGCGCAGGGCCGGCGCCGATCATCCGCTGCTGTCCAGACGTCGCAACATCATCGTGGTGGTCGACGAGGCACACCGCAGCCACTACGACGACCTCGACGGCTACGCCCGTCACCTCCGCGACGCCCTGCCGCACGCGACCCTGATCGCGTTCACGGGCACACCGATCTCGTTCGCGGACCGGAACACCCGCGACGTGTTCGGCAGCTATGTCGACGTCTACGATCTGACCCGGGCCGTGCGCGACGGCGCGACCGTCCCGGTGTACTTCGAGCAGCGGCTGATCAAGGTCGGGCTGAGGGACTCGATCAGCGAGGAGGACCTGGACCTCGCTGCCGACGACGCGACCGTGGGGCTGGACGCGGTCGAACGGGCCCAGCTGGAGACGAGCGTCGCCGTGGTCAACGCCATCTACGGCGCGCCGGACCGGATCCGAGCGCTGGCCGAGGACCTCGTCGCCCACTGGGAGGCGCGCCGTCAGGCGATGCAACCCCTGATCGAGTGTCCCGGCAAGGCCTTGATCGTCGGCGGCACTAGGGAGATCTGCGCCAACCTGTACGAGGCAATCGTCGCCATTCGGCCCGACTGGCACTCCACGGAGCTGGACGGCGGCGTGATCAAGGTCGTCTACTCCGGTGACGCTACCGATGAGCTGCCGATTCGCCGGCACGTCCGGCGCGACTCGGAGAATGCGGCGATCAAGGCGCGGCTGCGCGACCCGGACGACACCCTCGAGCTGGTGATCGTCAAGGACATGATGCTCACCGGCTATGATTCGCCGCCGCTGCACACCCTGTATCTGGACCGGCCCCTCAAGGGCGCGCTGCTGATGCAGACCCTGGCCCGGGTCAACCGCACCTTCCGCGGTAAGGACGCCGGGCTGCTGGTCGGCTACGCCCCGCTGGCCGACAACCTGCAGAAGGCGCTGGACGAGTACACCCAGACCGATCGGGCGGAGCGGCCGGTGGGCCGGGACATCTCCGAGGTCGCCGACCTGGTCCAGCAGCTGCTCGGCCTGATCCGGACGACCCTGGCCGGCTTCGATTGGAGTTCGCGGATCGTCCCCGGGAAGCGCAAGTCCTGGTACGACGCCGCAATGGGCACCACGAACTACCTTCGATCCCCGGCGACGCCCGGCAGCCAGGCCGGCGAGGGCGAAGAGCGGCTCACCGATCGCTACCGTCGGCTGAGCGGGCAACTCACCCGAGCCTGGGCGCTGAGCACCGGAAGCGACGGGCTGGCCCCGCTGCGCAGCGAGGTCCGCTTCTACGAAGAGGTCCGGGTCTACATGGCCAAGTTCGACGCCGAGGAACGGCGGGCGAGCGGCCAGCCGGTGCCGGAGGAGATCCAGCGGCTGCTCGCCGCCGTGATCGCCGACAGCACCCAGACCGGCGACGTCGTCGACATCTACGAGGCGGCGGGGATTCCCAAGCCGGAGCTGACCGAGCTGAACCCGGAGTTCGCCGCCAAGGCGCAGCAGGCGACCAATCCGCAGCTGGCCATCGAAGCCCTGCGCAAGGCGATCCTGGACGAAGCCGGCCGGGTGACCCGCAACAACCTGACCCCGCGAGCGGGTGTTCTCCGGACGCGTGACGTCGCTGATGACCCGATACACCAACTCCCAGCTCACCTCGGCAGAAGTGATCGCGGAGCTGGTCGCGATGGCCAGGCAGATCGCTGAGGAGTCCAAGCGTGGCGAGAACTTCTCCCCGCCGCTCGACGACGACCAGCTGGCCTTCTACGACGCGGTCGCCACCAACGAGTCGGCGGTGCTGGAGCAGGCGAGGATGTGCTGGCACAGATCGCCCGCGAGCTCGTTGCCATCATGCGGCGCGACGTGCGCACCGACTGGACGGTCCGCGAGGATGTACGCGCGAAGCTGCGGTCCTCGATCAAGCGGTTGCTGGTGAAGTACAAGTACCCGCCGGACAAGCAGCCGGGCGCGATCAAGCTCGTGATGGAACAGATGGAGCAGCTCGCCCCGCGCTACGCCCATGCTCCCCGTGAGAAGGCCCAACTGTGACGAGGCAAACCCGAACCGTCATCGACGCCCGGTTGTTCGAGGTGTCGCGTAACGATCAGACGGCGTGGCTCGCGGGTGCTTGACCCGCTGGATCAGCGGTCCATACATTGATCGGAGATGTGTCACGGTGCAGGCCACCCCGATCGGAGGCCCGATGAGATGGAGTCGGTGATCGCCGCCGGATCGCCTGCATCGTCGGGTGAACAACCAGTGGGAGGATCTCTCGTGAAGTCTCAACGTCTGATCATCGGCGCCGCGCTAATTGCGGTGGCGGCCCTGTCGCTGTCGGGCTGCGTGCAGAGCACCTCCTCCAGCCAGGGCGGCGGAGCCGGCGGCGCGAGTGGGGCGAGCGGCGCGACACAGAAGGTGACCGTCTTCCTCAGCGCCGACACCAACATCCAGGACCTGTGGGAGAAGACCCTGATCCCCGCCTACGAGAAGGCGAACCCGGGCTACACGGTCGGCGTCGACTTCGACCTGCACGGGCAGCACGACCAGCAGACCGTCGCCAAGCTGACGGCGGCCACCTCGCAGCAGAAGGACCCGGGATTCGACCTGGTGGACGCCGGCTTCGTCTCACAGATCGCGGAGAGCGGCCTGCTGACCCCGGTATCGACATCGAACCTGCCGGCGCTGGGCGACGTTCCACCCGACATCGTCAAGGCGGGTGGCAACGGCGGCATCCCCTACCGCGGATCATCGGTGCTGCTCGCCTACGACACCAAGACCGTGTCCTCACCACCGAAGACCCTGGACGACCTGCTGAGCTGGATCAAGGCCCATCCGGGCAAGTTCACCTACAACACCCCCGAGTCCGGCGGAAGCGGCCAGGCGTTCGTGACCACCGTGCTCGACCAGTCGCTCTCGGATGCGACCCGGCAGAAGATGGAGACCGAGTACGTCCCCGACCTGGAAAGCCAGTGGGACCCGGGCTTTGCGAAGCTGGCCGGCTTGAACCCGTACGTCTACCAGAAGGGGGTCTACCCCAACGGCAACAACCAGGTGCTCGATCTGCTCTCCAGCGGTCAGATCTCGATGGCCCCGGTGTGGTCGGACCAGTTCATCACCGGTCAGAAGAACGGCCAGATCCCCTCCACCATCAGCTACACGCAGATCTCGGACCCGTCGCTGACCGGTGGCGCGGCCTACCTGGGCATTCCGAAGGCATCGCCCCGGCAGGACGCGGCCCTCAAGCTGGCCGGCTGGCTGCTCAGCCCGCCCGCCCAGGCCCTGATCGCAAAGCAGATCGCCGGTTACCCGGTGATCAGCCTGGACAAGCTGCCCGCCGAGGTGCAGGACGAGTTCAAGAAGGCGGACGTCACCAACCTCCGCCCCCCCTCCTTCGCGTCGATGAACTCCGACCTCAACAAGCTGTGGTCGCAGAAGGTCCCCGGTAAGTAGTGGCCGACGCCGCACCCGCGACCACCGGTCGGCACCGCCGCAAGACCGGTAGGTCTTCCAGGTTGTCGCCGCTCGGTTTCGCGATGGCCCTGCCGCCGATCCTGCTGGTCGTGGTCTTCGTCGGCTTGCCCGTGGTGTTGGCGCTGGGATTCAGCCTGGGTTTCACCGGTGGCCTGAACTCGGTGGTCGCCGAGATCGGCCTGAACGTCCATGTGGCCGATCACTGGTTGGGGACCCTCGCGGCCTACCGGGACGTGTTCGCGAACCCCCAGTTCCTCGCCGACCTGGTCACCACGATTGTGGTCACCGCGGTCAGCGCGCTGATCGTGCTCTTCATGGCGCTGGGTATCGGGCTCTACCTGCGGATGAGGGGCGGCTGGCTGGCCAACCTGCTCTCCGGCCTCGCCGTCGTGCCGCTGTTCATCCCGGTCGTGATCGCGTCGTGGGCGATCCTGACCTTCTACTCCGGCGACGGTTTCGTTCGCAGCGTGTTCGCCCAGCTGGGTCTGGTCGGGCCCACTTGGGGTTACACCGTGGTCGCCATCGTCATCGGCTCGGTGTGGACGGCGCTGCCGTTCGCGGTGCTGATGATCGCGTCGGGCCTGCAGGCGATCCCCGACGCCATGATCGAGACGGCCAGGGACGCCGGAGCGGGGTTCTGGCGGATAACGGTCTCGATCATGGTGCCGATGGCGTTCGTGCCCATCGTGATCGCGGGCACGTTCACCGCGATCGCGGTGATCGGCTCGTTCACCGTGCCCTACTTCACCGGCCCCAACGCTCCCACCATGCTGGGGGTGACCTTGACCAACTACTTCACCTCCTACAACGAGCCGCAACAGTCGGTGGTGATGGCCTTCACGGTGTTTCTCGCGGCGGCCGGGATCGGCGCGTTCTACGTATGGGCGAACTTCCGCAGCGCCAAGGAACAGGGGAGGGTGTGATGACCACCCGGACCGAGGACGTCACGGTCGGTGCGGTCGGCGACGCACCGCCGATGCGCCTCGGACGAAGCGTCCAGGTCCGGACCAGCGGCCGCCTCGCGACGCTGGCCGGCCGCGCGCTGATCGTCGTCTTCGTCGCCTTCATGATCATCTTCATTCTCGGTCCGCTGCTCTGGCTCGGCGTGCATGCCTTCGCGGGAAGCTGGACCTACCCGCGGTTGGTCCCGGATTCGTGGACGCTGCACTGGTGGACCACGGTGTTCAGCGATCCCGCGCTCGGCGCCGCCGTGCAGAACTCGCTGGTCATCACCCCGATCGTGGTCGCCTGCTCGGCGGTCGTCTGCCTACCGGCGGCGTACGCGTTCGCCCGCTTCGACTTCTTCGCCCGGCGGACGTTCCTGGTGGGCCTGTTCGCGACGAACGCCTTCCCGAAGATGGGCCTGTTCGCCACCCTGGCCTCGCTGTTCTACACCTTGAACCTGATGAACACCGTCGTCGGGATCGTCATCGTGCAGATCCTCGGGACCATCGTGTTCATGACCTGGATCCCGGCTGCCGCCTTCTCGGCCGTCCCGCGCAGCCTGGAGGAGGCAGCGCGCGACGCCGGAGCCTCGAAGCTGCGGGTGTTCTTCGTCATCACCTTGCGGATGGCGTTGCCCGGCATCCTGGTCGCGGCGGTGATGTCATTCCTGGCCGCCTTCGACGAGGCGCAGGGTACCTACCTGGTCGGGGCTCCGACCTACTACACGATGCCGACCGAGATGTATACGTTGGTGCTGAACTATCCCAAGCAGGTGGCGGCGGTGTTCTCGATCCTGCTCTCCATCCCGTCGGTGATCTTGATGCTGGCCGCCCGCAAGCACATCATGGGCGGTCAACTCGCCGAAGGCTTCCAGATCAGATGAGCGACGTCGACGCGATGGACCCGACCACCGCCACCGAGCGCCGGGTGCCCGGTCTCGAGGTGACCGGATTGAGCAAGGTCCTCGGCGGTCGGACGATCATCGACGACCTGAGCCTTTCGGTGCGGGAGGGCGAACTCGTCTCCCTGCTCGGCCCGTCGGGCTGCGGGAAGACGACCACGCTGCGGATGATCGCCGGATTCATCGTTCCCGACAGCGGCTCGATCCGGGTCGGTGGGCGAGATGTCACCGCGTTGGGTGCAGAGCGCCGGCCCAGCGCCATGGTCTTCCAGAACTACGCGCTGTGGCCGCACATGACCGTCTTCAAGAACGTCGCCTTCGCGTTGAAGCTCCGCCGATTGCCCAAGGCTGAGATAGCCGAGCGCGTCGGCCGCGTGCTCGACCTGGTGAACCTGTCCCACCACACGCATTCGCGCCCCGGCCGGATCTCCGGCGGTGAGCAGCAGCGGGTCGCGCTCGCCCGGGCCCTCGTGCAGGAGCCGGACCTGCTGCTGCTGGATGAGCCACTCAGCAATCTCGACGCGAAGCTGCGGGTCCGGGTGCGTGAGGACATCCGCGAGATCCAGCAGCGGCTCGGGATCACGACCGTGATCGTGACCCACGATCAGGATGAGGCGTTGTCCGTCTCGGACCGGATCGCCGTCATGAACGAGGGAAGGATCGAGCAGTACTCGACTCCGGGCGAGCTGTACGAACATCCGCAGACGGTGTTCGTCGCGACCTTCATCGGCACCATGAACCGCATCGACGGCGCGTATCGAGACGGCGCGATCGTTCCGGGTGGCGACGTCGTCGGAGTCCGGCCCGAAGACGTGCAGTTCAGCGCGCAGCCCACGGCCGGCAGCCTGCCCGCCACCGTCGAGCGGATCATCCCACGCGGGCACTTCCATGAGGTCTTCCTGCGGCGAGACGACGCCGAGCTGCGGGCGTACGTCTCCGGAACGGTCCCGTCGCTGGGAGCGACGGGATATGCCCGGATCGCCAAGGCGATGATCTTTCGCGATGGTCTCCGGGTCGATGCCGACCCGGCTGTCCCGGCGCGGGACGACGAGTGAGAGCGCACCCCGGATCGCGGCGAACCCGGGTCGAGACGTCGGCCCACCGCGGTGACTCCAGCCGGTACCGGGAGAACACGCTGCCGGCCATCCGGTCCGCCATCGCGGCCGGCGCCGACTTCGTCGAGGTCGACGTGCGGGTGACCGCGGACGGGGCGGTGGTGCTCATCCACGACCCAGATCTGAATCGGCTGTGGGGGCGACCCGCCGACGTCTCCGGCACGACGCTCGCCGAGATCCGCGAGCTGGGTGAGCGTGATCACCGGCCTCCACTGCTGGCCGAGGCCCTTGAGCTGTTCTCCGATACGCCGGTCACGCTGTTGATCGACATGGAAGATCCCGCCGTGGCGGAGCCGGCTTTCCGGGTGGTCGGACCGGGGCGGACAAACCTCGCCTGGTGCGGTGCGATCGGGGCCATGCACACGATCCGGGCCCTCGATCCGGCGGCGCGGATCTGGCTGCCGTGGGATCGACCCGAGGCGCCGACCGCGAGCGAACTTGCCGAACTGGCTCCGGAACGGCTCAACGCCGACCTCCTCACCGTCACCGCCGACCTGGTCGACCAGGTGCACGCCCTCGGCGTCAAGGTCGCGGTCTGGACGGTCGACGACGAGAGCTCCATGAGCTGGGCGATGAAGATCGGGGTGGACACCGTGACCACCAACCAGCTGGGCCGGCTGCAGCGGCTCGCCAATGGATCACCAGGGTCGCATCCGGCCACCCCAACAGGGCAGGATCAGGGCGAAAGCGCAGCTGGAGACCCGGGGATGGTCGATCTCGACGCTGCGCTGACGGTGGCTGCCGGACTGGGCCGCTGGGCGGCCGAATTCGCCCGGTCCACCGATCCCGGCACGATCGCCACCAAGCTGAACGACGCCGATCTGGTCACCGAGCTGGACGTCGCGCTCGAACGCCACGTCCGGGGCGTGATCGCCGAGCACTTCGTCGGTCATGGTTTCGTCGGCGAGGAGCTGGGCGGCGAAACCGTACCTGGCGAACCCACCTGGTATCTGGATCCGATCGACGGTACGACGAACCTGGCCAACCGGATTCCCTGGAATGCCTTCTCCCTCGCCGCGGTCGAGGCGCCCGGCTGAACGGGATGCCGCTGCGCATCCCGACCCGCGACGTGGGGACGGCCGACCCGCTCGCGGGTCGCGTCGTGTGCACCGAGCTGGCCGGTCACCTGCCGTGGCCGGGCATGGTGGAGCTCCTGGCGGCGCTGGGTGAACGGTTCTGCACGCTGCGGATCATGGGGTCGGGCACGATGTCGCTGGCCGGGGTCGCCGCGGGTCGCGGTTCGGGTGCGGTGATCGGCAAGTTCGGTCCGGTCGACCATCTCGCTGCGGCACTGATCGTGCACGAGGCGGGCGGCGTGGTCCTCGACGCTGCCGGCTCGCCCGACCTCTTTCCCTCATCCGGCGGAATTCTGGCCGCCGCACCTGAGGCCGTCGATGCGCTCTACGCGCTGTGGCGGGACACCGGTGGGTGCGGCCTGCCCTGACGTCAGCCAGGAGCCGCTGAAGCCGATTTCCTCCGGACCGGACTCCACGATGGTGACGCGGACCGGTCTCGTCGGCTCACCGCACCACCCACGGCTCGCGCGGTAGCGCGGCGGGGTCGAATCGCCCCACCAGATCGGGCAACGCGACCGCATCGCCTGCGCGCACCAGATCGAGCGAGACGGCGATCCGGCCCAGCGCCTCGTTCGCGCCGACCCCGCGGGCGGCCAGGTCGGCCAACGTCACCGCACCGTCCCGCTTGGCCAGCCGTCGGCCATCGGCGTTGACCGCCAGGGGCACGTGCGCGTACGTGGGTGGTTCCGTTCCGAGCAACGTGGCCAGGTAGGCCTGGTTGACCGCCGAAACGAGCAGGTCATCACCGCGCACCACCTGGTCGATCCCGGCGGCCGCATCGTCGACCACCACCGCCACGTTGTATGCGGCGACCCCGTCACCGCGGCGCAGCACGATGTCGTCGACGGGGCCCGACACCTCTCCATGCAGCAGATCGGTGACGGTCATCCTCGTATCGTCGGCGCGAAGTCGCAGCGCCGGTGCGCGGATGGCTCGTCGCTCCGCTCGCTCCGGTTCGCTCAGCTCCCGGCAGGTGCCCGGATAGCGGCGGTAGCCGGCACCGGCGTCCTGCGGCGCCGAGGCCGCCTCCGCGATCTCTCGTCGGCTGCAGTAGCACTCGTAGGTTCGACCGGCAAGCTTCGCCAGCGCAGTTTCGTACGCCGCCGACCTGGTCGACTGGACCACCGGCGGGTCGTCGAAGTCGATGCCGAGCAGGGCGAGGTCGGCGACCTGCTGCTCGGCGAACCCCGGTCGGACCCGACCGGCGTCGAGATCTTCGATCCGGAGCAGGAAGCGGCGCCCGGTCGACCGGGCGAAGAGCCACGCGAGCACGGCGGTCCGCAGGTTGCCCAGATGCAGCGCCCCGGTCGGACTCGGTGCGTACCGGCCGGCACCCGGCTGCGGCAGATCGGGATGAGTCGGTCGCGGACTCGAAGCAGGCCGGCTCAAGCGCTCCACCTCCTCACCGATTCTGGGCGCCAGTGGCAACGACACGCCGGGTGAGCCCGTCAGATGCGCCCACTTTCGCGAGAGCGCGGGCATTCTTCACAGACTGGTAGCGTGCCAGGCGGCCCAAGCCGGGGCGACAGGCGAGTTCAGGAAGCGACACCGATGGCACCGCGCAAGACCGAGAGGATCCTCAACCTCACGATCTGCCTGCTCGTTTCCGGTCGTTTCGTGCCGAAGAGCCGGATCCGCGAGGCCGTCGAGGGCTACCACGACCTCAGCGACGCCGCTTTCGAGCGCACCTTCGAGCGGGACAAGGACGAGCTCCGCGGGCTCGGCGTGCCGATCGAGGTCGGCAGCTTCGACCCGCTGTTCGACGACGAGCCGGGTTATCGGATCCTGCCGTCGGAGTTCGAGCTGCCGGCGATCGACCTGGACCCCGAGGAGGCCGCCGTGGTCGGGGTCGCCGCGCGGGTCTGGCAGCACGCGAGCATGGCCGAGTCGACGCAGAGTGCGCTGGCCAAGTTGCGCGCTGCCGGGATCGAGCCGGACACGTCCCAGCTCGCCGACCTCCAACCGTCGGTACAGGCCTCCGAGCCCGCGTTCGAGGTCTTGTGGAACGCGGTGATCACCCGCACGCGAGTCAGCTTCACGTATCGCGACGGAGCGGTCCGCACGGTCGCGCCGTGGGGAATGACGTCGCGCAAGGGTCGCTGGTACCTGATCGGCTGGGACCTGGGCCGTGAAGCCGAACGGATGTTCAAGGTCTCACGGATCAGCGACCAGCCGAAGAGGACCTCGCGCGCCGGGGCGTACGAGGTGCCCCCGAACCTCGATCTGCGCCGGTTGGCTCGTTCCCTGGCTCCGCCGGAGCCGACGGCTACCGCGACCCTGGCGATCCGGTCCGGCAAGGCGCCGAGCCTGCGCCGCCGCGCGAGCATCCGGTCGGATCTTGTCGGCGGCCCTTCGACCGGCTCAGGGCACGTGTCGCAGGCGGCTGGGCTGGCGGGCCATGGGGAGGCGGGGCAGGGGCAGGCCGGGGACATCGAGCTGCCGAGTGGTTTCGAGATCGTCGAGGTCGGATTCTCCGATGTCTATCCGTTCGCCGAGGAGATCTGCCGCCATGCCGCCGACGTCGTCGTGCTGGACCCGCCCGAACTGCGCAAGGCCGTGATCGCGGGACTGGGTGCCGTTGCAGGCGAGGCACGGGAGGGCGCGGCGTGACCTCGCAGGCCCAGGTGCGTCGGCTGCTGAGCCTGGTTCCCTATCTCCGCGATCACGACGGTGCAACGCTGACCGACGTCGCCGCAGCGTTCGGTATCTCCGTCAAGACTCTGCGCGACGACCTCAACGTGCTGTGGATGTGTGGCATGCCCGGCCTCACCCCGGGCGACCTGATCGACATCGACATGGACGCGGTCGAGACCGAGGGCAAGATCCACCTGAGCAATGCCGACTACCTGCCTCGACCGCTTCGGCTCTCGACCGACGAGGCTCTGGCCCTGATGCTGGCCCTGCGCACGCTCCGCGAGATCGCCGGTCCCGGTCGTCGCGGCGCGATCGACCGCGCGCTGGCCAAGCTGGAGGCTGCCGGGGGGCACCAACCGATCGAGCGCGCCGAGGTCAGCGTGGCCGGGGGCCGAGAAGACATCCAGGCCCGGGTGACCGAGGGCCTGCAGGCGGGCAAGCGCCTCGACCTGACCTACGACGTCGCGTCCCGTGCCGAGACGACCCGGCGGATGGTCGACCCGCTGCGGCTCTTCGTGCTGGAAGGTGCCAGTTATCTCGACGCCTGGTGCTATCTGGCCGACGACCTTCGTACGTTCCGGCTGGATCGGATGGCGGCGGTGGAGGTGACCGACGTGGACGTCGCTCCCCGACCCGGGGTCGTGCTCAAGGACCTGTCCGGTGGCTGGTTCGCCTCGTTGGCCGACGCGCCGCTGGTCACGCTGGAGTTGGAACCGTGGTCGACCTGGGTCGCGGAGTACTACCCGACGGAGTCTGTGGCATCCAGAACCGATGGGGGACTCACCGTGTCGTTGAGGGTGAGCGATCCGGCGTGGCTGACCGGCTTGCTGCTCCGGCTCGGCGGTGGCGGCCGGGTCGTGGCGCCTGCCGGCGCCGGTGACTCGGCGGCGGAGGCGGCTCGCGAGGCGCTCGACCAGTACACCGCCCTCCACCTGACCGCCTGACCCCGGTCGACCCTCACCAGTCTGCCCCTCACCAGTCCCGGAAAGTGGGCGCGTCTTACAGACTTTCCCGGCGTGTCGCTGTCGTTTGCGCCCACTTTCCGGGGAGCGCGGGCGGACGCCTTACGCTGTGGGATGTGTGGCTCTGGGTCTTCGTCTTCATCGGCATCGCGCTCGCTGGGTTGATCATGCTGATCGGTTACGCGGTGTGGCTGGCTCACAAGAGCGCAGACGTGATGAGCGAACTGACTGTGCTGGGCGATCGCACCACCAAGATCTTGGACCTGCTGAGCCGGATCGAGATGCCGGACGCCACCTCGTCATCGTGGGCCCGCGATGAGCGTGTCGTGACCGACCACGACAACGAGTTCGCCTGAGCGCACATACCAGTCTGCGACGTACGATGACGAGAGGGCGCGTCGGCGCCGAGGCGCATAGAGATGAGGATATGGATTATGCCACTGGCGATCTTCGGCCTGGGTGTGCCCGAACTGCTGATCATCCTCGCGGTGGTCCTACTGCTCTTCGGTGGTTCCCGGCTTGCCGGCCTCGGCAAGAGCACCGGCCGCGCGCTCAAAGAGTTCAAGGAAGAGACCAAGGGACTGAAGGACGAGAAAGGCGAGGACCAGGCGCAGGTCGCGAGCGCCGAGACCCCGGTGCCGCCGCAGACCTATCAGCAGCCACAGGAACATCAGCAGCCCCAGATCCACCAGGCGCCCCCGCTTCATCAGACCCAGGCCTACGAGCAGCCACCCACCCATCAGGTGCCACAGGTCCATCAGGTGCCACAGGTCCATCAGACTCCGGGCTACGAGCAGCAGACTCCGGGCTACGAGCAGCCCCCGACCCACCAGCAGCAGCCCGTCCAGCCACAGGAGCTCCAGCAGCCGCCCGTTACGCCGAGTCAGAATCCGGACGGCAGCGAGATCCGCAAGGACAGTTGAGCCGACAACCGAGCGCTGAGCGACTCCTGACCCCGGTTGCACGATGCCCTTGACGATCAAGGGGCGGCCGATCCACCTCAATCTGTCGTGGCTCAAGCCGCCGCCCGCACCTCCAGACGGCTCGATGACGCTGTTCGAGCATCTGAAGGAACTGCGCTATCGGCTCGTCGTGGCATCGCTGGCCATCATCGTCGCCACGATCGTGGCTTTCGTGTTCAACCGCTTCCTGTTCGACCTGCTCATCGACCCCTATACCCGTGCCATTGCGATCGCCAAACAGTCGCGCCCCAATCTCGAGGCCGACCTGATCATCCAGGGGGCCACGGCCCCGTTCACCGTCTCGCTGAAGATCTCGCTGCTGGCCGGTCTGATCCTTGCCGCGCCGGTCTGGCTCTACCAGGTCTGGGCATTCATCGTCCCGGGCCTGCTGGCCAAGGAGAAGAAGTGGACGCTGGTCGTGGTCGGGGCGGCGACCCCGCTGTTTCTCGCCGGCGTCGCGCTGGGTTACTACGTGCTGCCCAAGGGCATCGCGGTTCTGATCAACTTCACCCCCGATGCCGGCATCGCGAACCTGCAGGACCTGGGCGACTTCCTGAGCTTCATGACGCGACTGATGGTGGTCTTCGGGCTCGCCTTCGAGGTGCCGTTGTTCATCCTGATGCTCAACGTGGCCGGGGTCTTGCCGGCCAAGATGATCAGCAAGTACCGGTCCTACATCATCTTCGGGTTGTTCGTGTTCGCCGCCGTTGCGACCCCGACCCCGGACGCGATCACGATGCTGCTGCTGGCCGCGCCGATGGTCGTACTGGTCGTGCTGGCCGAGATCTTGGCCCACGCCTTCGATCGATCGAAGCTTCGGAAGAAGGACGCGCTGGCAGACACGGTGGCCGACCCGACAGATTCCGACAGCGCCCTGAGAGCGCTGGCAGCCGACGGCGATCGGTCGACCACCGCGGATCGCAGCACCAACGGACACCGATCCGACGACTCCGATCCGGTCGACCGCCCCCGGATCAACGGAAGCGAGCCAGCCGCCGAGCGCGACGAGGACCCTAGGTGAGGGTCACGCTGGTGGTGAACCCGTCCTCGGGCAAGGGACGTGCTCAGGAGGTACTGCCTCAGGTCGCCGGCCGACTGCGCGACGACGGGCTCGACACCGACATCCTGCTCAGCCGCAGCTTCGACGAAGCGGCGGCGATGACTGTCGGCGCGGTCGCCGGCGGCACGGACGTTCTGGCCGTGATGGGCGGCGACGGGATGATGCACCTGGGCGTGAACGCGTGCGCGAGCCAGGAGGGTACGGCGTTGGCGCTCATCCCGGCCGGGACCGGAAACGACCTGTGCCGCGGATTGGGGCTGCCCGCCTTCGACCCGGTCGCGGCTGTCGCTCTGATCGCTGGCGGGACCCTTCGCCGGTTCGACCTCAGCCAGGTGAACGATCGCTGGGTGGGTGCCGTACTGGCCACCGGCTTCGACGCGATGGTCAACCACCGGGCGAACCTGATGCCGTGGCCGAAGGGCGGAATGCGCTACCCACTGGCGGCGTTGGCGGAGTTGCGGGTCTTCTCCCCGCTCCGCTATCGGCTCATCCTCGACGGCGCGGTCCAGGACCTGGAGGCCATGCTGATCGCGGTCGGCAACACCAACTCCTACGGCGGCGGCATGAAGATCTGCCCCGACGCCGACCCGACCGACGGGTTGCTCGACGTGACGATCGTCCATCCGGTCAGCCGGGCCAAGCTGCTGAGGCTGCTGCCCCAGATGTATTCCGGCCGGTTCGCCCGCGACCCCTGCGTCGAGCTGACCCGGGCCGCCGAGATCGTCGTCGACGGCCCGGGCCTGGTCGGCTACGGCGACGGCGAACTGATCGCTGCGGCTCCGCTCCGGGTGCGCTGCGAGGCAGGCGCCGTAGGCATCTTCGCGGTTTGACCGGCACGGTACCGCGATGGCGCGCGTTCACCGGCCGATTCGCACTCGTCACCCCCCGCCGGGGATCCGCTCGCGGGTAGCCTGACCCAACTATGGATTCTGCTGCAGAACCCAGCCCGGCGGAGGCGTACGCACGGTTCCGCGCCGATCAGGGGACGCCGTCGCTCACCGAGTTCGCCCGGCACTACGGGTTCGCCTTCGACGACTATCAGCGCGAGGCGTGCGCGCACGTCGAGGCAGGCGCGGGCGTGCTCGTCGCCGCACCGACCGGGGCCGGCAAGACGATCGTCGGCGAGTTCGCGGTCTTCCTGGCCTTGCAGCAGGGTCGCAAGTGCTTCTACACGACCCCGATCAAGGCGCTGTCCAACCAGAAGTACGCCGACCTGGTCGCTCGACACGGGGCCGCGAACGTGGGCCTGCTGACCGGCGACTCCTCGATCAACTCCGAGGCGCCCGTGGTCGTGATGACGACCGAGGTACTTCGCAACATGATCTACGCCGGCTCGTCCACGCTGTTCGGGCTCGGATTCGTCGTGATGGACGAGGTGCACTACCTGGCGGACCGGTTCCGCGGCGCGGTGTGGGAGGAGGTGATCATCGGGCTCGCCGATTCGATCCAGGTGATCGCATTGTCGGCCACGGTGAGCAACGCCGAGGAGTTCGGCGACTGGCTGGCCGAGGTCCGTGGCACGGTGCAGATCGTCGTCTCCGAGCGCCGGCCGGTGCCGCTGTTCCAGCACGTACTGGTCGGCTCCCAGCTCTACGACCTGTACGCCGGGGTGGCCCCGACCGCCGCGATCGACGGCACCCCGACGGCCGAAGTCGACGTCAACCCGGCGCTGCTCCGGATCGCCCGCGACGAGTCGCGGTGGGTTCGCGATGACTCGCGGCGCCCGCGCGGACGCAGCGGGAAGGGTCAACGGCGGGTCAGCTACGGCAGCGGATCCTACGGCGGCGCCAGCGCGAACGCCGGCACCGCCGGCCGGTCCGGCGGCAGCCGATCGAGCGGCAACCGATCCGACGGTCGCCGGTCCGACAGCGATCATCGACCGCGGTCGTTGACGGGGGCCAGCCGCGCAGACATGGTGAAGACCTTGGACGGCGCGGCCCTGCTGCCGGCGATCGTGTTCATCTTCTCCCGGGTCGGCTGTGATGCCGCGGTGAGCCAGCTGCTGGGTTCGGGTGTCGTGTTGACCACCAAATCCGAGCGGACCGAGATCGGGGAGATCTTGCGCCGCCACACGAACAGCCTGGGCGACGCGGATCTGCGGGTGCTGCGTTACGACTCGTTCGCCGAGGCCTTGTCCCGCGGCATCGCTGCCCACCACGCCGGGATGTTGCCAGCGTTCAAGGAGTGCGTCGAGGAGGCGTTCGTCCGAGGTCTGGCCAAGGTCGTCTTCGCGACTGAGACCCTGGCGCTGGGCATCAACATGCCGGCCCGCAGCGTCGTGCTGGAAAAACTGGTCAAGTTCAACGGCGAGACCCATGCCGACGTGACTCCGGGGGAGTACACCCAGCTCACCGGGCGGGCCGGCCGGCGCGGCATCGACGTCGAGGGTCACGCCGTGGTCTTGTGGCGAGCGGGGCTTGACCCCCGGGCGCTGGCCGGCCTGGCCGCACGCCGGACGTACCCGCTGAAGTCATCGTTCGCGCCGACGTACAACATGGCTGTGAACCTGGTCGGCAGCGTCGGTCGGGATCGCGCCCGAACCCTGCTCGAGCAGTCGTTCGCGCAGTTCCAGTCCGATCGTTCCGTCGTCGGGCTGGCCCGGGGGGTCGCGCGCAACGAGGAGGCGATCGCGGAGTACCTCCAGGCTTCGACGTGTGAGCTCGGCGACTTCGCGGAGTATGCGCGACTACGCGCTCGGATCTCCGATCTGGAGGCCGGCCAGGCGCGTGCGCGGAAGGCGGACCGCCGGGCCGAGGCGGTCGGCTCACTCGAGACGCTCAGGCCGGGCGACGTCATCAAGGTGCCGACCGGCAAGAGCCGCGGCTGGGCGGTGGTGATCGATCCCGGCACGCGGGAGCAGACCGGACCGCATGGTCGCCACCAACCGGACGGTCCACGACCGCAGGTGATGACCGAAGAGCGCCACATCCGCCGCTTGTCGCTGCTCGACTTCCCAACACCGGCCGTCGTGGTCGGAAAGGTCAAGGTCCCGCGGCATTTCGACGCTCGGGATGCCAGTTCGCGGCGCAGCCTCGCCGCAGCGTTCCGCAGCAAGTTGAACACTCTCGACTCCGAGGCGCTGCGGCATCGGCCGCCACCGGTCGACCAGGAGACCTCCGACGAGATCGCCGATCTCCGCGCCCAGGTCAGGGCCCACCCGTGTCACCGCTGTCCCGACCGCGAGCAGCACGCGCGCTGGGCCGAACGCGCGTTCGGTCTGGAGCGGGACAACAACCAGGTGGAGCGACGGATGGCGACCCGCACCAACACGATCGCCGCTCACTTCGACAAGATCTGCCTCGTCCTGGAGGCGCTCGGCTATCTCGCGGACGGCACTCAGGTCACCGAACAGGGCCGTCGGCTCGCCCGGATCTACACCGAGCTCGACCTGGTCGCAGCAGAGTGCCTGCGCGCCGGTGTGTTCGACGAACTGAGCCATCCGCAGCTCGCCGCGGTGCTCGCGTCGTTCGTGTACGAGGCTCGCCGATCGGACGGCTTCGAGCACCGGCCCAGGATGCCGGACGCCATCAGCGCGCACGCGATGACGGAGGTCCGCAAGATCTGGCGGGAGGTCTCGCTGCTGGAACGAGACCACCGCCTCGAACGCGGACCCGAGCCAGACATCGGCTTCAGCGAGGCCGCGTACGGCTGGGCGGCGGGTCGGCCGCTGTCGGACGTGCTCGCCGAGAGCCGACTGACCGCCGGCGATTTCGTCCGCTGGGTGCGCCAGGTGCTCGACTTCGCCGACCAGATCGGGCAAGCGGCCGGACGCGGGGCGCTGCGGGACACCGTTCGCGAGGTGAACCGCGCGATGCGGCGCGGAGTGGTCGATTTCACTCCGGACGACTCGGACGAGCCGGAGGCCTGAGGATCAGGGCTGGACCCGTGATAGATGTGGCCCGGAGGGCTGGGCCCGTGATAGATGTGCCCCAGGGCTGGGCCCGTGACGGTCGTGCCCCGAGCCTGTCGAGGGGCGACACAGGGAAGGTGACCATGGCGACGGAGTTCGAGCACAAGCTGCTGGTGACAACGGATGGGTGGCGGCACTCGGTGAGCAGCAGCAGCACGATTCGTCAGGCCTACCTCTGCGTCCAGCCGGGCATGACGGTCCGGGTGCGGCTGGTCGACGAGCGCAGCGCCTATCTGACGATCAAGGGCAAGCAGGCCGGCATCGCACGACCCGAGTACGAGTACGAGATCCCGATCGCGGACGCGGACGAGTTGTCGAAGATGGCGCAAGACGGCCACCCGATCGCGAAGACTCGCCACGAACTGGGGGGGCGTTGGGCCGGCTGGGTGGTCGACGAGTTCGGCGGTGAGAACGTGGGCCTGGTCCTCGCCGAACTCGAGGTGCCGACCGAGGACACCGCGTGGGAGGTGCCTGAGTGGGCCGGGCAGGACGTCACGGCCGACTCGCGTTACACCAACGCCGTGCTGTGGGCCCATCCGTACGCGCGCTGGGAGCGCTGACGGCTCCGGCCCGCGTCTGGCGACTCAGGGCAGGAAGCGAGGCCCCGCCCCGAACGTCGAACCGCCCCGAACGGCGAGCCGCCCCAGAACCAGCACGGTTCCGGGGCGGGACGGGGGAGGCAGTCAGCGGTGGTCGTCGCCCTTGACGGCATCGCCCGCCTCGCGGAGGGCGTCCTTCACGTTCTCGCCGGCCTGCTTGCCGTGGGCCGAGGTCTGATCCATCTTGCCCTCGGCCTCGAGGCTTTCGTTGTCGGTCGCGTCGCCGACGGCTTCCTTCGCCTTGCCGCCGGCCTCTTCCGCCTTGTTGCTGATCTTGTCGCCGATACCCATGGAGCCTCCTCGTCGGCGGCGGAGTCCATCTCCGTCGCGGTTTTCACAAGGAGCCTACCCACTTGTTTACCCTGTCAACCGGCGGGCCGGTGACGGCCACCGCCAGGCGTCAAGAATGCGTCAACGCCCGTCAGATCGGCATCAAGGCACGGCCGAGCGGTCGCGCAGTGCACTTCGATGAAGGCATGTCCACGGATCGTCTCGTGCTACCCCATGGCGCAGTCCCTGCTCGCCTCGGCGGTCCCGCCGCTCTACCACCGGATCCGGTGACGTCGTGACCTCCATCGCTCTACTCGTGCTCGCGGCAGCACTGGTCGCCTATCTCGTCTGCAGTCTCGTCTTCCCGGAGCGCTTCTGATGTCTGCCGTGCCCATGCTCACGGATGCGACGGCCGGCCTGTTCACGATCGCCACCCTGCTGGCGATGCTCGCCCTCGCCTATATACCCCTCGGCGACCACCTCGCCGGCGTCCTGACGCCTACCCACCACACCAGGATCGAACGTGGTCTCTACCGCACCCTCGGCGTCAACCCCGACGAGCAGCAGCGCGCCCGCAGCTACATCATTGCCGTCTTGGCGTTCTCCGCCGTCTCGATCGCGATCCTGTTCGCCATCCTCCTCGGTCAGGCACAGTTGCCGTACGACCGGGGGATGTCCGGCATGTCAGTGCCGATGGCCCTCAATACCGCGGTCTCGTTCGTCACCAACACGAACTGGCAGTCCTACGCCGGCGAATCAACCCTCGGCTACACCGCGCAGATGGCCGGGCTCGCCGTCTCGAACTTCACCTCGGCGGCCGTAGGCATCGCCGTGGCCGCCGCGCTGATCCGCGGCTTCGGTTCTGATCGGCGTGACGAGGTCGGCAACTTCTGGGTCGATCTGATCCGCATCAACCTGCGGGTGCTGCTGCCGTTGGCGACGTTGCTCGCCGTGGTGCTCGTCGCGACAGGGGTGATCCAGAACTTCGCTCCCGACCACACCGTCACCACACTGGCGGGTGGCACTCAGACGCTGCCCGGTGGTCCGGTCGCCGGCCAGGAGGCCATCAAAGAACTCGGCACCAACGGCGGTGGCTTCTTCAATGCCAATTCCGCGCACCCGTACGAGAACCCCGACGCCGTGTCCAACCTGCTCGAGATCTTCGCGCTCCTCCTCATCCCGGTCTGCCTGACCCGGACCGCGGGCACGATGCTCGGCAACCGGAAGCAGGGCACCGCGCTGCTCGCGGCCATGGCCGTGCTCTGGGGAGCAGCGCTGGCCCTGACAACCTGGGCCGAGACCGCGGGCGACGGCACGGTGCCGGGGCTCGCCGGGTCGGCGATGGAGGGCAAGGAAGCCCGGCTGGGGATCTGGGCCAGCGCGTTGTTCGCGACCAGCACCACCGCGACCTCGACCGGGGCCGTCAACTCCACGCACGATTCGATGACCGCCGCCGGTGGCGGTGTGGTGCTGCTCAACATGCTGCTCGGTGAGGTCTCACCCGGAGGCGTCGGGTCCGGCCTCTACGGAATCCTGATCGCCGCAATCGTCGCTGTGTTCGTCGCCGGGCTGATGGTCGGCCGGACACCGGAGCTGCTGGGCAAGAAGATCGGGTCACGGGAGATGACCTACGTCGCGCTGTACGTCCTCACCACTCCCGCGCTGGTGCTGATTGGCGTCGGTGTCGCCATCGCGCTGCCGCAGACCCGGTCGGCGATGGGCAACCCCGGCGGACACGGCTTCTCCGAGGTGTTCTACGCATACGCCTCGGCGGCCAACAACAATGGCAGCGCCTTCGGTGGGCTCACGGTGACGTCCACCTTCTTCCAACTCAGCCTCGCGGCGGCCATGCTGCTCGGCCGCTTCGTGCCGATGGTGCTCGTGCTCGGGCTCGCCGGGCATATCGCCCGGAGCCCGACCGTGCCGGTCACCGCCGGCACCTTGCCCACTCACACCGCGTTGTTCGTCACCTTGCTGATCGGGGTGATCGTGCTCGTCGGCGGTCTCACGTTCTTTCCTGGTCTCGCGCTCGGGCCCGTCGCGGAGGCACTGTCGTGACCGTCCTGACCCGGCCCACCCGGGCCGCCCGGCCCAGGCACCACCAGCGGGTCGAGGTCTCGACCGCGCTCAGCCCGGCACAGCTCAAGGCAGCCGTCCCGGGTGCGTTCGCGAAGCTGGATCCTCGGCACCTGTGGCGTACCCCGGTGATGTTCGTCGTCTGGATCGGCTCGCTGGTCTGCACGGTCGGTGCCGTCGCCGGACCGACGCCGTTCACCGTCGCCGTGGCGATCTGGCTGTGGCTCACGGTCCTGTTCGGGAATCTCGCCGAATCCGTCGCCGAAGGCCGCGGCAAGGCACAGGCCGCAACGTTGCGCGCCGCCCGGACCGACACCCAGGCCCGACGGCTGGCCGACGACGGTCGGGAACAACTCGTGCCGAGCAGCCAGCTGCGGCCCGGCGACCGAGTCCGGGTCAGCGCAGGTCAGGTCATCCCAGGAGACGGCGACGTCGTTGTGGGCGTCGCGAGTGTCGACGAATCGGCCATCACCGGGGAGTCGGCCCCCGTGATCCGCGAGGCCGGCGGCGACCGGTCGGCGGTCACCGGTGGCACGACGGTGCTGTCGGATGAGATCGAGGTGATGATCACCTCCGGCCCCGGCGAGTCGTTCCTGGACCGGATGATCGCGCTGGTCGAGGGCGCTTCGCGGCGCAAGACCCCGAACGAGATCGCGCTGTCGATCCTGCTCTCCAGCCTGACGCTGATCTTCCTGCTGGCCGTGGTGACGTTGGCCCCGATGGCCGCGTACGCCGGCCGTCCGCCGTCCGTCGTCGTGCTGGTCGCTCTGCTGGTCTGCTTGATCCCCACCACGATCGGCGCATTGTTGTCGGCAATCGGCATCGCCGGGATGGATCGGCTGGTCAGGAGCAACGTGCTCGCTCTGTCCGGCCGCGCGGTCGAGGCCGCCGGGGACGTGAGCACGCTGCTGCTGGACAAGACCGGCACCATCACGTTCGGCAACCGGCAGGCCGCCGACTTCCTGGCCGCACCCGGAGTCGGTGCCGACGAGCTGCGAGACGCCGCGCGGCTGTCCAGCCTGGCCGATCAGACGCCCGAAGGTCGCTCCATCGTCACCCTCGCACTCGCCCGGGGTGCCTCGGAGGACGATCTTCCCCGTGGCGCGACGTTCGTCGAGTTCAGCGCCCAGACCCGGATGTCCGGCGTCGACATCGAGGATCCGCAGACCTCGTCGGGGCAGCCAACGTGCCGGCAGATCCGCAAGGGCGCGGGCACGGCGATTCGGGGCTGGCTCGGCTCCGCGCCCGGGGAAAGCGTGATGGTCGACGCCATCGAGAGGATCGCTGCCTCCGGCGGAACTCCGCTGGTGGTGGCCGAGCGAACTGGACAACACTGCCGCCTGCTCGGCGTCGTCCACCTGAAGGACGTGGTGAAGCCCGGCATGCGGGAGCGATTCGACCAGCTTCGAGCGATGGGCATCCGCACGGTGATGATCACCGGTGACAACCCGCTCACCGCGCAGGCGATCGCCGGCGAGGCAGGAGTGGACGACTTCCTGGCCGAGGCCACGCCCGAGGACAAGATGACGTTGATCAAGGCCGAGCAGTCGGGTGGCCGGCTGGTCGCCATGACCGGCGACGGCACCAACGACGCGCCGGCGCTGGCCGCAGCGGACGTCGGAGTCGCGATGAACTCCGGCACCTCGGCGGCCAAGGAGGCCGGCAACATGGTCGACCTGGACTCCGACCCCACCAAGCTCATCGATGTCGTGGAGATCGGCAAGCAGTTGCTGATCACCCGCGGATCGCTGACCACGTTCTCGATCGCCAACGACATCGCCAAGTACTTCGCTATCATCCCAGCCATGTTCGCCGCGCTCTACCCGAGCCTGGCGGCGCTGAATGTGATGCACCTGCACTCCGCGCGGTCGGCCGTGCTCTCGGCGGTGATCTTCAACGCGTTGATCATCCTCGGACTGATCCCGCTGGCGCTGCGCGGAGTCGGCTACCGACCGGCCGGTGCGTCCCAGCTGTTGCGCCGGAACCTGCTGATCTACGGTGTCGGCGGCATCGCCGTTCCCTTCATCGGGATCAAGATCATCGATCTCGTTCTCGTCGGCCTCGGTGCACTCATCCCTGGCCTGGCTCTGTGAGAGGAGGCATACCGATGCCCGAAGTCATTCGTCAGGTCCTCACCGGCCTGCGAGTCCTGGTCGTACTCACCGCCCTGCTCGGGATCGGCTATCCCATGCTGGTGCTCGGTCTCGGTCACGCGTTCGAACACCAGCGCACCGGATCCTTGATCATCAGCGGCGATCGCGTCGTCGGGTCGTCGCTGATCGCGCAGTCGTTCGATGGTCACGAGCTCGCCGGTCAGCCGCTGGACCGCAACGAGTGGTTCCAGCCCCGTCCGTCGGCAGTGGACTACAACGCTCAGGGCAGCGGCGGCAGCAACCTCGGGCCGAGCAACGCGAAGCTGGCTACGACTGTGGAGCAGCGCCGTGCACGGGTCGCGAGTCGGGAACACGTCGCTCCGGCCCGGGTGCCGCCCGACGCCCTGACCGCCTCGGGCTCCGGCTTGGACCCATACATCTCGCCCGCCTACGCCGAACTCCAGGTGCCGCGCGTCGCCCGGGAACGTGGGCTGAGCGAGGATCAGGTACGCGCGCTGGTGGCACAGCACCTCCAGGGTCGGATCCTCGGTTTCCTCGGCGAACCTCGGGTCGATGTCGTCGATCTCGACTCGGCGCTGGAGAACCTCCGCTGACCCGAGGGGAGACGATCGTGCGGCTGCCGAGGCAGACTGTGACCATGGACCGCGGGACCCTGCGGGTGTACCTCGGCGCCGCGCCGGGCGTGGGCAAGACGTACGACATGTTGCAGGAGGGTCAACGCCGCGCCGAACGTGGCACCGACGTCGTGGTGGGATTCGTCGAGACCCATGGGCGGGCCAGGACCGAGGCGGCGATCGGTTCCCTGGAGGTGGTCCCACGCCGCCCGATCTCGTACCGAGGTCTGTGGCTCGGCGAGATGGATCTGCCGGCAGTCCTCGCCCGGCGCCCGGAGGTGGTTCTGGTCGACGAGCTGGCGCACACCAACGTTGTCGGTCCCACTCCCGCCGCGACGCCACAGGCGGACATGGCGGTGAACCCCAAACGCTGGCAGGACGTGGAGGCGTTGCTGGAAGCCGGCATCGACGTGATCACCACGGTCAACATCCAGCATCTCGAGTCGCTCAACGACGTCGTTGCCCAGGTCACCGGCGTGCGGCAGTCCGAGACCGTGCCCGACCGGGTGGTCCGCGCCGCGGAGGCGGTCGAGCTGGTCGACATGAGCCCGCAGGCCCTGCGGCGGCGGATGGCCCACGGCAACATCTACCGGTCCGAGAAGATCGACACCGCCCTGTCGCACTACTTCCGTGAGGGCAACCTGGCGGCGCTCCGGGAGTTGGCGCTGCTCTGGCTCGCCGATCGGGTCGACGAAGGTCTGGAGCGCTACCGCGACCAACACCGGATCGACGCCACGTGGGCGACCCGCGAACGTGTCGTCGTGGGGGTGTCCGGCGGCCACGAGTCCCTGGCGCTGATGCGCCGGGCCTCACGCATCGCGAGCCGCAGTGGTGGCGGTGAGTGGCTCGCGGTCTACGTCAGTCGGGGAGACGGCCTGACCAGCGTGACGCCGAAGTCGCTCGAGGCGCTGCGGAAGTCTGCGGAGGAGCTGGGTGGGGCCTTCCATGCCGTCGTGGCCCACGACCCGGCCGACGGGCTGCTCGACTTCGCTCGCGGGGCGAACGCGACCCAGGTGCTGATCGGGGCGAGCCGGCGGACCCGACTGTCCACGGTGCTGCGGCCCGGCATCGGCGAGACCGTGATCGCCCGATCGGGCGACATCGACGTCCACGTGGTGAGCCACGACGATGCGCGACAAACGTCCGCCAGGCCCCGCCGGCGTACCGCACTGACCCGACGCCGACTCGTCCTCGGCTATCTGCTGGCGACAGTCGCGACTGCGCTGCTCACGGTCGGGTTGTATCTCACCCCCGACCTGCACGGCCTACCCACCGAGGCCTTGTTGATGCTCGCCCTGGTGGTCGCCACGGCGCTTGTCGGTGGGCTGTGGCCTGCCCTGGTCGGCGCCGTACTGGGTGGGAGCGCTCTCAACTTCTTCTTCGTGCCGCCGACCGGCACGCTGACCATCGCGGACCCGGAGAATGCCTTCGCCGTGCTGCTGTTCACCCTCACCGGAGCGGCCGTGGCGTCGGTGGTCGACACTTCGGCCCGGCGCACGGAAGAAGCGACCCGGGCCCGCTCGGACGCGAACGCGCTCGCGGTGCTCGCACACAGCATCGTGCACACCGGTGACGATCCCGCCGACCTGCTTGCGCAGGCAGGGGAGGTGTTCGGCATGACCGGAGCGGCGATCGTCGCGGTCCGCGACGGCGCGCGCACCGTGCTCGCCGCCTGGGGTGACGCTCCCGACCGGCTGGAGGTGGCGGACGCCCAGATCGAGATCGGGCCGGGCAGCGTGTTGCTGCTCCGCGGTCGTCCGCTGCGCGCCGAGGACAGCAGCCTGCTGACCGCCTACGCGGCCCACTTCGCTGTGCTGGAGGAACGTCGAGAGGCCGAGATCGAAGCCGCTCAGGTGCATGAGCTGACCGAGGGGAACCGCATCCGGACCGCCCTGCTGGCCGCCGTCTCGCACGATCTGCGTAGTCCGCTGGCCGCGATCAAGGCGGCGATCAGCAGCGTGCGGAACACCGAGATCACCTGGTCGGAGCAGGACGAGCAGGAACTGCTGGCCACCATCGAGGAGTCGGCGGATCGGCTCGATGCGCTGGTGGCCAACCTGCTGGACATGAGTCGGCTGCAGACCCAGAGCATCACCCCGCTGCTGGCCGAGGTGGATCTGGCAGCGGCAGCGGAGTGGGCGCTGCACGGGATCGGCGGTGCCGATCGCGTCACCCTGGCGATCCAGGACTCGCTGCCCAGCGCGAGGGCCGATCCGGGCCTGCTCGACCGAGTGATCGCCAACGTGGTCGAGAATGCCGTCAAACATGCCGGTGAGGCGCCGGTGGAGCTCCGCGGATGCGGCTGGTCGGGGCCGGACGGGCGGCACTGGGTCTCGCTCCGGATCGTCGACCACGGGCGCGGTGTCGCACCCGAGTCGGTGCCGAAGATCTTCGAGCCGTTCCAGCGGCTCGGCGACGTGCCTCGTGGAGACGGTGTCGGCCTGGGGCTCGCCGTGGCCCGCGGTCTGCTGGAGTCGATGGGCGGAATCCTGACCGCCGAGGAGACGCCGGGCGGTGGGCTGACGATGGTGATCGACCTTCCGGCTGTGGACGATCGGGCAGCGTCGGACCCGTCGCGGGCCGATGGAGACCGGGCGGGGGCCGTCTCGTGACGAAGATCCTCGTCGTCGACGACGACCCGGCCATCGTCCGTACGCTCCGGATCAATCTGCGCGCCCGCGACTACGAGGTTCAGCTGGCCTATGACGGACGTACGGCGTTGCAGGTGCTCGCCGAGGATCCGCCGGACGTCGTCGTGCTCGACCTCGGACTACCCGATGTCGACGGGGTGGGGGTGCTGCGCCGGCTGCGGACGTTCAGCGATGTCCCGGTGGTGGTGCTGTCGGCGCGACACCAGTCCGACGACAAGGTCGAGGCGCTCGACCTCGGCGCCGACGACTACGTCACGAAGCCGTTCGGGATGGAGGAGTTGTTGGCGCGGATCCGGGCGGCGCTTCGTCACGCCTTGAGCGAGTCACAGCCCCGGTCCCGCGTGATCACCACACCCACGCTGCGATTGGATCTGGGGGATCACGTCGCCCGCCGACAAGGCGAATCGGTCCATCTCACGCCGACCGAGTGGCGGCTGGTCGAGGTCTTGACCCGTCGACCGGGGGCGCTGGTGCGGCAGGTGGACCTGCTTCGCGAGGTCTGGGGTCCGGCGTATGACAAGGAGAGCAACTACCTGCGAGTGTTCTTGGCCCAGGTACGCCGCAAGCTCGAGGTCGAGCCCGGCCGCCCCCGGCACTTCATCACCGATCCCGGTGTCGGCTACCGATTCGTCCCCTGAAGTACGGTCCCGCATCACGCTGCGACCAGCCACCGAGGGTCGACCCGTGTCCGACGCCGCGCTTCGACCACGTCGCCCGTGAGGTTCCGGGCGCGAAGGGGGTGATTCTCGCGCGAGGACGATGGTGTCGGCGTTGCCCCTCGGCAGGGGAGGACCCACGTGCGTACCGCCGACTAGGATCGTCACCCGTGAGTGTTGCCGTCCGCGTCATCCCCTGCCTGGACGTCCACGGCGGCCGTGTGGTCAAGGGCGTCAACTTCGCCAACCTCCGCGACGCCGGTGATCCGGTGGAGCTCGGCCAGATGTACGACGCCGAGGGCGCCGACGAGCTCACGTTCCTGGACATCTCCGCCTCCGATGAAGGACGCGAAACCACCCTCGACGTGGTCAGGCGGACTGCCGAGACCGTCTTCATCCCGCTGACCGTGGGCGGGGGGGTGAGCGGCGTTCGCGACGTCGACGTGTTGCTTCGGGCGGGAGCGGACAAGGTCGCCATCAACACCGGCGCCATGCGCCGGCCCGAGGTGATCGCCGAGATCACCCGGCGGTTCGGCAACCAGGTGCTCGTGCTGTCGGTCGATGCCCGCCGGGTCGACGACCAACCGTCCGGTTTCGGGGTCACCACGCATGGGGGTCGGAGGAACGCCGGGGTAGACGCCATCGAGTGGGCCAAGCGGGGTGTCGACCTGGGCGTGGGCGAGATCCTGCTCAACTCGATGGACGCCGACGGCACGACCGGCGGCTTCGACCTCGAGATGATCGCCGCCGTCCGCGCCGCGGTGGATGTACCGTTGATCGCCTCCGGTGGCGCGGGCGCGGCCGACGACTTCCCGCCCGCGGTGGAGGCCGGCGCCGACGCGGTGCTGGCCGCGAGTGTCTTCCATTTCGGCACCCTGCGGATCGCCGACGTCAAGGCCGCACTCGCGGCTGCCGGCCATCAAGTGCGCGTCACGACCGGCAACAAGACCGAAGGGGACCCCGCGTGAGGCGGCGACTCGCCTGGCTGCCGTACGCCGACCACCGCGAGGCGGAGCGTCGGATCGGTGCCCTTCCCAGCGGCGTCGACGTCGACTTCTATACCGCCGACGGCCCGTTGCCGGCGAACATCGACGAGGTGAACTTCTATGTCATCCCGTACATGAAGGGCGCCGAGCAACTCGATCGTGTCGACGAGATGACCTCCCTGGAGGTCGTGCAGACGCTCACCGCCGGTGTGGACAACTTCAGACCCGTGATGCCGGCCGGCGTCCTGCTCTGCAACGCCGCCGGGGTGCACGACGCGAGCACCGCCGAGCTCGCCATCGCCTTGATGTTGGCCAGCGGGCGACACCTCGACATCTTCGCCCGCAACCAACCCAGCGGCACCTGGGCCTTCGAGTTCGGCGACGCCCTGGCCGACAAGCGGGTACTGATCATCGGGTACGGCCGGATCGGCGCCGCGATCGAGCGCCGGCTGGCCGGTTTCGAGGTGGCCTCGGTCACCCGAGTCGCCCGCCGCGCCCGCAAAGGCGAACCGCTCGTACACCCGATCGCCCATCTGCCCGAGCTGCTCACCGAAGCCGACATCGCCGTGGTGATCGCTCCGCTCACTCCCGAGACGGACGGCCTGATCGGAGCCAAGGAGCTCGCCGCCTTGCCCGACCAGGCGTTGGTGATCAACGTGGCACGCGGCCGCCTGGTCGACACGGACGCGCTGCTGGCCGAGACCGGGAGCGGCCGGCTCCGGGCCGGCCTGGATGTCACCGAGCCTGAACCGCTGCCGCCGGACCACCCGCTGTGGCAGGTGCGGAACGTTCTCATCTCGCCGCACGTCGGCGGGGCGAGCACCGCGTTCTTCCCGCGGGCCGACAAGCTGATCGCTGCCCAGTTGGCCCGGTGGGCCCGCGGCGAAGACCTGGAGAACGTGATCGGAGGAGTCCCGAAGTGAGCACCAACGACCGCGATTGCCTCTTCTGCAAGCTCGTCGCGGGGTAGCTCCCGAGCCGAAAGGTGTACGAGGACGAGGTTGCCTATGCCTTCCTCGACATCGCGCCCTGGCATCGGGGTCACACCCTGGTCGTCCCGAAGGAGCACGTCGTGGACCTGGTCACCGGCGCGCCCGTGCTGGCAGACATCGCGCCGGCGATCGATACCGTCGCCCGCCTGCTGGTCGAGCGGCTCGGTCCCGACGGTCTGAACCTGTACTCCGCGGCCGGAGCAGTCGCCGGTCAGGAGGTCTTCCACCTACACGTCCACCTGGTGCCGCGCTACGCCCACGCGGCCGGGATGCGCGCGCTCGTCGCCACCGACGCCGCCACCGACGGTGAGCTCGACCAGGTCCACACCGAACTGACCAGCTCCGCTTCGCCGTGACGGGCGACGACGTGAGGGGCGACGCTGTGAGGGGCGACGCTGTAACGAGCAACGATGTGACGGGCGGCGCTGTGACGGGCGGCGCTGTGACGGGCGGCGCTGTGACGGGCGGCGCTGTGACGGGGGATCGGCACACGGTCGGTTTCCGGATCGCCCGGGGAGCAGTCGAGTTCGGGCCACCGTTCCTGGTTGCACTGCTGATCCTGCCCTTCGTGATCCAGTACGGCACGATGCGCCCGTGGCACCCGTCCACCATCGATCTCGAGGTCTATGTCGCCGCGGTCCGCGACATGCTGGCCGGCAAGGACATCTTCGCCACCACCACACCGTTGTGGAACCTGTACTTCATCTACCCGCCGATCGCGGCCGTGGCGATGACTCCGCTCGCGTTCGGGCCCTACGTCATGTGGCAGCTGATCTGGACCGCTGCGCTGATCTGGGCGCAACAGTCGGTGATGAAGCGTTGCCGGGCGCCGCGGGGCTGGAAGCTCGGCCTGCTGGGGATCGCGGTGGTCGTGGCGATGGAGCCCATCCGTACGACGCTGGGCTACGGTCAAGTCAACACCATTCTGATGGCCTTGGTGGTCGCCGACCTCTTGCCCGACGGTGCCGACCGCTGGAAGCGGTTCCCGCAGGGTGTGCTGACCGGTCTGGCCGCATCGATCAAGCTCACCCCCGGCCTGTTCGTCGTGTTCGCGTTCCTGGTCGGCAAGAAGAAGACCGCGTTATGGGCGATAATCGGCTTCTTCGCCTTCACCGCCATCGGGGCGATCTTCCTGCCGCGACAGAGCCTGACCTTCTGGACCGGGCTGGCTGGTGGGGACACCCGGACGGCGGGGCCGATCTACGCGGGCAACCAGTCTCTGCTCGGGGTCTTCTTCCGATTGGCCGGTGGCGGCGGGACGGCGCTGACCTTGGCCGGGCTCGCGGTGTCCGGCATCGTGGCACTGATCGGGGTGATCGTCGCTTCGCAGTGGTGGCGCTCGGGGCAGCAGGTGTTCGCGGTCGCCATCGTCGGCCTGTGCACCTGCCTGGCCTCACCGCTGTCGTGGACCCACCACTACGTCTGGGTGCTGCCGCTGGCCATGGCGGTGATGGTCGACCGTCTGCCGCGCTGGGTCCGCGGTTGGGCCGGCGCCTGGGTCCTCTGGATCTGTGTCTGCCTGCCGCTGGCGGTCTTGCCTTACGCGGGTGGCCGGGAACGCTTCTACACCGCGCTCCAGCAACTGATCGCCAATCTGGGGCCGGTGATGGGCGCCGGTCTGGTCCTCGCCTTGGGCATCCGCCTCGCGCTGGGATCGCTGGACCGGGTGGCTGCCCCGACGGTCTCGGCGGCCGGGCAGACGTGAGACCGCACTCTTCGCCGGCCGATCGAGCCGCCACTGCGTGAGGTTGATCACGCCCCGCGCTCCCACCGCGCCTGTCGTGACCGCCTCGCCGCGTGAACTTCGATAAGATCGGTTGAGCAGGCCGGCGGCCGCCAGTGTGTCACGCCCGAGACCACGACCCGAAGGGAGCTCCGATCACCGAGTCCATCGTCGCTCCCGGCTTTCACACCAGCGCGGAGACACCGCGGTTGACGCGCCCGGCTTACCAGACCCAGCGGTTCTTGGAGTCGGTTCCAGCCTTGCTCTTGGCGCTTCCGATTCTGGTCCCGATCGTGTTGCTGGCGTTCTCGCCGCGGATCGCCTTCGTGGCGTTCAGTGCCTACCTGGCGTTCTGGCTGTGTGCCTCGTTCAGTCTGGCCGTTCGCCAGGCGTGGGAGTACCACACGATGAAGCGCTACCGCGGGCTCGACTGGGACGACCGCCTCCGCCACCTGAACGACCCGTACGCCAGGATGCACGCGCTGGCCGACCTTTCCCGCCTCAGCGGGTCCGAGGCCGAGGAGCTCCAGGCCCTGGACGTGTGGACGCACAGCGGTCCGGACGTTCCGGCGCCCGACGACGTCCATCACCTGGTCGTCATCCCGGTGTACAGCGAGGGCCGCCAGATCATCGAGCAGTCGCTCGAGGCGATCCTGGCCGCCGACTATCCGGCGGATCGGCTGATGATCTGCCTGACCTTCGAAGCCCGCTCCCTGAACTGGTCGCCAGCGGAGATCGATGCGCTCCGTGATCGGTTCGCCGGACGCTTCGGACGCTTCCACACCACCCGGCACCCCGACGGTCTGCCGGGTGAGGGCCGGGTCAAGGGCGCCAACATCAGCTGGGGTGCTCATGAGGCGCGCCGGCTGCTGCTCGCGGCGGGAATCCGCGATCAGCAGGTCATCGTGTCCGCGTTCGACTGCGACACCCGTCCCAGTGCGCACTACTTCCAGGTGCTCACCTACACGCACCTGACGAATCCGAACCGCGACGTGGACAGCTACCAACCGGTGCTGCTGTTCCACAACAACGCCTGGGAGGTGCCGTCGGCCTCGCGTCTGGTCGGCTACATCGCGAGCATGTGGACACTGGTGGACTCGACCCGGCCCAAGCGGCTACGGATCTTCTCCTCTCATGCGTTGGGGATGCGGGCCCTGGTCGGGGTCAATTTCTGGTCGACCAACGTGATCCCGGACGATTCCCGGCAGTACTGGCGGATGTACTTCGGCACCAACGGCCGCGCACGCACCGTGCCGCTACACCTGCCGGTGTATCTGGACGCCGTGCAGTCGCACACCTGGTGGGCGACCATGCGCGAGCAGTATCGGCAGATTCGTCGTTGGTCGTACGGCGTCATCGACTTCCCTTACATCATGGAGCAGAACTTCTCCAACCAGCGGATCCCCCTGAAAGAGAAGTTCGTACAGACCTTCCGTCAGCTCTCCCAGTTCCACCTCTGGGCTACCGTCCCGCTGCTACTGCTCGGGCTCCGGGTGACCGTCAACTACATGACCCCGACAGTGACCCACTCGACCGCCAAGCTGGTCGAACTCGCCTCGACGGCCAACGCCGCAGCCACGGTGCTCACGCCGATCAGCCTGATCATCTCCATGGTCGTGGCACTCAAGCTGCTCCCGAAACGGCCGCGGACCAAGGGCCGGCGGACCTGGGGCAAGATGATCGTCGAGTTCCTCGCCCTGCCCATCGTCGCTCCGGTCTTCTTCTGCATGCCGGCCATCGATGCTCAAGTTCGGCTGCTCTTCCGCCGCTACCTCGGCTTCCGGGTCACCGTGAAGCTGCGCAGCGACATAGCGCACCGCATTCGATAGTTGCGGGTATGCGCCCTGAGCCTGTCGAAGGGCGGAGTCTAGCTGCGAGGTATGGGCCCTGAGCCTGTCGAAGGGCGGAGTCTAGCTGCGGGGTATGGGCCCTGAGCCTGTCGAAGGGCGGAGTCTAGCTGCGGGGTATGGGCCCTGAGCCTGTCGAAGGGCGGAGTCTAGCTGCGAGGTTTGGGCCCTGAGCCTGTCGAAGGGCGGACCGCAGAGCAACTCCTGCTACCTCCCGAACACGACCGTGCGGCCGCGAGCGGCTTGACCGTACGTGACGTGATCGATGGTCAGGCCGGCGGCGTCGAACAGGGTCAGCGATCCGCCGTTGTTCGGCAGTCGTACGCCCCCGGCCAGCAGGACCTTGACCGCGTCCCCGCCGCCGACCGACCCGGTCAGGGATTGACGGCGGCCGGACCAGTCGCCCAGCTGCCGGCCCGCCAGGTCGATGGCAGCGCCGGTGGTGTTGACCAGCGTTGCGCTCTCGGCTCCGGAATCGACGCCGAGGGGATCGGGCAGGGCGGCGACGATCGTGACGTCTCCGGCGACGAACGTCCCGGGACCGGTGGGAGTGCCGGGCGAGGCCGGATCGGGCTCGATGACGAAGTCCTCCGGCCAACGATTCAACAACACCCGCTGTCCGGTGGCCACGATCAGGTCGTGCATGTTCCCGGCCTCGGGCGGGTCGAGGAAGAACAGCGCGTCGTCGCGGTTGACGGGATCGGCGCGCAGCCAGGCGTCCAGGCCGTCCAGGCCCGTCTGGCCGGTCGCGAGATAGGCCACCAGCCGACGGAACAGCTTGGGCCAGATGACGAGGGTCTGGAGGATGGCCAGGTCCGGCACGGTCGCGGTCGAGACCGGGTCGGCGGTGGACTCCGGCCAGATCCCGAGGTGGTCTGCCCGTGCCGCCCGTGATGCCGCAGCCAGATGCGTCCGCAGCGAGCCCGGAAGGGTGCCGTAGAACGCCGGATAGACCAGACCGTCGGCCAGCACCGAAGCGTTCACCGAGTCGTCCAGGCCGGCGTCGTCGAGAAAGACTCTGGAGCCGTCCGCCGACGGTGGTTCCCCGGGATAGACGAAGCCGATCACCCTGCCGTTCGCGTCGACACCGTTGCTCAAGACGTGGCCGCGGAGTTCGTCCGCGTCCGCCGAGGCCACCTTGTTCGGCTGGTCGTCGAAGAACACCACGTTGGTGAAACCGAGTCTGGCGAGCAGGGTGTCGCGCGCCGCATTCGCTCCGCCGAGTTGCTGGTGGGTCTCGACGAAATGCGTCTCCAGCGCATCGATCGCCTCCAACCGAACCGAGACTCCCCGCGCGCTGATCTGGGGGGGACGACCGGAGGGGCGCGGCAGCATCTCGACCAGTCCCGGCGTGTCCGGGCGGAACTTGACCGTGTCGCCGTCGGGCTCAGGCCCTTGACGCGGCAGGTCGGCGTAGCGGATCACGAACTGTCCGCGGAGCACGGTGTACGGCATGGCTGATCCTCCAGACGGCCCCGCGAGCCGGCCTCGCAGGTTCCCTCACGACAAGTTGACACCGTGAGTTCCGGCGGGATGCAGCAGGGAGGCCGGCAGATCGTCGAGGTCTGCCTCGCTTGCCGATCGTCGAGGTCTTCCTCGTTTGGTGACGGCGTCCTTGAACCAGACGACAATCAGACGACAACCAGACGACGCGGAACCCTCGCCGGATCTCTGGGCGCAGCCACTAGATTGACGCCCATGACCATCCACGACTCCGACCTGAGCACACCTGACGCCACCGACGGCGTCGACATCAAGCCTCGCTCCCGGGTGGTCACCGACGGCCTCGAGGCGACCGCGTCGCGTGGCATGCTCCGCGCCGTCGGGATGGGAGACGAGGACTGGGTGAAACCGCAGATCGGCGTCGCGTCCTCCTGGAACGAGATCACCCCGTGCAACCTCTCGCTCGACCGACTGGCCAAGGCTGTCAAGGACGGCGTGCACGCGGCGGGCGGCTATCCGCTGGAGTTCGGCACGATTTCGGTGTCCGACGGCATCTCGATGGGTCATGACGGCATGCACTACTCGCTGGTCAGTCGGGAGATCATCGCCGACTCCGTGGAGACGGTGATGCTGGCCGAGCGGCTCGACGGCAGTGTGCTCCTGGCGGGCTGCGACAAGTCGTTGCCCGGCATGTTGATGGCCGCTGCCCGGCTCGATCTGGCGTCGGTGTTCCTCTACGCCGGCTCAATCATGCCGGGTCGGGTCGGCGACAAGGACGTGACGATCATCGACGCGTTCGAGGCCGTCGGGGCGTGCATGCGAGGACTGGTCACGCAGGAGCAGGTCGATGAGATCGAACGGGCCATCTGTCCCGGCGAGGGCGCGTGCGGCGGCATGTACACGGCGAACACCATGGCCAGTGCGGCCGAGGCACTCGGTATGTCGCTGCCCGGCAGCGCAGCCCCGCCCGCAGTCGACCGACGACGAGACGGCTTCGCCCGCAAGTCCGGAATGGCCGTGGTCGAACTGCTGCGCAACGGGATCACCGCCCGACAGATCTTGACCAAGGAGGCTTTCGAGAACGCGATCGCGGTCGTGATGGCCTTCGGTGGTTCGACGAACGCAGTCTTGCACCTGCTCGCGATCGCCAACGAGGCGGAGGTCGACCTGACCCTCGACGACTTCGTCCGGGTCGGCAGATCGGTCCCGCACCTCGGCGATCTCAAGCCCTTTGGACGTTATGTGATGAACGACGTCGACCGCGTGGGGGGCGTACCCGTGGTGATGAAGGCACTGCTGGACGCCGGGCTGATGCACGGTGACTGCCTGACCGTCACCGGCAAGACGATGGCCGAGAATCTGGCCGACATCGCCCCACCCGACGTGGACGGTGTCATCGTCCGTGCGTTGAGCAACCCGATCCATCCGACCGGCGGCATCACCATCCTGCACGGAAATCTCGCTCCCGAGGGCGCGGTGGTGAAGAGTGCAGGCTTCGACACCGACGTCTGGGAAGGCACCGCGCGGGTTTTCGACGGCGAACGGGCCGCGATGGACGCGCTCGAGGACCGCACGATCACCCCGAACGACGTCGTCGTGATCCGCTACGAGGGCCCGAAGGGCGGTCCGGGTATGCGCGAGATGCTCGCCATCACCGGTGCGATCAAGGGCGCCGGGCTGGGTAAGGACGTCATGTTGATCACCGATGGCCGGTTCTCCGGCGGCACCACCGGGTTGTGTGTCGGACACATCGCCCCGGAAGCGACCGAGGGTGGGCCGATCGCGTTGCTGGTCGACGGCGACCTGATCACCCTCGACGTCGCAAAGGGCACCCTCGATGTGGGAGTCGACGACGCCGAACTGGCGCGCCGTCGAGCGACGTGGAAGCCGGTGGAGCGCCCCAGTCGTGGTGGGGTCCTGGCCAAGTACGTCAAGCTGGTCAAGTCCGCCAACGTCGGGGCGGTCTGCAACTGATCGCTCGGAGTTGTCAGAACGTCACCTGGGCATAGCACGTCGAGCTTCTGACAAGTCGCGAAGAAGGCGAGGATCGTCGGGTGCTGCGCGTTGTCGAGGACGACGAGCGTCGGGTCCGGCTGGCGCAGCGGCACCGCCTGCTGGCACGGCTGCGTACCGACGATCTCGTACAGATTGCCGACGACCTCGTCGCACTGCACTCGACCGATCCGGTGACGGTCGTCCTCTCGGCGATGGTCCGGATGGAGCACCCGTCGGTCGAGGCGGTCGAGGATGTCGTGTACGAGCGGCGCGCGTTGATCCGACACCATGCCATGCGCCGGACCCTCTGGCTGGCCAGCCCGGACACGACCCGGATGATGCACGCGGCGGCGACCCGCAAGCTGGTCGGGCCGGAGCGGCGCCGGACGATCAAGATGTTGGCCGACAGCGGAGTGCCTGACCCGGAGCGCTGGCTCGACCGGGCCCGGCAACAGATTGTCGACGATCTCCGCGAGCACGGCCCGAGCACGGCGCGAGAGATCGGTCAGCGCGTGGAGACTGTGCGCCGGCCGCTGCACCTTGCCCAGGGCAAGTCGTACGCCTCGGTGCAGGGCGCGCACAGCCGGGTGATCACGTTGCTCGGCTTCGAGGGCCAGATCCTGCGGGCGCGACCGATCAGCTGGATCACCGGGGCCTATCGCTACGCTCTTGCGGATCAATGGCTCCGCGGTGGACTGGGCGACCTCGACGAGCACGAGGCGGCCGCGACGTTGGCCGGGCGATGGCTGCGGCGATTCGGCCCCGCCACGACTATCGATCTGCAGTGGTGGATGGGCTGGACGCTCGGCCTCACCCGTCGAGCCCTGGCCGACTGCGGCGCTGTCGACGTCCAACTGGTCGACGGTCGCGGCTGGGTCGCCGCGGACGAGGACCCGATCGAGGACGGCGAGCCATGGGTGGCGCTGTTACCGTCGCTCGACCCGACCACGATGGGCTGGAAGCAGCGATCCTGGTATCTGCCCGAGGCCGCGCAGGAGGCGTTCGACTCCGTCGGAAACGGGGGGCCGACGATCTGGGTCGACGGCCGGATCGTGGGAGCCTGGGCGCAGGATCGGCAGGGCACCATCCACCAGCACTACTTCGAACGGGTCGCGGCGAA
Source organism: Propionibacteriales bacterium (assembly GCA_038257965.1). Taxonomy (GTDB): domain Bacteria; phylum Actinomycetota; class Actinomycetes; order Propionibacteriales; family Propionibacteriaceae; genus Microlunatus. The sequence continues at coordinate 39,019 of JBBSQJ010000001.1, forward strand.
CCGCCGTCGGGAGGTGGACGAGCGAGCGGGCGAGGTCAAGGCGATGGTCGGCGACACCCGGTTCTCGGTTCGCTTCGTCGGCAATATCCTGCCCGGATCTTCGGCGGCCGAGGGGACTGCTGGAGCCGAGGGGAACTGACGAAGTCTCTGCTGGTCGGTGGTTCTGGCTAGGGTCGTGCCGTGGTGGATAGGAATCACGAGGCGCCGCCCGTGGCGGACGGGATGCACGGGGCACCGGCCGTGTCGACGGTGTCAGGGCCGGCTGCACAGCGGGCTCTGGTCCGCCGCGCCGTGACCACGGAGCTCTTCGTGAATCGTCGTTATCCGGCGGGGGAGAAGCTGAAGCGCTGGGTGCAGCACTTCTGGACCGTTGAGTGGGACCTCACCGGCCGGCCGGCGGTCGATTCGCGAGTGATCTCCTACCCGGCGATGCACCTCACGGCCGAGTGGGGAGCGCCGCACGAGGTTCGTCACGGGATCCAATTGCCCGCGACCATCGTCCACGGGGTGGTCAGCCGCGTCTTCGAGGTTCGCTTGTCGGGTCGCGGCTCGGTCGTCGGCGCGCGATTCCTCCCGGGCGGCTTCGCGGCCTGGACCGGTCTCGACGCCTCGACGTACACCGATCGTGCGCTGCCGGCTGACGGGGTGCTGGGCAGCGAACTCGGTCGGCTGGACCAGGAGCTGGGTTGGATCGAAACGCTCGAGGCTCGGATACACCGGCTCCGCGCCGTGCTCGAAGAACACCGCCCGGCCGACTCACGACACGGCGACGACGAACTCGCGGCCCTCGTTCGACAGATGGCGGCCGACGACACCCTCGTCCGGGTCGAGCAGCTGGCCGAGCGGACTGGTCGTTCGATCCGGACGCTGCAACGCCAGTTCCGGCGAGGTGTCGGCGTCGGCCCCAAGTGGGTGCTGGCGCGCTTCCGGTTGCAGGAGGCCGCGTATGCACTCGAGGTGGACCCGGCGGTGGATCTCGCCGATCTGGCGGTCCGTCTCGGCTGGTACGACCAGGCTCACCTCACCAAGGACTTCCGTCGGATGTTGGGCGAGACCCCGGCACGCTACGCATCGTTGGCCCAGACACCGTGAGCGATGGACCCCCTCCGGAGGGGCGCGCGATCCGGCTGCAACCGTTGGCCCGCGCGAAGGTGGGCTCCCTGGGCATCGACGGCCAGGCCTGGCTGTCCAGACTGCCGGCGACCCTGACCGCACTCGAACAGCAGTGGCAGCTCAGCCTCCGCCGACCGCTGCCCGGTGGCAGCGCTGCGTACGTGGTCGGCGCGGTCTGTGCCGACGGCAGCCCGGCCGTGGTGCACGGCGATCCGCACCCGGGAAATCTGCTGCGGATTCGGGTTCCCCGACCGGGGGCCGAGACCGGCTTCTGCTTCGTCGATCCGGATGGCTTCGTGGCGGACCGGGCGTACGACCTCGGTGTTGCTGTCCGCGCTTGGACCGAGCAGCTGAAGGGCAGCGACGCTGAGCGGACACTGCGGCGGTACTGCACCCGATTGTCCGAGCGCTCTGGAGTCGACGCCGAGCGGATCTGGGAATGGGGCTTCGTCGAGCGGGTCTCGACCGGTCTGTATCTGAAGTCGTTCGGCGCCGACGGTCTGGCCGAGCGCTACCTGACCAGCGCCGAGGCCCTGGTCTGCTGACACATTCTCTCCAGATATATCGAAGACTGGAGTAGATCGTCCCGGGAGTAACCGGGACGATCTACCCACTGCCGACCGGGCGCCGAGATGGTCGGTACTCCTAGGGTCCTTCCGGATGTCAAGACAGGTCCGGTCGCTGCGCGAATCGACGCAGGCAGGGCACTAGAGTGCAGGGCGTGCGTAACGCATCGCTCCTCGTAGTCCGCCAGCGTGTCGGCTGAGTCCAAACTCACCACCGACGCGCTCCCTCGTCCGCCTACTGGCGACGAGGGTTTTTTCTTGGCCGGCGATCGGTCGAGCGGGCGGCACGAACGGCGGGCGTACGATCGCGAGACGGAGGGAAGAACGATGGTGGGCAAGGAGAATCTGATGGTCGACAACGACGTGACCGCGACCCCGATCACGGGTGCTCAAGCTCTGGTGAGATCGCTGGAGCGGGTCGGGGCCGATACTGTCTTCGGCATCCCGGGCGGGGCCGTGCTCCCTCTCTACGATCCGCTCTTCGACTCCCCGGCCGTTCGTCACATCCTCGTCCGCCATGAGCAGGGTGCGGGACATGCGGCCGAGGGGTACGCGGTGGCGACCGGCAAGGTCGGCGTCTGCATCGCGACGTCCGGTCCGGGGGCGACCAATCTCGTCACCCCGATCGCCGACGCCTACATGGACTCGGTGCCGATCGTGGCCATCACCGGTCAGGTGGCGAGCCCGGCGATCGGGACGGACGCCTTCCAGGAGGCCGACATCCGCGGCATCACGATGCCGATCACCAAGCACAACTTCTTGGTGACCCGGGCCGAGGACATCCCGGCAGCGATCGCCAGTGCATTTCACATCGCAGGCACCGGCCGGCCGGGACCGGTGCTGGTGGACGTGACCAAGGATGCACTGCAGGGTCGATCGGGGTTCACCTGGCCGCGCGAACTCGACCTGCCGGGTTACCATCCCGTGCTCAAGCCGCACGGTAAGCAGGTCCGAGAGGCGGCCCGGCTGATCGGTGAGTCACGCCGGCCGGTGCTGTACGTCGGTGGCGGCGTGGTCAGGGCCCAGGCCTGGGACGAGCTCAAGGAACTGGCCGAACTGACCGGCATCCCAGTCGTGACCACCCTGATGGCCCGCGGAGTCTTTCCCGACAGCCACCCGCAGAACATGGGCATGCCCGGCATGCACGGCACGGTGGCGGCGGTCGGTGCCCTGCAGCGTTCCGACCTCATGATCTCCCTCGGCGTCCGCTTCGACGACAGAGTGACCGGTCAGTTGTCCACCTTCGCGCCGCTGGCGAAGGTGATCCATGCCGACATCGACCCCGCCGAGATCTCCAAGAACCGCCAGGCAGACGTGCCGATCGTCGGCGACGTCAAAGAGGTCATCTCACAGCTCTTGATCTTGCTCCGCAACGCGCAGCTGCCGGACGTGGCGGACTGGGCGAGCTACCTGAAGGATCTGAAGCGCCGTTACCCGACCGGCTATGACCTTCCCGAGGACGGCACGCTGTCACCCCAGCACGTGATCAAGCGGATCGGCGAGCTGACCGGGCCGGACGCGTACTGGGCTGCCGGGGTGGGCCAGCACCAGATGTGGGCAGCACACTTCCTGCCCTGGGAGCTACCGGGCCGTTGGCTGAACTCCGGCGGTCTGGGCACGATGGGCTACTGCGTGCCCGCCGCGATGGGGGCCAAGGTCGGCCGACCGGACAAGATCGTCTGGGGGATCGACGGGGACGGCTGCTTCCAGATGACAAACCAGGAGCTCGTCACGTGTGCGCTGGAAGGGATCCCGGTCAAGATCGCGGTGATCAACAACCAGAGCCTCGGCATGGTGCGGCAGTGGCAGACATTGTTCTACGAGGGCCGATACTCCAACACCGACCTGAAGACCAACCGGGTGCCCGACTTCCCCAAGCTCGCCGAGGCGATGGGCTGTGTCGGGCTGCGAGCGGAGCAACCCGACGATGTCGACTCGGTGATCGAGAAGGCGTTGTCGATCACCGACGTGCCGGTGGTCGTGGAGTTCGTGGTGCACAAGGATGCCATGGTCTGGCCGATGGTCGCGGCGGGCACCGGCAACGACGAGATCAAGGTCGCCCGAGACATGGCGCCGGCCTGGGACGATGAGATGCTGTGAGCGCAGCACCGCAGACCGCCTTCTCGACCGCGCACGACCACCCACCTGCGCACGACCACACTCCGGAGCGTGCTTCATGACCCACACCATCGCGCCACGCACGCTCAGCGTGCTCGTGGAGAACAAGCCCGGCGTGCTGGCTCGGATTGCCGGCCTGATCTCTCGCCGTGGCTACAACATCGAGTCGCTCGCCGTAGGTCCGACCGAGCATCCGTCGATGTCGCGGGTCACGTTGTCCGTAGGAGTGGACGACGTCGTGCTCGAGCAGATCACCAAGCAGCTCAACAAGCTGATCGAGGTGATCAAGATCGTGGAACTGGAAGACAGCGCGGTGCGCCGGGAGATGGCGCTGGTCAAGGTCCGGGCCACCGCGGAGACTCGTGGCCAGCTGATCGAGATCATCGGACTGTTCCAGGCCAAGGCCGTCGACCTCACGGCCGACGTGATCACCGTCGAGGCCGTCGGCAGCCCGGCGAAGCTCGAGGCGCTGCTCAAGCTGCTGGAGCCGTACGGCATCCGCGAACTCGTCCAGTCCGGGCTGGTTGCGCTCGGTCGCGGCAGCCGGTCGATCAGCGATCGGACCTCTCGCACCGACCGCCAGAAGACCATCCGCGCTCTCTAGCCCGTCCGCCCGCCATAATGGCGGGCGGTCGCTTTCACCGAGACCCATTCATCGAGACCCATTCACTGAGACCAGTTCCGATCCACCACCGAGGAGAAACCGCCCGTGCCCGCACAGATGTTCTACGACTCCGACGCCGACCTTTCCGTGATCCAGGGCCGCAGTGTCGCCGTGCTCGGCTTCGGTAGCCAGGGCCACGCACACGCCCTTTCCCTGCGGGACTCCGGAGTGGACGTCCGGGTCGGCCTGGCGCAGGAGAGCAAGAGCCGCGCCAAGGCCGAGGCCCAGGGCCTGCGCGTGCTGACCCCGTACGAGGCCTGCGAGGAGGCAGATCTGATCATGGTCCTCACCCCGGACCCCTCGCAGCGCAAGCTCTACAGCGACGCCATCGAGCCCAACCTCGTGCCGGGCGATGCACTGTTCTTCGCCCACGGCTTCAACATCCGCTACGACTACATCACTCCACCGGAAGGCGTCGACGTCGCGCTCGTGGCGCCGAAGGGTCCGGGACACCTGGTCCGGCGTGAGTACACCGAAGGGCGTGGAGTGCCGGTGCTCGTCGCGGTCGAGCAGGACGCGAGCGGTACGGCCTGGGACCTTGCCCTGTCGTACGCCAAAGCGATCGGCGGGCTGCGTGCCGGCGGCATCAAGACCACGTTCACCGAGGAGACCGAGACCGACCTGTTCGGTGAGCAGGCGGTGCTCTGTGGTGGTGCCAGCGCGCTCGTGATGGCCGGATTCGAGACGCTCACCGAGGCCGGCTACCAGCCGGAGGTTGCCTACTTCGAGTGCTTGCACGAGCTGAAGCTGATCGTCGACCTGATGTACGAGGGCGGCATCGCCAAGCAGCGCTGGAGCGTTTCCGATACCGCCGAGTACGGCGACTACGTCTCGGGTCCACGGGTGATCGATGCCCGCGTCAAGGAGAACATGAAGGCCGTCCTCACCGACGTCCAAAACGGTGCCTTCGCCAAGCGGTTCATCGACGACCAGGACGCCGGCGCGCCGGAGTTCAAGAAGCTGCGCGCCGAGGGTGAGTCCCATCCGATCGAGGAGACCGGCCACCAGCTCCGCGGTCTGATGGCCTGGGTCAAGAGCCACGACGACGACTACGTCGAAGGCACCGCCGCGCGCTGATCCTGCCGACCCCGCCGGAAACTGTGCGCGTCTTGCAGCGACACGCCGACAAAAGCGGCAACACGTGAACACTTTCCCGGGGCCGGGGCCGGGGCCGGGGGCAGGGCAGGGTCAGCGGGACTTGATCGTCATTCCGACGACCAGGTTTCCGTCGGCGGTCTTCCCCGCGCCGACGGCCCACAGGCGGCTGGCGACCTGATCGGACTGCGTCACCGCATCGTCGTTGGTCATCACGCAGACGCCCTCCAGTCCGGTGGTGTTCATCGGAGCCCCATGGGAATCGCACTTTCCGTAGGCTTTCCGTAGGGCCTTCTCGGTCGCCGCAGCGTCCGCCGGCGGGATGATCAAGGACGCGCTGAGTCGGTAATCGTGCGTCGCGGTGTACGTCGCCTCCTTGACCACCGTCGAGTCCGGCAGATCCACCTCGCCCCAATACTCGACGTCGGCGATGGTCAGCGGGGTACAGACGTATCCGGTGAGGGTGTTCTTGCACGGCGATCCTCGCTCGGAGGTGAACGGGAAGTAGGGCACCCCCCAGGCTCCGGCGTGGCGAATCAACACGATGGAGATGATGCCGACGAACAAGACCATCCCGACGATCCCCACGAGCACACGGATCGGCTTGGAGAGGGCGGGCACAGGCTCACCCTAGATGAAGAGGTCGTCAGCGCGCGTGATCAGCGGCGCACCGCGACGATCACGGAGGTGTCCTCGGCCACCATCATGTCCACGCTGGTGAAGCGTTCGTCGGACAGCCACTCCTGACGCACCACGTCGACCCGGCCGCCGGCAATCGGCGGCCAGCCGGCGCAGGGTACGAAGTCGTCCAGGACGATCATGCCGCCGGGCTCGACCAGGTCGATGATGTCCTCACGCGGCCAGGTCTTGGCGCTCGCCGCGTCGAGGAAGATCAGCGAGAACGGACCGTGCTGGGCGAGACGCGTCCAGTCCGCGTGCATCACGTCGATGTCGTCCTCGGCGAACATGGCCATCACGCCGTGGGCCAGCCCCGGGTCGAGCTCCGCGGTGATCACTCGGGTGTCCTTCGGAGCTCCGCTCCGTAGCCACGCGGCGCCGACGCCACAACCCGTTCCGCACTCCGCGATGGTGCCCGCGCGAGTGGCGGCCAAGGTCGCGAGCAGGCGTCCGGTCTCGCTTCGCGAGGTCTGGACGTACCCGCGTTCGAGCGACATCCGGAGTGCGCGGACCACCAGGGCTGGCAGATCAGGCGGTGCGCTCATCCCAGCAGGGTCCGACACAAAGACGGTCCCTGGACAGCCGTTCCACGATGCAAGACGCCGAGGAGAACTCGGTCGCCGCTGATAGTCGTGCGTCCTAGTATCTTCATGACAGGTTTTCAGCAACGATTGTGGATGACGAACATGTACGAGATGTACCCCGATGCCTGGACCGACGAGCAGGTCAACCGCCAGCGGCGAGCTGACCGCGATCAGCCGCGACGCCGCGCCCGCAAGCCGCACTCGGTGGTGCCCAGCGTCATCCTCGAGCAGTCAGACTCCCCTCGGCACCGGCAGGACTCCTGAGCCGGTCGCCGCGCCTGTTCAGGTGCGCTGAGCTTGTCGACGTGCCCTGAGCCTGCCGATGTGCCCTGAACTCGTCGATGTGCCCTGAGCTTGTCGATGTGCCCTGAGCTTGTCGAAGGGCATCATGCGCCCTACCGATGTGCCCTGAGCTTGTCGATGTGCCTGAGCCTGCCGATGTGCCTGAGCCTGCCGATGTGCCCTGAGCTTGTCGAAGGGCATCATGCGCCCTACCGATGTGCCCTGAGCTTGTCGAAGGGCATCATGCGCCTTGACGACGTGCGTAGCAGAATGGCGGGATGATCACCCTTCAGCCGTTCGGTCGTACCGGTCACCAGAGCACGCGGGTCCTCTTCGGCGCTGCCGCGCTGGCTTCGGTCAGCCAGGCCGAGGCGGATCGCACGTTGGCCTACATGGCCGAGCGCGGGATCAATCACATCGACACCGCGGCGAGCTACGGCGACGCGGAGTTGCGGCTCGGCCCGTTCCTGGAGACGCACCGCGACGCGTACTTCCTGGCCACCAAGACCGGCGAGCGGACGCGCGAGGCGGCGTACGTCGAGATCTGCCGTTCTTTGGAGCGGCTGCGGACCGACCATGTCGACCTCCTCCAGCTCCACAACCTGGTCGAGGAGGACGAGTGGCGCTCGGTGTTCGCTCCTGGTGGCGCGCTGGAGGCGGCCGTGCAGGCTCGTGAGGAGGGTCTGGTCTCCCACGTCGGCGTCACCGGTCACGGCGTGACCGTGGCGCGTCAGCACATCCGCTCGCTGGCAGAGTTCGACTTCGCGTCGGTCCTGCTGCCGTACAACTACCCGATGACCCGAAACGCGGAGTACCTGGCTGACTTCGAGGAGCTGCTGGCGATCTGCGAGGAGCGGGAGGTCGCGGTGCAGACGATCAAATCGATCACCCGGGCACCGTGCGGCGACCACAAGCAGACGACGGCCACCTGGTACGAACCGCTGCAGGACCAAGATGCCATCGATGTCGCGGTCCACTGGGTTCTCGGCCGGCCCGGGATCTTTCTCAACACCGTCGGTGACATCGAGCTCTTGCCGCTGGTGGTCGATGCGGCCGACCGGTTCGACCGGCGGCCCGGCGAGAGCGAGATGGCCGAGCTCGAACGGAACTGGGGCATGGAGCCCCTCTTCGTCTAGGTGCCGGCGTGGTGCATGACGATCTCGTTCGTCTGAGGTCGCGGTTCTTGCCGCGAAAGGGTGACGAGGCGATGACCGCACAGCAGCGGCTGCGGCGATCACCTGGGCCCCAGGCGCACGGTGATCGGCCTGACTGGAAGCTCACTGGTGTGGACAACGTGAACCTCGAGCACGACGCGGCGCCGCGGTGACCACCGCGCGGATCGACCTCAACGGCGATCTGGGAGAGGGCTTCGGCGTCTGGCGACTCGGCGACGACGACGCCTTGCTCGACGTCGTGACCAGCGCCAATGTGGCCTGCGGGTTCCATGCCGGCGATCCGGACATCCTTCGCCGGGTGTGTGGGCGGGCCGCAGAGCTGGGGGTGGTTATCGGTGCCCAGGTGGGCTATCGGGATCTGGCGGGATTCGGGCGGCGATCCATCGACGTACCCCAGGAGAGCTTGACCAACGACGTGATCTACCAACTCGGGGCGCTCGACGGCTTTGCCCGGGTGGCCGGCACCCGGATGCGCTACGTCAAGCCGCACGGTGCGCTCTACAACCGGATCGTGCACGACGAGGACCAGGCCGCGGCCGTGGTGGCCGCAGTCCAGGCGTACGACGCTTCGCTACCCGTCCTCGGGCTCCCCGGCTCGGCGTGGTTGCGGCTCGCCGCCGAGGCGGGACTAACCGTCGTGGGGGAGGCGTTCGCCGACCGCGGCTACACCGGGTCCGCCACCCTGGTGCCCCGCTCCGAGCCCGGCGCCTTGGTGACCGGGGTCGAGGAGGTCGCGGCCCGAGTGGTGCGGCTCGTGATCGATGGGCTGGTCCGCTCCGTCGACGGCCCGGATGTCGAGGTGACCGCCGGGTCTGTCTGCGTCCACGGTGACTCGCCGGGTGCGGTCGCCATGGCGACCGCCGCTCGATGCGCTCTGCAGGCGGCCGGTGTCGATCTCGTCCCGTTCGTCTCACCCGTCCTGCCGGGCGCGCCTGCATCGTGAGCGTGCATCCGACGGTGCGCCGGTGTGGCGAGCACGCGATCCTGCTGGAGGTCGCCGAGATCGGCCAGGTACTGGCCCTCGCCGACCAGATCAGAACGGCAGTGGCTGCGGTCACGCCGGGCTTCGCCGACATCGTCGATGTCGTGCCTGCGGCCCGTACGGTGCTCGTAGTGCTCGACGAGGAACGCGGGTGTGGTGCTCTGGAGAACCTGTGTCGAGTCCTGGACGATCTGGATGCCGATGAGCGCGGCGACAACCCGGAGGCTCGCGGGAAATCCATCCGGATTCCGGTGCACTACGACGGACCGGATCTCTCCGAGATCGCCGAGCTCACCGGGCTCAGCACACGCGAGGTGATCCAGGCTCACCAGGCCAGGTCCTGGCGGGCCGCTTTCGGCGGCTTCGCGCCGGGCTTCGCGTATCTGATTGGCGGCGACGAGCGGTTGACCGTGCCACGCAGGTCCGAACCTCGTACGTCGGTCCCGGCGGGCGCCGTCGGCTTGGCGGGCGAGTTCAGTGCCGTCTACCCGGGGCCATCGCCGGGCGGATGGCAGTTGTTGGGGCATACCGACGTCGCTGTCTGGGACCCGAACCGGGAGCCGGCTGCACTGGTGCCGCCAGGCAGCCTGGTGTGGTTCGTCGATGCGGACGAGACGTCGGCCGGCAGTGAGACCGACGGCGAGGATCCGGCTGCGGATGGCTCGAACGAGCCGGACTCGATCGAGGCGGACTCGGCTAAGGCGGGAGCTGATTTGGGAGACAGACCGATGACCGGCCAGGAATCGGCGTTGGAGGTGATCGCGACCGGACCGTTGGCGCTGGTCCAGGATCGGGGGCGTCCTGGACTGGCTGGCATCGGTGTGAGTCGTTCCGGGGCTGCGGATCGCCGCTCATTCGGCCTCGGCGCCAGGTTGCTGGCCCAGGACGGACGGTCCGCGGCTATCGAGGTGACGTTCGGGGGCCTGAGTGTGCGGGCGCACGGCAAGGTGCTAGCGGTGCTGACCGGTGCAGTAGCTCCTGCACGCGTCCGGGCGGGTGAGGGCCGAGAGTGGCGTGTCGGTTATGACGGACCGTTCGCGCTCGCCGACGGTGAAGTGCTGACCTTGCAGACCCCGGCCGCGGGCCTGCGCACCTACCTGTCGGTCCGTGGCGGCATCGACGCACGACCGGAGCTGGGCTCCCGTTCGACTGACACGCTTTCCGGGCTGGGCCCGCGCCCACTGCGTGCGGGTGATCTGCTGCCGATCGGGCCACCACCGCCGGACTATCCGGACGTCGATCTCGCGCCGACGCGGGCGCTCTTGCTCGACACCCTTGCCGTGCGGGCCATTATCGGGCCGCGAGACGATTGGCTGGCCGACCCGCTCGACCTCTTCGGCCCGACCTGGACCGTGTCGGAGAACAGCGACCGGGTCGGCATTCGGCTGGCCGGCGGGAAGGTGAGGCACCATCCGTCAGCGCGCGGCTCAGAACTGCCGAGCGAAGGTGTCGTCCGAGGTTCGATCCAGATTCCGGCGGGAGGCGAGCCGGTGGTGTTCCTCGCCGATCACCCGGTGACCGGCGGCTACCCCGTGGTCGCGGTGATCGTGTCCCACGATGTCGATCAGTTGGCCCAGGCCGTCCCCGGGCAGTCCGTCCGGATGACCGTGTCCGACTGACCGGCTCGGCCCGCGGCGTGAAGGCTCGGTCGGCCCTAGCCGACATCAACGTCAGCACGTGGCGTCGCCGCGCACGGAACTCGGCGCCAGGGCTGAGACATCCAGCGATCGGCCGACAGGCTGCGAGGTGCCTCACCCAAGAGTGAGCGCGAAGTAGTCGCTGGTGCCTCACGCATGGTGAGCGCGTGGGGCTTGCGCTACTTGGTCTTGGCCAACCGGTTGATTGACGGCTGCAATGCTTCCAGATCGACCTGACGGGCGACCGCGAGGGTCTCGGTCTTGGCCTGGGCCAGGTTCAGCAGCTGCATCTGGATGGCATTGATCTGCCGGGTCAGGTCGGCCGGGTTGATCCCCTCGATCCGGGCGGCCGCAGCCAAGCGCTGCTGCTCGTCGAGCACACCGCATGTCTGCAGGCGCTGCCACGGCGTGGCGGGCTTGTCGTAGATGCGCTTCTTGCGACCCTCGCCGGTGGTGCTGTAACCGATCGCCTTGCGGGTCGGGGTGAAGAAGTTCAACCGCAGCGACACCAGCCGCCACAGCCGGTTGAGGAGCTCGAGCTCCGCAGCGGTGTCGTAGCGCCAGTAGAACGCGTGTTTACGCACCACGTGGTTGTTCTTGGACTCCAACGTGTGCTTGGTCGTTCTTCTGGTAGGGCCGCGACCGGGTCTGGGCGATGTCGCGGGCCTGCAGCCATCCGGCGACGTCATGGTTGATGAACTCCGAGCCGCAATCCGAGTCGAAGATGATCATGGTGAACGGGAACCACTGCTGCAGCTGTTCGATGCCTTCGGTGATCCACTTGGCCGCGTTGTTGCGGATCGAGCAGTTCTCGGTCCAGCCGGTCACCATGTCGGTCATTGTCAGCGTGCGGGTGAACTCGCCGATCAGTGTCGGGCCGCAGTGCGCCACCGTGTCGGCCTCGATCACCCCCGGCCGGTCGGGCGCCTCGTCCGCGCAGGTCCGGATGCTGATCGAGTTACGCAGCAGCGGCGACGGCCTGGTTGTCGAGATGCCCTTGATCCGCATCCGGTCCCGGACCGGCTTGAGGTACCGGTCCACGGTGGCGGCACTCATCGTCTTCAGCTGCGCGATCGCCTCGTCGGTGGCGAACGGCTGGTCCAGATCACCCGCTTCGGCCAGCAGCGGCAGCCACAGCCCGAGCATCACCACCAGGTACTTGCCGCACGGCATCCCCGCCAGCGCCCACACGTGCTCCAACAGCACCCTCGCATCGTCGCTGAACCCCCGCGGCCGCAGCCGGCGCCCATCGACCTGCTCGGACGGGCGCGGCAGCCCCGGGCCGGTCAGCATCCGCCGAGCCGTCGAGCGACCCATCCCCGTGGTGTCCACCACCCGGTCCAAGATCCTGCCCCTGTCCGCCTTCGACGCCTTGCGGTACTGAGCCCGCAGCTTGTTGGTTACCTGCCGTCTCGCGGCCATGTCGATCTTGCCTTCCACAACGGGCAAGCCTTCCGGGCCACGCGCTCAAAATTGGTGAGGCACGACCAACCACCACGCGCTCAAAGTCTCTGAGGCACGCCGGGCTGTTGTGCGAACTTGTGGATGGGTGTATAATCGAACGCATGTTCGATGATGCGTTCGAGCTGGCGCGGTGTTGCCCTGCGTCGTTGGGTGATCTCGTCGCGGACAATCATGCCTGGGAAAAGCGGCACGGGTGTCGGAAGTTGTTGCTGGCGGTGGCGTGGGCGGATCTGTTCAGCGATCCGGACGACGTGTCGGAGCGCGATGCCGACGGTGCGTGGTTGGTAGGTGATTCGCCCGGTGCTGATTCGCCCGGTGCTGATTCGCCCGGTGCTGATTCGCCCGGTGCTGATTCGCCCGGTGCTGATTCGCCCGGTGCCGATTCGCCCGGTGCCGATTCGCCCGGTGCCGATTCGCCCGGTGCCGATTCGCCGCTTGGTGCGGTGCGGGGGCGGCGGAAGGCGGGGCCGCGGACGGAGGGGTTCATCCGGCCGGGCGGGAACGGGACGCCGTGGATCGCGGAGACGTGCCCGGCGGAGCTGGGGTTGTGGCAGCAGCAATCACCAGGCTCGGCGCGATGCCTGATTGGCGACGCGTTGGATCTGCGGCATCGGCTACCCCGCCTGTGGGGTCGGGTCGTCGCCGGTGAGGTCCACGCCTGGAAGGCACGCACGGTCGCGGTGCGGTCTCGTTACCTCGGCCTGTTCGCGGTCGCCGAGTTGGACCGCTTGATCACCCATCAAGTCGAGCTCGTGACCTGGGGACGGTTCGAATCGATCCTCGACGCCGCCCTGTTGCACGTCGACCCGGCCGCTTACCACGAACGGGTGCAAGAGTCGCACAGCCGCCGCGGCGTGTGGCCGGGTGAAAGCTCCGCCGGGTTGCGGAGCATCATCATCCGCGCCGCGCAAGGCGATGCGGCGGTCTTCTGGGCGGCGGTGAATCGGGTCGCGGATCTCTTGGCCGACGAGGGCGACGAGGACCCGGTCAATGTCCGCCGCTCCAAGGCAGTTGGGATCTTGGCCAATCCGACTCTGGTGCTGGACCTGGTGAACCGCCATATCGGACAGCCGGATCCGGATGAGGACCCGTGCGCATACCTGCCCGACCCCAGCTACACCAACCCCTGGGAGCAGGAGCCCCGACCCGGCTGGGACACCACGCCGTACCACCAACCCGACCCGAAAGATCCTGCCTACCAGACGAGTCAGAAGCCCCCCGATCAACCCGAGCCACCCGAGCCACCCGAGCCACTGAGCCGCCGGATGAGCTCGAGCGACCCGATCAACCCGAGCCGCCCGCTCAGGTGACTGGACTGCGCATTCAGGTGACTGGGCCCGTGAGCACCGATCAACCTGATCCGCCTTACCCCAGCGCACGCCAGGACGAGACTCCACGCCAGGACGAGGCTTCACGCCCGGACGAGAACCAACGGCCGTCCGACGGGGTCGACGCGGTCCACGAGGTCGAGGACAGGTTCGATGGAGCCGGGTTGGCCTCAGCCGAGAAGCGGAGACCGTTGCTGCCCGGCGGCGGGTTGACACTGCGCCCACCCACCCGTGCCGAGCGGAATGCCTCCCGTCCGCGGGTGCACATCGTGTTCCATCTGACCGACGAAGCCGTCCGCAACCGGCACGGCATCGTCCGTACCGACGCCGGGCCGATCACTACAGACCAGCTCCGACACTTCCTCACTGATACCGACGCCACGATCACTGTCCAACCCGGCCTCGACCCCGGAAGCGTCGCCGCCGTGGACAGCTACGAGATCCCGCCCCAGCTCCGGACCGCGATGACCGTCCGCAACCCGTCCAGCGTCTTCCCGTACGGCGGCAGCGCGACCGGCCGCACCGATCTCGACCACACCATCGCCTACAGACAGGGCGGACCACCCGGCCAAACCGGGCCCGGCAACCTCGGACCGCTCACCCGTACCGAGCATCGCGCGAAGACCGTCGGTGACTGGAGGGTTCGACAACCGACACCCGGCACCTACCTGTGGCGTTCACCGCACGGCTGGATCGCCGTCACCACCAACCAAGGCACGCTCATGCTCGGCAACAACCCCTACGCCCGACAGCTCTGGATCGACGCCGGCCATCCGACCGACGCGGACCATCCGACCGACGCCTGCAGTACGACCGACGCCGACACGGACGCCGCCGCCTGATGGAGATTCCCGGGGAACCAGTGTCGCTCTGACCGGAGGGTGACCAACGGCAAGCGTTACCGACTCTCAGGGACTTCTCGTTCTCCAGCGAAACCGGCGCCGAGTGTCCGGTCGAGTCAAGCCGCTCTTGCGAAGCCGACCGTTCACTTCGCCCGTCCAAGGCACAATCAGCCGAAATCGCGGAGCTCGGAGTGCCCGCAGCCGGGCAACGCATCATGAGCAGACATGAACAGGTCGGACGACGCACCGGCAGGCCACATGAGCTGCGGTCGTCACAGGGCTGCGGCGATCGCGTCGCCGATCTCGTCGGTGCGGCGCGGACCCGTCAGCGACGGTCGGGCGGCGATGTCGGCCGTCACGACCCGTCCGATCCGGTCCGCCCCATCGGACAGCCCGAGGTGATCCAGCAGCAGCGCCACGGACAAGATCGTGGCGGTCGGATCGGCCTTGCCCTGCCCGGCGATGTCGGGCGCCGAGCCGTGCACCGGCTCGAACATCGACGGAAACGTCCCCGCGGGGTTGATGTTGCCGCTGGCGGCGAGTCCGATGCCGCCGGTCACGGCAGCGGCGAGGTCGGTGAGGATGTCGCCGAACAGGTTATCGGTGACGATCACGTCGAACCGTGACGGATCGGTGGCCAGGAAAATCGTCGCCGCGTCCACGTGCAGGTAGTCGGTCGTGACGCCTGGATACTCCGCGCCGACGGACTCGAAGCAGCGCCGCCACAGCCCACCGGCGTGCACCAAGACATTGTGCTTGTGTACCAAGGTGAGCTTCCCTCGGCGCCGGCTCGCCCGCTCGTAGGCGTCGCGGACAACGCGCTCGACGCCGTACGCGGTGTTGATGCTGACCTCGGTCGCGATCTCGGCCGGCGTCCCGGCGCGTACCACGCCGCCGTTGCCGACGTACAGACCCTCGGTCCCCTCTCGAACCACGACGAAGTCGATGTCCTTGCCGGCGACGACCGAGTCGGCCAGCGGAGTCGGAACGCCCGGATAGAGGCGGCTGGGCCGGAGGTTCACGTAGTGGTCGAAGGCGAACCGCAGCTTCAGCAGCAGGCCACGCTCCAACAGCCCACTCGGCACGGTCTTGCCCCCAGGTGCCGCGCCGACCGCACCCAGCAGGATCGCATCGGCGTCGCGCAGCTCCGACAGCACCGAGTCCGGCAGCACCTCGCCGGTGCGCTGCCAGCGGTCTGCACCGAGATCGTAGGAGGTGATCGCGAACTTCGCGGGGACGTCGACGGCCCCCAGGACCTTCAGACCCTCGGCAACCACTTCCGGACCGATGCCGTCCCCGCCGATCACGGCGAGGTCGTACGAGGTCTGCTCAGATGTCGTCCGCCGAGTCGCTGTCCCCACCCGCCGCATGGTATCGGCGACGAGGCGTTGCCGTGGGTTGGTCTCAGCCCGGAATTGCCAGGACGCACGATAATCTGGATCCATGACCCTCCCGTTCGAACTCCGTGCGAATCCCCATCCCCGCAGCGATGCCGAGCGGGCGGCGATTCTGGCGGACCCGGGTTTCGGGATCAACTTCACCGATCACATGGCCGTCGCGACCTGGACCTCGGCTGACGGCTGGCACGACTCCGCGATCGTGCCGTATGGACCGTTCTCCCTCGACCCGGCGACAGCGGTGCTGCACTATGCGCAGGAGATCTTCGAGGGCCTGAAGGCGTATCAGCATGCCGATGGCGGCGTCTGGACGTTCCGGGCCGACCGGAATGCCGCGCGGTTCGCGCGTTCGGCGAAGCGGCTCGCGCTTCCGGTGCTCGACGAGGCGGACTTCCTCGGCAGTATCGATGCTTTTATCGCCGCCGACTCTGCCTGGGTTCCATCCAGCGGCGAACGCAGCCTGTACCTGCGGCCGTTCATGTTCGCCTCCGAAGCATTCCTCGGCGTCCGCGCAGCTCACCGGGTGACCTACTGCTGCATCGCCAGCCCGGCCGGTGCGTACTTCGCCAGCGGCGTCAACCCCGTCAAGATCTGGATTTCGACCACCTACACCCGCGCGGCGCCGGGCGGAACGGGTGCGGCCAAGTGCGGCGGCAACTACGCAGCGAGCCTGATCGCGCAGGCCGAAGCGGCCGAACACGGCTGCGATCAGGTGATGTTCGCCGACGCGGGGGAGCATGCATGGCTCGAAGAGCTCGGCGGGATGAACGTCTATCTGATCACCGACGACCAGGAGCTGATCACCCCGGAGCTCTCCGGCTCCATCTTGGAAGGCGTGACCCGCGACTCGATCCTGGAGCTGAGCAAGGAATTCGGCCTCACACCGGTCGAGCGCCGGGTCGGCGTTCCCGAACTGCTGGACGGAATCGGCACTGGGCACGTCACGGAGCTGTTCGCCTGCGGCACGGCTGCCGTGATCACTCCGATCGGCTCGCTCAAGCTGCGTGACGAGGTCTATCCCGTCGGCGCGGGCACGACCGGTGAGATGACAGCCGCGTTGCGCAAGACGCTGCTCGACATCCAGTACGGCCGGGTCGAGGACTCCCACGGTTGGCTGCAACGAGTGGTCTGAGCAGAGCGGTGAGCTGCTCGGCCACTGGGACACGAAAGCTCGTGTGTCCTATCAGTCTGGCTTTTTTCCGAACACCCGGGTAAGAATGGGAACGTGCTGTTCTGGATGGTGATTATTTCCTAGCGCGCTGAGTAGTCAGCGCGCAAACCTCCTGTGTCTACGCGGGAGGTTTTTTCATGACCAGAAACATTCCCGGATCTAAGGAAACCGATGTCATTCCAGCTCAGGCCAAAGCCGGCGGAGTTCCACGTGTTCGACACCACCTTGCGAGACGGCTCGCAACAGGAGGGTCTGAACCTGTCGGTGACGGACAAGCTGGCCATCGCGGGGCTGCTGGACGAGTTGGGCGTGACCTTCATCGAAGGTGGCTGGCCGGGCGCCAACCCGGGCGACACGTCGTTCTTCCAAGCGATGGCGCACGGGGAGCTCACGCTGCGCAACGCCGCCCTGGTGGCGTTCGGTTTCACTCGGCGGGTGGGCATGCGCGCCGCCGACGACCCGTTGACGGCCGCCCTGCGGGATTCGGACGCCCCAGTGGTGTGCATCGTCGCGAAAAGCCACGACCGGCACGTGCAGCAGGCACTGCGCACCTCGTTGGGGGAGAACCTCGACATGATCACCGACACCGTGGGCCACCTCTCCTCGGAGGGACAGCGGGTGTTCGTGGACATGGAGCACTTCTTCAACGGCTATCGCGAGAATCGGGCGTACGCCCTCGAGTGCGTCCGGGCGGCGGCCGATGCCGGGGCCGAGGTCGTCGTGCTGTGCGACACCAACGGGGGCATGCTCCCGCCGTGGATAGCCGAGACGGTCTCCGAGGTCGGCGAACTGGGTGTCCAGCTCGGTATCCACTGTCACAACGACACGGGCTGCGCGGTTGCCAACACCTTGGCCGCGGTCGACGCCGGTGCCATGCAGGTGCAGGGCACAGTCAACGGCTACGGCGAGCGGACCGGCAACGCCGACCTCGTCTCGGTGGTCGCCAATCTCGAACTCAAGTACGGCTGGCCGCTCCTTCCGGCCGGCGCGTTGCAAGAGGCGACCCGCCTCGCGCACGCCATCGCAGAGGTGACGAACGTTCCACCCAGCGCTCGTCAGCCTTATGTTGGTCTGTCGTCCTTCGCCCATAAGGCGGGGCTGCACGCCAGCGCGATCAAGGTGGATCCCAACCTCT
Source organism: Propionibacteriales bacterium (assembly GCA_038257965.1). Classification (GTDB taxonomy): domain Bacteria; phylum Actinomycetota; class Actinomycetes; order Propionibacteriales; family Propionibacteriaceae; genus Microlunatus. Next base: position 57,250 of record JBBSQJ010000001.1, read on the forward strand.
ACCAGCACATCGATCCCGCGATCGTCGGGAACGACATGCGGATGCTGGTCTCGGACATGGCGGGCCGAGCCAACATCCAGCTCAAGGGCGAGGAACTGGGATTCGACCTTTCCGACCGCGAACTCGCGGCTCGGGTCACCGAAAAGGTGAAGGAAGCCGAGGCAGCCGGCTACACATTTGAGGCCGCGGACGCCAGCTTCGAGTTGCTGCTGCGCCGTGAGCTCGGGCAGTTGCCCGAGCTGTTCACGGTGCACTCGTGGCGGGTGTTCACGCAACTGACGCACGACCAGCAGACCGACACCGAATGCACGGTCAAGATCACCGCACGGGGCCTGACCCAACGCGTGGTGGGGGAGGGCAACGGTCCCGTCAACGCCTTGGATCATGCCCTTCGCCTGGCACTGATCCAGGCCTACCCGATGGTCGATCGATTCAATCTCGTCGACTACCGGGTGCGGATCCTGGACCAGGGCCACGGTACGGACGCGACGGTGCGGGTACTGATCCAGACCACCGACGGGCGGCGCGGTTGGACCACGGTCGGGGTCGGTCAGAACATCATCGAGGCGTCGTGGGAGGCGCTCGTCGAGTCCTATGTCTATGGCCTGATCCACGCCGCACCGATGCCAGTCGCGGACGTGCTGGTCCCCGCGGTCGACGCGATCGATCCCGTTCCCGCCGGGGTGTGAGCCTCCGCGCTCGCGATGCCTCGGGGACGACTCCGGACCCTTGCCCGATCGGGTAGACCTTCCTGCGCCTAAGCGCCACAGTCGTCATCACCGGAGCCCGGCCGGCTAGGATGAGGGGTCTCACTCTTGGAGGCCGGATGCGACAGCGCGACGATCCCGGATCCATCACGGCACTCGATGATCGACCAGTTCCCTACCTGGCCCGCGATCATCGGGTTGACCCGATGACCTCGACCGGACCGGCCCTGGCGCTCTCGTTGCAGCGCAGCGCTGGCAATCAGGCCGTCGCCGGGTTGCTGGCCGCTGCGGCGGCAGCTGGAACGTCGGTTCGGGCCGCCGCGGTGAGGCCGCCGCTCGTCCAGCGCTGCGGTCCGGTACCGTGCGACTGCTCCGACGAGGAGCGGGAGACCTACGATCGCGAGCACGGAACGGGTTCGGCGGTGCAGCGTGACTGCGACCCGGCGACCCAGAGTTGCCCGCCGGTGGATCAAGGGCCCAGCGGCGACGTATCGGCCCTCGACCAGGAACTGATCGCCGAACTGGCCCGGATCGATGCCAGCCGTCCCGTGTCCGACCCCGCCTACGCCCGCGCGCTGGCGCGTTCGGTGCCGATGAGCGCGGTCGTCGGCGGTACGCCGGTCGCCTACGCCGGCCTGCTCGCGGTCGGCCCTGGCGTCTCGGCGGGTCCACCAGCCGGCCTGCTGGCGACGGAGGCACTGGCAGGGCAGGGCATTGCCGCCGCTCAAGGGATCGCCGCTTCGCAAGGGGTAGCGGCGACGACGACAGCGGTGGTCGAGGGCAGCACCTTGGGTAGCACGCTGGTCGGTGCCGGGGAGGGGCTGCTGGCCATCGAGGCAGCAGGCGGCGCGGAGATCGAGGCCGCCACTGGCCCGCCGGGCTGGATCGTCGGTGCGGTCGTGCTGCTTGCCGCCGGCGCGGCGATCGGGATCGGCTACATTCTCTTGCGCAATCCGGGTTCGGCCCAGCCGACGGCTGGACCGGCGACGGGTCCTTCGGCCGTTCCCGCGGCCGGTCCCACGGCGGGTCCCACGACGGCAACTCGGCGCTACCCGAATCAGACCTGCGACGATGCCACCCTCGATGTGTTGCAAGCCGAGAAGGACCGGATCTGTGGAGCCATCCCCGGCAGTAGTTGCAGTCCGTCGAAGGTCAGTCCGAAGAAGCTCGAACGGATGCCGTGTTCGGCGATCCGGCTGCGGATCCAGGCCATGCGTGACTGCCTCGCCGCCCGCCAGGCGATCCAGGATCAGTGCTTCGGGGGGGTTCCCGACCAGGCGCACCTCGACGCGATGACGATGATCCAGAACGGCATCAACCAGTGCCTGACGCTGGAAGCGGTCAACTGCGCGCCCGGACACCCGATGGCGAATCTGTGAAAGAGCTCGAGCTGTTCCGGGCGATCGCGGAGCACGACATTGCCGGAGTCGGTCGAGCGCTGGACGCCGGGAGTGATCCCGACGCGGTGCAGTCCGACTGGCCTTACTGGCGACCGTTGCACCTGGCCATCGAGGAGATCGACGACGGCGGACCGCTCGACACGGTGATCCTGCTGCTGCGCCGCGGCGCCGATGTCGACGGCCGGGACGGTCAGCGCGACGCGACTCCGCTGCTGATGGCCTGCCTTCGCCAGCAGTGGGAGACCGTCCGCGTGCTCCTCGCGGGCGGCGCTCGTGTCGACGTTGTCGGGCTGGAGGGGGACACCCCGCTCTCGGCGACGGTCGAGGCCGGTCCACTCGATAGTGTTCGGCTGCTGCTCCGGTGCGGAGCAGGTGCCACCTTGAACCGCGCCACCGGCATCGACGGGATAACGCCGCTGGGCGCAGCCGCTCGGCGACTGGACGTCGAGTTGATCGACGTCCTCTTGCAGGCCGGGGCCGAACCCGACCGAGCGGACCTGGATCGTCGGCTGGCGGTGCAGCGGATGCCGGCCCGAACGCCCGATAACTCCGCACTCTGGGACCGGGTCCGATCCGCGCTGAGCTGATCGGGAGGTCAGTCGATCCGGCCGAGGATGAGATCTCTGACGCAGCCGGCCGACGATTCGGTGATCGTGTATCCACCGTCGAGCGCCGCACGCGCGCGGGCGAAGCGCTCGGGGGTATCGGTGTGCAGTGTCATCAACCGCTGTCCGGCGCGAACCGAATCGCCCGGCTTGGCGTGCAGTTCGACACCGGCTCCGGCCTGGACACTGTCACGCTTGGTGGATCGGCCGGCCCCCAGCCGCCACGCGGCGACACCGACGGCTAACGCGTCGAGCACGGTGAGCACACCGTCTCGATCGGCGGTGACGATGTCGGTTTCCTTCGCCACGGGCAAGCGAGCGTCGGGATCACCACCCTGGGCGCGGATCATCGCCCGCCAGCAGTCCATCGCGCGCCCGTCGGCCAGTGCCTCGGCGGGGTCGACATCACCGTGTCCGGAGGCGCCGAGCATCTCCCGGGCCAGGACCAGGGTCAGCTCGACCACGTCGGCCGGTCCACCGCCGGACAGCACCTCGACCGACTCGGCCACCTCGAGGGCATTGCCGGCGGTCCGGCCGAGCGGGGTCGACATGTCGGTCAGCAGCGCCACCGTGATGACGCCGGCCTCAGTGCCGAGCCCGACCATCGTCTCGGCGAGCACCGCGGCCTGGTCGAGATCCTTCATGAACGCGCCCGAGCCGACCTTGACGTCCAGCACCAGCGCACGGGTGCCCTCGGCGATCTTCTTGCTCATGATGGACGACGCGATCAGCGGGATCGACTCGACGGTGCCGGTGACGTCGCGCAGCGCGTACAGCTTCGCATCGGCCGGCGCCAGCCCCGCCCCGGCCGCACAGACGACCGCGCCCACGTCCTCCAGTTGCGCCAGCATCTCGGCGTTCGACACCTCGGCCCGCCAGCCGGGAATGGCCTCCAGCTTGTCCAACGTGCCACCGGTATGACCGAGGCCGCGGCCGGAGAGTTGCGGCACGGCCACGCCGCAGGCCGCCACCAACGGCGCCAGCGGGAGGGTGACCTTGTCGCCGACCCCACCGGTGGAGTGCTTGTCGGCGGTCGGTCGGGACAGCGAGGAAAAGTCCAGCCGCTCCCCGGTTGCGATCATCGCCGCGGTCCAGCGGCTCAGCTCGTCGGGGGCCAGACCGCGGAAGTACACCGCCATGGCCAGCGCGGACATCTGCTCGTCGGCGACCACACCCCGGACGTACGCGTCGATCACCCAGTCGACCTGATCGTCGCCGAGGATCCCGCCGTCGCGTGTGGCGGTGATGAGTTCGACCACGTTGTACGGCTCACTGTTCATGCCTGTGAGTCTCCCCGATGGGCCCTGAACCCACCCGAGATGGGTCCTGAGCGCGCCCAGGATGGGTCGTGAGCCTGTTTGAAACGACGCCCGTCGATGTGGCTCCGTGCCCTGACAAGCTCAGGGCACAGCAGGAGGGGCCGCGAGCGCCGACTAGTTTAAGCGGTGTGCGAATAGCGAGGTTTGCCGCGGCCGGTGGGGATCCGCAGTACGGGGTGGTGGAACTGGCCGAGGACGGCGGCTCCCATCCGGACACCGTGGCGTCGCTGAGCGCCGATCCGCTGGCCGGGCCGGTGCAGCTCACCGGCGAGCGCCGCGAGATCGACGGGGTGCGGCTGCTTGCGCCGGTGATCCCGCGCAGCAAGGTGGTCGGTGTCGGCCGCAACTACGCCGCCCATGCCGCTGAGCTGGGCAACGAGGTGCCGAGCACGCCGCTCATCTTCTTCAAGCCCAATACCTCCGTGATCGGACCGGGTGAGCCGATCGGCTACCCACCCACCACGAGTGACCTGCACTTCGAGGGAGAGCTCGCGGTCGTGATCGGGCGGATCTGCAAGGAGGTCCCGGCGGAGCGGGTGGCGGAGGTGATCTTCGGCTACACGGTCGCCAACGACGTCACCGCTCGCGATCTGCAGCAAGCCGACAAGCAGTGGGCCCGAGCCAAGGGCTACGACACGTTCTGCCCGCTCGGACCGTGGATCAGCACCCACCAGAGCCTGGAAGAGGCCGGTGATCTGATGATCACCACCACGCTGGACGGTGAGGTGAAACAGCAGGGCTCGACGGCGCTGATGGTCCGATCGATCGCCGACCTGATCGTCCACGTCACCTCGTTCACCACCCTGCTGCCGGGCGACGTGATCCTGACCGGCACACCGGCGGGCGTCGGCCCCATGCTGCCCGGCCAGGAAGTCAGCGTCACGGTGGCCGGCATCGGTACGCTGACGAACCTTGTCACGAAGCTCTGACACGCCCTGACAGTCCAGCGACAGCATCTCGAGCCCAGCACAATCCAGGAGAGCAAGGAAACCCGTGAACGACCTCGATGTCCTCGGCGGAATCGCACCGGAGCAGGTGCGCGTTCGCTTTCCGCCGTCACCGACCGGCAACCTGCATGTCGGCAATGTCCGCAGTGCCTTGTTCAACTGGGTCTTCGCACGGCACTACGGCGGCACGTTCGTCCTACGGATCGAGGATACCGACGCCGCACGCAACCTCGAAGCGGCGTACGAGGTCGTCTACGACTCGCTGAAGTGGCTCGGGCTCGCCTGGGACGAGGGTCCGGGCGTCGGCGGTCCGTACGGTCCGTATCTGCAGACCGAGCGGCTGGACACGTACGCGGAGATCGTGCCGAAGTTGCTCGGCGCCGGCCACGCCTATCGCTGTTTCTGCAGGCGGGAGGAGATCGAAGCTCGCGAGGCGCAGCGACCCAAGGGTGCCCCCTCGGGATACGACGGATTCTGTCGCGACCCCCCGGCCGAGACCGTCGCTGGACACGAGTCGGCCGGAAGCCCTTTCGTGGTGCGGATGCGCGTCGGCCAGGAACCCATCACCTTCAACGACCTCGTGCGCGGTGAGGTGACCTTCGAGTCGATCCACGTGCCAGACTTCGTCATCGTCCGCAGCAACGGCGAGCCGTTGTACACCCTGGTCAATCCGGTCGACGACTCGCTGATGAAGATCACCCACGTGCTGCGGGGGGAAGACCTGCTGCCCTCGACCCCACGACAGATCGCCGTCTACCAGGCGTTGAACGCCATCGGGGTCGGCGACGGCACGATCCCGATCTTCGGGCACCTGCCGACCGTGCTCGGCGAAGGCAACCGCCGGCTGTCCAAGCGGGACAAGGGAAGCGGCTTGGCCGAGTACATGGAGCGCGGTTACCTGCCGCAGGGGCTGCTCAACTATCTGGCGCTTCTGGGTTGGGCGATCGGCGACGACCGGGACATCTTCACCGTGCAGGAGATGGTCGATGCCTTCGACATCCGGCGGGTCAACGCGAACCCGGCACGGTTCGATCCGAAGAAGTGCGAAGCCATCAACGCCTCGCACATCCGGCTACTGACCCCCGACGAGCTCACCGAGCGCCTCGTGCCGTTCTTCGTGAGCGCGGGACTGGTCGAGGATCCACCGCTGTCGGGGCAGCGGGCCACGCTCTCGGCGGCGAGTCCACTCGTCCAGGAACGCATCCAGACGCTGTCCGAGGCGGTGGACCTGCTGGCCTTCTTGTTCACCGCCGACGATCACCTCACTATCGATCCGGCTCTCACCCTTGGCGCCGACGCAGCGCCGGTGCTGGCCGCAACGACGGCCGTACTGGATGACGTCGAACCGTTCGGTCATGCCGAGATCGAGGCGGCGCTGCGCAAGGCGTTGATCGAGGACCTCGGCCTGAAGCCGAAGCTCGCCTTCGGTCCGGTCCGCGCGGCCGTCACGGGCAAGCGGATCTCGCCGCCGCTGTTCGAGTCGATCGAGTTGCTGGGTCGCAGTTCGGTCCTGGCCCGCCTGGCGGCCGCCGCCGCGACCATCGGTGCCTGATGGCCAAGGAGGCGAAGAAACAGCCAAAGGGTGCCAGGACTAGGCGGTCGGGAAACCCGGCTGTCCGCGCAACGCAGTCGAAGCCGGCTCCACGGCCGGGCGGCGGGTCGTCGGATAAAACCACCCCGGCACCCCGCTCGCGGGCTGCGAACCGCAGAGGCGGTCGGTCACGGCCTTCGCTCGACATCGTCGAACCCAACCTCCCACCCGACGGTGCGAGCTATCCGCAGATTCTGCGCGTCGATGGCTACCAGCCGTGGCGATCGCTCGTCGGGGTCTTGATGGGCATCTCGTTCTTCATCTTGTTGACCAGCATCGTCAGCCAGGTCGTGGTGTTCTTGTCCTGGAGCCTGTTCGCGTCCGGCCGGGACTATCGGACCTACTTCGAGCAGGCTGTCGCGTTCGAGCGGCCGAACGGGATGCTGGCGGCGAACCTGGGGCTCGCGACACTCATCCCTATCGCGTGCGTGCTGATGATGTTGCTGCACCGGATGCAACCGTCCTGGCTCTTGTCGGTCCAGGCGCGGGTGCGCTGGCCCTACTTCCTAGCCTGCCTTGGCGTGGCCGTGATCGCCCTCAACGGCGTGCTGCTGCTCTCGACGCTGGTGAGTCGGTCGGCATCCTTCGGACCGCAGACCGGTTTCTGGGGCTTTCTCGTGGTGATCGTGCTCACCTCACCCATCCAGGCGGCGGCAGAGGAGGTGTTCTTCCGGGGATACCTCCTGCAGGCGCTTGGCAGTCTCTTTTCGCAGGCCTGGATCGGCGTCGTGGCGTCGGCGCTCGTCTTCGCGTTCTTCCACGGTTCGCAGAACCTGCCGCTGTTCCTGGATCGATTCGCGTTCGGACTCCTTGCGGCGATCCTGGTCTGGCGCACGGGTGGCATCGAGGCCTCGGTTGCCGCGCATGTAGTCAACAACATCTTCGCGTACGTGATCGCCGGCCTGACCACCTCGATCGCCGCGCTCAAGGCGGTCCGGGAGATCGGCTGGCTCGACGCGGTGTTCGACGTCGGCGGCTTCGCGGTGTTTGCCGCGCTGGCCCTACTGGTCGCCGTGAAGCTGAAGCCGGCGAACCGGGTCCGAAGCTCGTCGCCGATCGTACGCTAGACAAGACTCATCCGCGCGTCATCGACTGCACCGGTCGGGCGCGTGCGATGCTTGCGCCGGTTCGTCGGTCGAGGGGGCGTGATGTCGGCGGTTTTGCATACCGGATCGGATGTGGACGATCTGGACGATCTCCCAGCGGCACTTCGCCCGCGTGGCAGACGGTTGTCCGAGCGCTTCCCGGCGCTCTATCCGCTGGCCGTCGAAATCCTGCGACTGAGGGGTCACCTCCGTTGGTTGACATCGGACACGCGGTTCGCCGAGTCCAGGTCGTCGACGGACCTGCCGATCCGGATCAAGCCGCACAAGTCGTTGTTGCTGCGCACACTCGGTGACTTCGAGATGTGGCTACAACACAACAAGATCCACAATCTCCGGCTGGCCGCCGCTCGTCTGGACGGCTTGTTGATCAGGCCCGGCGAGGAGTTCTCGTTCTGTCGCACGGTCGGGCGGGCCAGTCGGCGCAAGGGCTACATCGAGGGCATGCTGCTGGACAACGGTCAGGCCTCTCCCGGGGTCGGTGGCGGAATCTGCCAACTGGCGAACCTGCTGCACTGGATGGTGCTGCACAGCCCGGTGGTGGTCACTGAGCGATCCGAGCACTCATTCGACCCCTTCCCCGACAACGGTCGCGTGCTGCCCTGGGGCGTCGGCTGCACCATCTACTACAACTACGTGGACTTCCGGTTCCGCAACGACACCGATGCGGTGTTCCAGCTGCGGACCCGGGTAGGAGAGCGATACCTGGAAGGTGTGCTGCGGGCCGACCGACCGATCCCGCACTCCTACCGCGTCTATGCCCGCCACGAGCGCTTCTTTCGAAGCGACGGACGCTGGTATCGACGCAACGAGATCTGGCGCGACCTGATCGATCGACGCACCGGCAACCGGGTGCGCAGTGAGCTGGTCAAGTCCAACTGCGCGTTGGTGTCCTACGTGCCCGCCGTGGCCCGCGATCAAACTCACGACGGTTGACCGGTTCGGTTTGGGTCCCACCCGCGTCCTACAGTAAAGTCATCAGTCGGCCCGGAAGGGTCGCTCGGCCCGCAACGGGTCGTAGGGTGGGGTATGGGGTAATTGGCAGCCCGGCTGATTCTGGTTCAGTTAGTCTAGGTTCGAGTCCTAGTACCCCAGCTGGAGCGCTGATTCGACCATCTTCGGGCGGATTGGTAAGCTACCGCGTCGGTCAGTGACGATCGGCCTGATCGCGGAGCCTGGCTTCGATGATCACCAGCTAGGGCCCCGTTGTGTAGCGGCCTAGCACGCCGCCCTCTCAAGGCGGTAGCGCGGGTTCGAATCCCGTCGGGGCTACTCCATGGACAGCCGCGCGCTCGGTGATCTAGGTTTTCTTCGACGGACAAACCAGTTCGCGACGAGGAGCGGTGATGACGCAGGCGATGGAAAACGATCTCCACAAGCTCAAGGGAATCGGTCCCAAGCACACGGAGATGCTCGAGAGCATCGGAGTCGATTCGATCAAGGAACTGAGTCACCGCAATCCCGCGTCGCTGACCAAGATGATCGCCGAGCGGCACGGGAAGGTGGTCGCATTGTCGGAGGATCAGGTCGCCGGCTGGATCCAGGAGGCGAAGTCGTTGCAGTAGCACGCCGCGGCTCGACCCCGCCGGATCGACCCCGCCGGCTCGATTTGAGCTCGTGTCGGCGACCTATCGCGGTCGCTCGGCGGCCAGAACCGCAGTAGCGGCTCGACGACCCGAGACGAGTGCTCCCTGGATGGAGGCCGTGTCCCGGTGATCGCCGGCCACCAGAACCCCGGTCGTAAGGCGGACGGCTCGGCGGGGACGCAGCGGCGGGGGCTGGGCGGGGAGAGCTTCGGCGATGACGTGTTCGGTGATCAGCCGCCACCGGGAAGGATCGACTCCGTACACCAGGCCGGCCTGGCGGCGAACCACCGCCTCCGCCGCCTCGCTGCCGTCGGCACCGATCGTCGTGCTCGCTATCAGGGTTCGACCGGCCGGGGCGTAGCTCGGTGCGACGTTGGTCAGCACCGCGGAGTTGACCAGCGGTCCTCGACGGTCGGCGTCGAGGTGCAGGAGTTTGTCCCGGGTTGGCGGTTCGTCTGCCGTGTGCCAGAACGTCGTCAGACTCTTCATGAGCGGCGGCTCGATGCCCGCCAGCCGGGCGGCAGTGGACGGATCGGTCGCGACCACCACGGCCGCAGCTCGGAACTCCTGGTTCCTCGTACGCACTCGGTCGGCACTCACCCGTACGACCGATTCTTCGAGCCGCACCGCGCCGACGGGTAAGCCGGCGGCGAGCAGTTCCGGCAGCCGAGCCATCCCCGACGACGGCACGGACGGTGACCCGAGCAGGAACGAGCGAACCAGCAATCGGGCGAAGGTGGCCGAGGTGGTCTGATCCCAGTCGGCCAGCACTCCGGCCAGGAAGGGTTCGACGACTCCGGTCCGCAAGCGACCTCGGATCTTGGCTCGGTCGAGCGCCTCGGCGAGGGTGCTGTCCGGCGCCGACAGCAGGCGGTGGACGGGAGCCAGACAGGTCAGTGCCCAGCGGAGAAAGGCGAGCTTCTCCATGATCGAGCCGACCGGAGACCTCACGGTGGCCGGCAGCAACGCGGGTGCCCTGCGGGGGTCAGCCAGGACCGACCTCGAATCGCCGGACGCCACAGCCACGCCCGCGTCGAAGGCACGCAGATCCAGCTGGTCGACATCGACGACAAGCGGCAGGACCGGATATGCCGGGTTCAGCAACTGGAAGCCCCGATCACACCGGAACCCATCGATGACGTCGGTCCGGACCCGGCCACCGACCGCATCGGACGCCTCCAGCACGATCACCTCGCGACCGGCAGCAGTCAACCGCTGCGCGCAGGCCAACCCGGCCAGCCCTGCTCCCACGACGACCACCGGCGGCACCCAGTCACCCTAACCTTTTGCTGTCCTCGTCCGGGCCGGGCACAGTCGGTCGCGTTCACGAAGAGGTGCGGGCTCAGTCCGTCCCGCGCACCTGAAGTGATCGGCCTACACCTCGAGTTCGCGCTCACGGCGGGGGATAAGTCCGAGTCGCTCGAACTCGGCAGCGAAGCCGGCGCCGTCGGGTGCGTGGACCCAGGGAACCGACAGTGCGAGGCGGCGCACCTGCTCCCGGCGACCACCGCCGGCCAGCACCGCCTCCCCCGGCGTCAGTTGTCGGATAGCAATCGCGGCGATCCGATCGGGATGCTCGGCCGCGAAGTCCTTATAGATCTGCGGATCGTGCTGGCCGTCGTCGCCGATCAGTAGCCAGCGAATGCCGGGGAACTCCTCGGCGAGTTGACGAAGCGCCTTCCGCTTGTGTTCCTGGCCGCTGCGGAACCAGCGGTCGGTCGTCGGTCCCCAGTCGGTCAGCAGTAAGGGGCCCGCCGGATAAAGATTCCGCGACAAGAATCGGGTGAGCGTGGGAGCAACGTTCCAGGCGCCGGTGGAGAGGTAGACGAACGGGGCCCTCGGGTGACCCTCGCCCAAACGTTCGTACAGCACGGGCATGCCGGGAGTGGTGGCTCGGGCGTGCTCGTTGACCACGAATGTGTGCCACGCCGCGAGCATGGGCCGAGGCAGTGCTGTGACCATCACCGTGTCGTCGATGTCGGAGACCACTCCGAAGGTGGCGTCGTCGGCGATCACGTTGACCCTCGCCGTCGCCGGTTCGGAGCCCTCGCTGCTGAAGCTGACGGCGTGCCAACCCGGTTCGAGGTCTATCGACACGCGGGTGTCGACGATGCCGTTGCGATCCGAGGTGACGCTGAGTTCGGAATCGGCTACGCGGAGCGTGACTGTTGCGCTCTCCACCGGGACCAGGGTGAAGCTCCGCCAGCCACGCCAGCCACTCGGTTCGCCTCCCGGCAGACGTCCGTTCGGTTCCTTGGTGAGCAGCACGCGACCCAGCACGCGAATCCACGACGTCGTGCCATAGCCGGTGTAGGCGATCACGGTGGCTCGTGCTCCGCGCGCGCGGGCCCGCCGGGCCCGCCAGCGCGAGATCGCGTAGTCCATCCGCGCCGCTCGGTGCACAGTCGGTTCGTCGGTGGAGTCGGTCGGCGTGATCGGGATCTCCTCGCTCCGGCTGGGTCGCGGCGAGTCGGGACCTACTCGGCTCCGCTTCGACGCAGGACTTCACTCAACCGCTCGGCGGCGGCGACAACCGCCGGCGCGTGCAGCCTACCGGGCTGGCGGGACAGTCGTTCGATCGGTCCGGAGACGCTCACGGCGGCGATCACCTTCCCCGATGGCGACCGGACCGGCGCCGAGACCGACGCCACGCCCGCCTCACGCTCACCGACCGAATGTGCCCAGCCACGCCGGCGCACGGCGGCCAGGGCCACCGCGGAGTAGCGGCTGCCGCGGAGGCCTCGCTGCATCCGCTCCGGCTCCTCCCAGGCCAGCAGGACCTGGGCGGCCGATCCGGCAGTCATGGTCAGCTGGGTGCCGACCGGCACCGAGTCGCGCAGGCCCGACATCCGCTCCGCGGTCGCCACACAGACCCGGAAGTCGCCCTGTCGGCGGAACATCTGGGCCGACTCACCGGTGATATCGCGAAGCCTCGCCAGCACCGGGCCGGCGGTGGCGAGCAGGCGATCCTCGCCGGCCGCGGAGGCGAGCTCGCCGAGCCGGGGACCGAGCACGAACCGTCCTTGGAGATCGCGGCTGACCAGGCGGTGGTGTTCGAGCGCGACCGCGAGGCGGTGGGCGGTGGGGCGGGCAAGCCCTGTCGCCGAGACGAGACCGGCCAGCGTGGTGGGCCCGGTTTCGAGTGCGCTCAGGACGAGAGCGGCTTTGTCGAGAACACCGACACCGCTAGAGTTGTCCATGCATTGATACTGCCGTCTCGCATGCTGGAATGCAAATGCGGGCCGGGACGCGCAGCGCGGCTTTCGTATCGACAGGAAGGCACACCGGAGCCATGGGCAAGACACTGAGCGAGAAGGTCTGGGACGCGCATGTCGTCCGATCCGCCGAGGGCGAGCCTGATCTCCTCGTCATCGATCTTCACCTGGTGCACGAGGTGACCAGCCCGCAGGCATTCGACGGCCTGCGGCAAGCCGGCCGGCCGGTGCGGCGACCCGATCTGACGATGGCCACCGAGGACCACAACACCCCCACCCTGAACAGCGACCAGCCGATCGCGGACCCGGTATCGCGGATTCAGGTCGACACCCTTCGCAACAATGCCAAGGAGTTCGGCATCCGGATCCACAGCCTCGGCGATCTCGATCAAGGCATCGTGCACATCATCGGCCCGCAGCTGGGCCTGACCCAGCCCGGACTGACGGTCGTCTGCGGCGACTCGCACACCGCGACCCACGGCGCGTTCGGCGCGATCGCCTTCGGCATCGGCACCTCGGAGGTCGAGCACGTGCTCGCCACCCAGACCCTGCCGCAGGCTCGACCGAAGACGATGGCGGTCAATGTCGACGGCGAGTTGCCGCCGGGCGTCACGGCCAAGGACGTCGTGCTGGCGTTGATCGCCAAGGTGGGCACCGGTGGCGGGCAGGGCCACATCGTGGAGTATCGCGGATCGGCGATCGAAGCGCTCTCGATGGAGGGTCGGATGACCATCTGCAACATGAGCATCGAGTGGGGTGCGAAGGCCGGCTTGATCGCGCCCGACGAGACGACGTTCGCCTACGTCCAAGGTCGGCCGCATGCCCCGACGGGAGCTGGCTGGATCGACGCGGTCGATCACTGGAAGACCCTGAAGAGCGATCCGGACGCGAAGTTCGACGCCGAGGTCTTTGTGGACGCAACCCAACTCACACCCTTTGTCACCTGGGGCACGAATCCGGGCCAGGGTGTTCCGCTCAGTGCCCGGGTGCCGGACCCGGAGGAGTTCCCCGAAGAGGCGGACCGGACCGCGGCCACCAAGGCGTTGGAGTACATGGCCCTGCAGCCAGGTACGCCGATGCGCGAGATCGCTGTGGACACGGTGTTCCTGGGCTCGTGCACGAACGGCCGGATCGAGGACCTGCGTGCCGCGGCCGGCGTGATCGAGGGCCATCACATCGCTGAATCGCTACGCATGCTGGTGGTGCCCGGCTCGGCACGGGTCCGGTTGCAGGCCGAGTCCGAAGGACTCGACGCGATCTTCATCGAAGCCGGCGCGGAGTGGCGTGCGGCCGGCTGCTCGATGTGTCTGGGCATGAATCCCGATCAGCTCGCTCCGGGCGAGCGTGCGGCGTCCACCTCGAACCGCAACTTCGAAGGACGGCAGGGAAAGGGCGGGCGGACGCACCTGGTGTCTCCGCCGGTCGCCGCCGCCACAGCTGTCTTGGGTCGGCTCGGTTCTCCGGCAGACCTGGCCGATCTCATGACCCCCGCCCGCTGAACCGCCGAGGAGGCTGACCATGGACAAGTTCACCACCCACACGGGCACCGCGCTTCCTTTGCGGCGCAGCAATGTCGATACCGACCAGATCATCCCAGCCGTCTACCTGAAGCGAGTAACCAAGACCGGCTTTGAGGACGGGCTCTTCGCCGCGTGGCGCGCCGATCCGGACTTCGTGCTCAACCAGCCGCAGTACGCGGGCGCGACGATCTTGATTCCCGGGCCGGACTTCGGGACGGGCTCGTCTCGCGAGCATGCCGTGTGGGCGTTGCAGAACTACGGGTTCAAGGTGGTCATCGGTTCACGGTTCGGCGACATCTTCCGCGGAAACTCCGGCAAGGCCGGGCTGCTGATCGCGGTCGTCGATCAGAAGATCGTCGAAGAACTGTGGGACTTCGTCGAGACCAACGCCGGCACGGCGCTCACTGTTGATCTTGCTGCGCGGACGATCACCGCGCCAGGCTTCGAGACGGCTTTCGAGATCGACGACTACACAAGGTGGCGGTTGATGGAGGGTTTGGACGATATCGGACTGACCCTTCGCCACGTCGAAGCGATCGACGAATTCGAGGCCGAGCGGCCGGCCTTCCTGCCTCGAACCCTCCCCGCAAGGGTCGAATCCGGCTCCTGATCGTCGATTCAGCGCCGTTTTTCAACGACACTTCACCATTTGTGCCGTTTGGTGATTGTGCCGACGGAGGTCATTGCCTAGCGTTGTGCCAGCAGGCGTACCGTGCGGCTGCCCGACAGCCCGATCCGGGTTGGCGCACAGCGGTCAAGAAGGGTCCGGCGTGAACAAGGCAGAATTCATCGAGGCGCTTTCGTCGCACTACGAGGGCAACAAGTCCGAGGCCGGCAAGGCCCTCAACGCGGTTGTTCAAACAATCACCTACCAGGTTGCCGGTGGGACGAAGGTGTCGATCACCGGGTTCGGTGTCTTCGAGAAGGTGGCACGCCCGTCACGGATGGTACGCAATCCGCGCACCGGGGAGCGCAAACGCGCCAAGGCCACGGCGGTGCCGCGATTCCGCGCCGGTTCTGATCTGAAAGCGTTCACCTCCGGGGAGAAGAAGGTTCCCCGGGCGGCCAAGAAGGCTGCGGCAAAGGCCCCGGTTGCGAAGAGTCCGGTCGCGAAGTCCCCGGCGGTGAAGACCGCCGCCGTCAAGAACGCGGCGAGCAAGGCACCGGGGCGCAAGGCCACGGCGACCAAGACCACCGCCAAGAAGTCTCCCGTGACCAAGGCTCCGGCCACCGCAGCTGCGACCAAGGCCGCACCGGCCAAGACGACCACGAGGGCGGCGGCCACCAAGGCCCCGGCGCGCAAGAGCACAGCTACCAAGACCGCCGCCAAGACGGCACCGGCGGTCAAGGCGATCCCGGCGAAGAAGGCTCCGGCCAAGACCGCCCGAGCCGCCGGCGCGACCGGCAAGAAGGTAGCTCCGGCCAAGACGACGGCAGCCAGGAAGGCACCCGCGAAGCGGAGCGCCAGAAGCTAGTGGGACGGCGGCTGGATCACAGCCAGGCAGACAACACCCGATCATCCGCCAGGGCAGCGTTCAGACGTTGCCCTGGCGTCATGTTGTGCGGATGCCCCGGCAAGGCCGAAGTGCTGATCCGGTAATGGCGGCCGTCGGCGGCGAGCGCCATCCCGAGCCCTTCGCCGTCCGGCCTGAGCACCGTGATCGGCTCGAACCGACCTAGTCGGTTCGTTTCATGATCGAACAGGGCCGCGGTCCGGGAACCCAAGCCGAGGATCGCAGCCTCGTTCAGATCGGCCAGCGTGTCGACATCGCGCCGTGCATCACTCAGCGGGCCGATATCGGACTCGGTGATGGCGATTGCACCTGACCCGCGATGAGCGGAGGCAGACAGGCCCTGGAAGCGCGGATCGAGACTGACGCCGCGCGCGAGCAGCATGGTCGTCCCCGTTCCTGAGGCGTCGGCGACGAATGACCGCCGATGATGGGTGGCTGCGGCGACCAACCGACGTACCGTGCTGGGCCTGAGGCAAGGAAGATCGCCCACACAGGCGACCACGATGGAGAGCCCGTCGTGGGTGAGTTGGGCAGCTCCCGCGGCAAGGGCGGCGTTCATCCCCACGGAGGGGCCTTCTGTGCTGAGGCGAACTCGTGGCCCGAAGGGTCGCAACCGACCAGCCAGCGACGGTTCGTTGCTCACCACGACCACGCGGTCGACGGCGTCGGCCAGGGCCCTGATCGTGTCGTAGGCCAGACACCACGCGATGTGTTCGCGATAGGGGGCCGGGATGCCCCGGAGCCGAGACTTGGCGGATCGCAAGGGCTTCAGGGCGACGACCGCACCGCTGCGCATCGGCTGTGCCGCGATCGACATATCGGGCACCGCCTCCATGATCACTCGATGCTGCCACGATCCTCTAGATTGTTGCCACTCGTCGGCGGCGATGAGACAGGTGGGCCCTGTCCACCTCGATGGTGCCAGGAGGGTGCATGAGCGATCCGTCCGAGCGGGACCAGGCCGTGCTCGGTCCACTGTCTGAGGCCAATCACGAAGCGGTGGAGCCGACTTATCGCTTTGTCTTGTTGTTCATCCACACCTTGATCAAGTGGTTGATCCGTCGTGACTGGCGTGACCAGGCGAAGCTGCCACAGACCGGCGGTCTCGTGGTGGTGGTCAACCATATCTCCAACGCCGATCCGATCGCCGTCGTCCAGTATCTGGCGTTCTCGGGACGCTGGGCCCGGTTCCTGGCCAAGGATTCGTTGTTCCGTGTGCCGCTGGTCGCTCAGATCCTGGCCGCGGCCGGCCAGATCCCGGTGCAGCGCAACTCGCGGTCGGCTTCGGACGCACTGAGTGCCGCGATCGTGGCCGTCCAGCAGGGCAAGTGCGTCGTCGTCTATCCGGAGGGGACGATCACCACAGATCCGGACCTTTGGCCGATGGCCGGCAAGACCGGCGCGGCTCGGATCGCGTACGCGACCGGCTGCCCGATCATTCCCGTCGCCCAGTGGGGCGCTCAGGACATCATGTACGGCAAGCGGATCGAGTTCCCCAAGCTGCTGCCCCGCAAGACGTTCCGGGTGACCACCGGCGACCCAGTCCCGCTGGAGCCCGGCGAGTCCGGCGAGGTGACGTCTGCCATGCTCGTTCGGACGACGCAGCGGATGATGGCGACCCTGACCGATCTGGTCGGCGAGCTCCGGCAAGAGACGCCGCCGACCGGGGCGGTAGCCGCTGACGCTCCCGCTCCCGGTGACTCTGCCCCCAGCAACCCCACCCCGAGCGAACCCAGGCCCAGCGATGCAGAGGGAGACCGATGAGCGCCGAAGGCCGAACACGCGTGGCCGTGATGGGTGCCGGGTCGTGGGGAACGGCCTTCGCCACGGTGCTGGCCGATGCGGGATGCGCGGTATCGCTGTGGTCGCACCAGGCCGATCAGGCCGAGTCGATCAACCGGGAGCGGGTCAACTCGGCCTTCTTTCCCGATCTCGTGCTTCCAGACGCGATCCACGCGTTTGCCGATGCGCAGGAGGCGATGGACCGCGCGCGGTTCGTTGTGCTGGCGATACCGTCTCAGGCGCTGCGCGAGAACCTGGCTCGCTGGCAGCTACCCGATGATGCGGCGCTGGTCAGCCTGGCGAAAGGCATCGAGCTCGGCACCGGACTACGGATGAGTCAGCTCGTCGCCGAAGTGACCCGGATCAGCCACGATCGGATTGCCGTGGTCTCCGGTCCCAATCTGGCTCGGGAGATCGCGGAGCGCCAACCGGCGGCCACGGTCGTGGCCAGTACGTCCATGCAGACCGCGGAAGCGCTCCAGGTGGCCTGCCACACCGCCAGGTTCCGGGCCTACACGAACACCGATGTGATCGGGGTGGAACTCGGCGGGGCCACCAAGAATGTGATCGCACTCGCAGTAGGGATGGCAGTCGGCTTCGGCATGGGAGACAACTCGACGGCATCGGTGATCACCCGGGGGCTCGCCGAGACGATCCGGCTAGGGGTGGCGCTGGGCGCCGATCCATACACCTTCTCCGGACTGGCCGGACTCGGCGACCTGGTCGCCACCTGCTCGTCTCCGCTGTCTCGCAACCGGACCTTCGGCGAGCAGCTCGGGCGCGGACGTACAGTCGCCGAGATCGCCGCGTCGACCAGGCAGGTGGCCGAGGGTGTCAAGTCCTGCGCGTCCATCCGGCAGCTCGCAGTCGACAACAACGTGGAGATGCCGATCGTCGAAGCGGTAGACGCCGTGATCGCGGAGAGGTTGGCGCCGCGCGACATGATCGACGCGCTGATGTCGCGCTCGGCCAAGCCGGAGCGCTACTGACCCGGGTGGGCCGCACGTGGCCGAGTCGAACATGACAATTCGGCTATGTCCTGGTTGCTCCCGCGACGCAGACTTGATGAGTCCGAAGCATGCCGTCGGCGCATGGGAGGCAGGAACACATGGGCAAGCGCACGGAGCAGATGATCTTCGTCCGGGACTTCTTGAGCGAGCGGGCCAGAATCCGGATCGGAGCGCATCTGCGGCGTGATCCGCTGTGCCGGCTCCACCTCGATCAGGGTCGGCTCGATCCGTATCCGCTGTATTCCGACGTCCGCGCGAGGGGCCCGATGTCTCGCTCGACCTTCGGGGCCTGGACCACAGCCAGTCACGAGGTGTGCAACGACGTGTTGCGCAACCGGCAGTTCGGGGCAGCGTCGCAACATGCGGACTCCCTCGCCGGGTCACCCCAACTGTCGTTCCTGGAGATGAATCCGCCGGACCACACCAGATTGCGGCGGTTCGTCTCGCCGTCGTTCAGCCCGAGGGCGGTCGCCGCCTTCGCTCCGTTGATCCAGCGGGTCGTCGACGAGCTGCTGGGGCGCGCCGCCGCCCGGGACGAGCCGTTCGACCTCGTCACGTCCTTGGCCGCGCCGATGCCGATCGCGGTGATCACCGACCTGCTCGGGATTCCCGATGCCGATGCCGACGAGTTCGCGCGGTACGGCGCCACGTTCGGTAGCGCCCTCGGTGGGTTGCAGTCGATCAAGCACGCCGGTGAGCTGATGCACGCTCAGCAGGCGCTGGAGCGGATCTTCGGATCGGTGTTCGAGGCGCGGCGCAGCGATCCCGACGACGGAGTGATCGCTCGATTGGTGTCCGCCGAAGGCGACGTCGTCACTCCGGAAGAGATGGTCCCGCTGTGCACCCTGTTGCTGATCGCGGGCTTCGAAACCACCGTCAACCTGATCGGCAACACGATCTTGGCCCTGCTGAACCATCCCGAGGCATGGCGACGAGTCGTCGAAGATCCCGCCCTGGTGGACGCAGCGGTCGAGGAGACGTTGCGGTGGGATCCGCCCGTGCAACGCACGGGGCGGTTCGCACTCAGCGATCAGACGGTGGCCGGCCGGCTGGTCAAGCGTGGCGAGATCGTGGTGACGCTACTCGGCGGCGCAAATCGCGATCCCACTGTCTTCGCCGAGCCGGAGGTCTTCGACCTCGACCGCACGAACAAGAGCGATCATCTGGCGTTCTCGGGCGGAATCCACTACTGCGTCGGCGCTCCGCTTGCTCGGCTCGAGGCCGTGACCGCGGTCCGAAGTCTCATCACCCGATTCCCCGATCTGCGCCAGGTCGGAGATCTCACCAGACGACAAGGCTCCCTCATCCGCGGGCTGACGCGATTCCCGGTGGCCGGATCTTCGGTGAAGGTGGTCGCCGCCGGCTGAGCCGCGTGTCAGGATGAGCCCCGTCCGCGCAACTGATTCGGGGAGGTTGGAGGTCGGATGGGGAGACCGGTGGCGCTCGTGACGGGCGCCTCGTCAGGCATTGGAGCGGCCACGGCCCGGCAGCTGGCAGCGTCGGGTTTCGTCGTTTACGCACTGGCACGCCGGGTCGCGCGACTCGAGCCGCTGGCCGCAGACGGCGTGCGGGTGTTGGCCATGGACGTGACCGACGAGGCCTCACGTCGATCCGGCATCGACGCGGTCCTGGCCGACACTGGACGGATCGACGTCTTGGTCAACAACGCCGGCTACGGGTCGTACGGGGCCGTGGAGGACGTTCCCGAAGAGGAGGCACGCGCCCAGTTCGACGTGAACGTGTTCGCTGCCGTCGAACTGATCCGACTGGTGCTTCCGCAGATGCGGGCCCGCGGGTCGGGGACGATCGTCAACATCAGCTCGATGGGCGGCAGGCTCTACACGCCGTTCGGTGGCTGGTACCACGCGACGAAGTACGCACTCGAAGCGCTCAGCGACTGCCTGCGGATGGAGGTGGAGCCGTTCGGGGTGCGCGTGGTGATCATCGAGCCCGGCGCCATCCGCACCGAGTGGGGCGCGATCGCGGCCGAACGGCTGCTGTCGGCTTCGGCGGGCGGCGCCTATCTGGGACGCGTCGAGCGGACAGCCGCCAATCTGGCGGCCGGCTCGCGGCAGCGGACTCTGCTGGCTTCGACGCCGACCGTTGTCGCTGACGCCGTGGCCGCCGCGGTGACCGCGCGCAGACCGCGTACCCGCTATGCGGTGGGGGTCGGGGCGAAGCCGTTGCTCTTCCTTCGGGCTGTGCTGCCGGACCGGGTCTTCGACCGGGTCATCCGACTGGTCGTCGGCTCGCTGTTCTAGGAGAGTGGTGTCAACGGGGAGGTTCCGCGAACGTGCACACTGCCCCGAGAGCAGACGTGCCTTTCGCGTGGAAGCGTTCCTGGCGTGGACGTGCCTTTCGCGTGGACGTGTGCCTGGCGTGGACGTGCCTTTCGCGTGGAAGTGTGCCTGGCGTGGACGTGCCTTTCGCGTGGACGTGCCCTGAGCCTGTCGAAGGGCGCACGGTCAGGTCGTCTTGTCGAGGGCCCGCTCCAGGTCCGACCACGGGTCCTCCACGTGTTCGATGCCCACCGAAAGCCGCAGCAGGCCCTCCGGCACCGCTGGCAGCTCGCTGGGCCAGCGTCGACGGCGTTCGAGGCTGGACTCGACCCCGCCGAGGCTGGTGGCATGCGCCCAGAGCCGCACTCCGTCTGCCACGACGTCGGCTGCCGCGGCGTCGGCCAACTCGATGGCGATCATCGCGCCGAAGCCGTCCATGGTGCGCGCGGCGACTTCATGGGCGGGGTCGTCGGGCAGACCGGGGTAGCGGACCCGGGTCACGGCCGGGTGCGCGGCGAGCCGTGCGGCCAGCGTCTGTGCGTTCTGCTGCGCACGTTCGAGCCGGACGGCGAGCGTACGAAGTCCGCGGAGCACGAGGTAGGCCTCCATCGGGCCGGGCACCGCGCCCCGCCGGGAGCGGAACGACAAGAGTTTCTCCAGCCGACCGGCTCCAGGTCTGCAGACCAGCGCGCCGAGCAGCGCATCGGAGTG
>JBBSQJ010000002.1:0-66573 GCA_038257965.1 Propionibacteriales bacterium
CTCCAAGGCCCAACCCGGAACCCCGGTCAACGCCACGCGAAAAACACCAGCCACCTAGGCTGGCCGCGTGCCGACCCAGCCCGGACCCAGCCTGCTGATCGCTCTCACGGTGCTGGTGACGCTGGCGATCGCCGCGTCGGTGATCGGTCGATTCCGGACCGAACGCTCCATCGCGGTTGCCGCGGCCCGCGCCGTGCTGCAACTGTCGGTCGTGTCGGTGGTCATTGCCGCCGTCCTCCGGTCGGTCGGCTGGTCGCTCGTGTTCGTCGGGATGATGTTCGGGGTCGCGGTGTTCACCACGTCGCGGCGGATCGGGGCGCCACGGGCCTGGCCGTGGGCCGGTGTGGCCGTCGCCTGCGGCGTCGTACCGGTCCTGGCGGTCATCTTCATCACCGGTGCGGTGCCCTTCAACGGTCCCTCGCTGGTGCCGTTCGCCGGAATCGTGATCGGCGGCGCGATGAATGCGCACTCACTGGCCGGCCGACGGGCGTTCTCGGCGCTCCGCGACGATCACGGCAGCTATGAGGCTGCCCTGTCCCTCGGGCTGATCCGCGCAGACGCGATGGCCGAGGTCGTCCGAGAACTGCTACCGGAGGCGTTGGTCCCCGTCCTGGACCAGACCCGAACAGTCGGCCTGGTCACCTTGCCCGGGGCGTTCGTCGGGGTCCTGCTCGGCGGCGGCACCGCCGTCCAGGCCGGAGCAGCACAGGTCCTGGTGCTCGTCGGGCTCCTCGCCGCACAGACCACCACGGTGCTGGTCGCAGACCGACTGATCTGCAGCGGGCGGCTCCTTCCCGCGGACCTGGCGAGCAGCCTCCAACCGTGAACGCGAACTGAACCTGTGAAAGCCATGATCACAGGCGTGCACAGCCGGGTCTCAGCCGTCGTCCGGCAGTCTCGTCGGGAGCGGATCGGCACACGGTCGGCCCGAACCAGACGAAGGACCACCCGTGACCCGCACCCCCACCCGCACAACGAGTGCGTGGAGCACCTGGCTGACCCTGCCGGTGGCCAGCGGGTTGTGTTTCGTCTCCTTCATCGCGGTGCTGGGGATCGTGCTGGCCACCGGAGGGGTCGACCTGTTCGACACCACGGTCCGAACCATCGTGGTGGCGGGCCGCGGCTCCGCCCTCACCGCCGTCGCCACCGCCGTCACCACCCTCGGCTCGTTCCCGGTCCTGGTAGGTGCGGCCGGGCTCACCGCCGCCGCACTTGTGCTCCAAGACCGCCGCCTCGACCGCGCCCTGTTCCTGCTCGGCGGGATGGCGGTCGGCGCCGGCACGGTGTACCTGGTGAAAGTGGCCGTCGCACGTCCGCGCCCGGCCACCGGCCAGCTACTGGGCAGCCCGTCGTCGGACTACTCCTTCCCCTCCGGGCACACCGGCAACGGCACGATCACCTGGGTGCTGGTCGCAGTTCTGCTCACCGTCGGTGCCCGGGCCGGAATCCGGCGCCTGGCTGTGGTGGCAGCGATCGTGCTATCAGCATCCATCGGTTTCAGCCGGGTGTATCTCGGCTACCACTGGGCCAGCGACGTCATCGCCGGCTGGCTGCTCGCCGCGGCAGTGATCTGCCTGGCGCTCACCGTGCGCGAGACGATGTCACCTCACAATTCAGAGCCACCTCACAATTCAGACCAGATACCCGCCGACCCGGGCGGTGACCGGCCAGCGGATGATCCGTCGCCGTACTCGCCTACTCAACTCGGGCCGAACGTCGACCCGCAGCCGCCACCGTCTGCCCAACCACAGCCCTCGGCAGGTCAGGCGTCCACAGCCGGTGGTCGGCCGCCCCCACAGGTCTGCGGACCGCCGGCACCATCCCGAGGACCTGGCGCCGGGCGAGCCGGTTCAGCCAGTAACCCAGCACGTAGTACACGAAGAACGTGACCAGCAACGTGTAGAACAAGCCACGCAACTGACGGCGCGACGACGTCGTCACCACATTCGCACCATCCCACACGATCCGACCCCGTCGCCGCAGCCGCCGCAACACGTCGAACTCATCACCGCCTTGGGTGAGGTTGAGGTCGTAGCCGTCGAAATTGCCCGGCGGAACGCGATGTTCGTGGCCGTTACGTAGCTCACCCACCCCGATGCCCGATACACCGCACCGACCGCGGCGAACAGGCCACGGGAGAACAGCGCCATCCACCACGGCGGTTCGCCGTAACGGCAGGGACCAGCCACAGCAACGACTCCGACAGCTCGATCGAAGGCGGCCTCGATCTGCGCCAACCAACCCGGGGGATAAATCGTGTCGGCATCGGCCGACACCACGATCTCTCCGCGCGCCGACAGCAGGCCTCGCTGACGCGCCTGGCACACCCCGCGTACCGGCTCGGTCAACACCCGGACCCCGAACGAACGGGCGACCTCCGCCGTAGCATCGGCGCTGTTGTTGTCGACCAGCACGATTTCGAAAGACGACGCACCCTCCTGCGCGCACAACGACCGCAACGTCGCCGGCAACCACTCCGCCTCATTGAAAGCCGGGACCACCACCGAGAACCGAGGCACAGCGGCCTCCCGAGACCGCCGTCCTCCGGTAGGGCACCAAACCCAGCCTGTCTGAAGCACCCGTCGCTGACTGGGCTCCGTGGCGGAGAGGCGGCCGGGTACGCGACCATCTGCGTCACATGTCACAGTCCAGATTGTGACCAGCCCAAACTGAAACCATCCTTGTGCAAACACCAACCCCGACCCCGACCCCGGCACGATCTCCGCGAAGCCGAACGGGCAGGTTCGCGACACGACGGACCCGCCAACCGGACACGCGGTTCCATAGGCCAGCCCATGTCGATGACGGGTAACCGGCGGCGGATCCCAGCGACGAGGTGATCGTAGGTCAGGGCACCTGCTGAAGAGTCGCAGCCGCACCTCTCACGCGATCTCGCGGAGCTCGCGATAGTAGTCCTCCAGTAGTACCGCCGGCTTACCGAGACCACTCAGCCGGCCGACGTGTTGGGCAAGGCGTTCCGAGCGCCAGGAGACGGCGAGGAAGTCCAACGCCGTCGACAACTGCATCGCGTGGTGGATGAGGATCGTCCGCAGCGCTTCGCTGAGCTGTTGTTGCCGAGGTTCCGAGCAGACTCCAGGGAGTTCGTCGGACAGGGCGAAGAATCGTCGGATCAGCGGGCCACTGCGTGGTGCCGCGACACCGAGCTGATCGCCGTGAGCGATGCCGGCCAAGACCGACTCGGCGTCGTCTTGGAGGATGAGCGCCTCGGCCGCGATCCGACGCAGCAGCCCAGCATGGTCGGGTTCGGGCGCCGACTCGCAATCGATCAGCTGGACCCGCGCTCCGGCGCGCCCGTGTCGACGTTGCATGACCTCGCCTCCCACGCCCAAGCCGTGTGACGCCAGGTTACGACGGTGAGTGCGGGTCCGGTCAGCCGGGCAAGATCCGGGAGGATGTGCCCATGATCGACCTCGACGGCATCCTCCTGGTGAGTGCCGTCGTGCTGATCGCGGCCATCCTCGCCGCCCGCCTCGGCTCGCGGATAGGCCTGCCGGCGCTGTTGTTGTTCCTTGCGCTCGGGATGGCGATGCAGCCCTTCGGCATCAACCTGACCGATGCCGATCTGGCTCACGCGCTCGGCTTCGCGGCCCTGGTGGTCATCCTCGCCGAAGGCGGCCTGACGACCAAGTGGACCGACATTAGACCCTCGATCGGAGTCGCCGCCGTCCTGGCCACCCTGGGCATCGCGGTCAGCGTCGCGCTGATGACCGCGTTCTGCTACTTCGTGCTGGGTCTGGACCTGTGGATCTCGGTTCTCCTAGGCGCCGTCGCCTCACCCACGGACGCCGCAGCGGTGTTCTCGGTGCTGCGCAACGTGCCGATCCCGCGACGGCTGCGTGGCGCGCTCGAGGCCGAGTCCGGGCTCAACGACGCACCGACGGTATTGCTCGTGGTCGTCGCCAGCAAAGCGGCCATGACCGGCCCGCCGGAGGGTGGCGTGCTGGGCCTGCTCGGCGTCGGCGCACTGATCGTTGTCGAGCTGGCGGGAGGCGTGCTGATCGGCCTGGGTTTCGGCTGGCTCGGTGTCGCCATCCTCCGCCGGGTCGCGCTGCCGTCCTCGGGGCTCTACCCGCTCGCCGCTCTGGTCTGGACAGTGTTCACCTACGCTGCCGGAGCCGAGCTCCACACCAGCGGTTTCGCTGCGGTCTACGTCTGCGCGCTGATGCTCGGCAACGCCCAGTTGCCTCACCGTGCTGCCACCAGGTCGTTCGTCGAGGGCATCGGCTGGATCGCTCAGATCGGCTTGTTCGTCATGTTGGGTCTGCTCGCTCAACCGCAACTGGTGACCTTGCAGCAGGTGGGGATCGCGATCGCCGCCGGTCTGTTCCTGACCCTGGTCGCGCGCCCCGTGTCGGTCCTGGTCTGCGCCGTCTGGTTCCGAATCCCGATGCGGCAACAAGTGTTCTTGTCCTGGGCCGGTCTGCGTGGCGCGGTACCGATCGTGCTGGCCACCGTTCCGGTATCGGAGGGGGTCGCGAACTCTGGACTGCTGTTCAACGTCGTGCTGGTGTTCGTTGTCGTGTTCACGTGCCTGCAGGCCCCGACGCTGCCGGTGATCGCCCGCAGGCTCGGGCTGATCGACCTATCCGCGACCCGCGAGGTGGAGGTCGAGGCCGCGCCGCTGGACAAGATCTCCGCCGATCTGCTGCAGGTGCGGATTCCGGCGGGTTCTCGGCTGGCCGGGATCGAGATCACCGAGTTGCGGCTGCCGCCGAACACCGTCGTATCCCTGCTGATTCGTGACGGTCAGCCGTTCTCGCCGGCCGCTCGCGACCGGATAAAGGTCGGTGACGAGTTGCTGATCGTCACCCCGGAATCCCAGCGCGAGGTCACCGAAAGGCGGCTGCGGGAGCTCGGACGCGGCGGCCGGCTCGCTCGTTGGCGCCAAGGCGCCCGGCGCGGACCCAACCCGCCCTCGAAACGTGCGCCCTGATCAAAACGCCGACGCTAGCCGCCGAGCTCAGCACTTGGTGAGGCGCTCGCCTGCTCCGGAAGGCAGACGCTGGACGCCTTCACCGCGTACGTCGTCTTGGCCTTGGAGTTGAATCCGCGATACTTGTTGCCGACCAGGATGTCGACCGAATGATCGGCGCGCTTGTCCCCTCGTGTGGTGGCGCCCTTGAAGAACGTCTTGACGAACAACACCTCCGGGTTCTTGGCGTCGGAACCCACGATGACGGTCTTCTGCACCTTTTCGGCGGTGTTGTCGGTCTTGTCGACCTTGAAACCCTTGGTGCGCATGTGGCGCGCGACGTCGCCCGCCAGTCCCTTGCGGTCGCCGCCGTTGAAGACGTTCACGCTCACCTGGCTGGACTTGAGTCGACCGCCCGGCACCGACTGGTCGACACACGGCGTCGGCGGTGCCGGCGCCACGGGCGCAAGGACGTTGGTATAGCCCCAGTACGCGCCGTAGCACAAGATACCGAGCAAGATGAGCAGCGTGATCGGGGTGCGGGCGATCCTGAAGATGCGTCCTAACACCGGCGAATCCTTGCCTTCCTTGCCGACTGCGTCGTCGTGCGGGGGAGCCTACCTGTTTTCTACGGAGGCTATTTCAGTTCCAGTACGCGGGCATGCATCGTCTGTCGCTGCTGCAGCGCGGCGCGAAGTGCTCGGTGAAGTCCGTCCTCCAGATACAGATCACCGTTCCAGGCCACGACATGGGCGAAGAGGTCGCCGTAGAAGGTGGAGTCCTCTTCCAGCAACGCCTCGAGGTCGAGGGTCCGTTTCGTGGTGACGAGTTGGTCGAGACGGACCTGATGCGGTGCGATCGCCGCCCACTGTTTCTGGACATACCCGTGTTCCGGGTACGGCCGCTGGTCACCGACCCGCTTGAAAATCACTGTGTCACCCTAGTCGAGGTACTCCGAAGCAGGCCAAAGCGACATCGTTACGATTTGGCACATGACCGTGCCAGGCACCGACGCTCCTGCTCCGCCCGAACCGGAGCCAACTTCGGAGGTGCGGGCCATCGTCGAGGGCTACACCTTCGACGAGCCGGCCATCGATCTCGGTGTGCTGATGGAGGACGACGAGCCGATCCCTTCGGCCGTCGTGCGCATTCCGCTGAGCATGCTGAACCGCCACGGCCTGGTCGCGGGCGCCACTGGCACGGGCAAGACGAAGACCCTGCAGTTGATGGCCGAGCAGATCTCGGCCGCCGGCGTGCCGGTGTTCGCCGCGGACATCAAGGGCGATCTCTCCGGCATCGCCGCGCCGGGTCAGCCAAACGAGAAGCTCCTGGCCCGGACGAAGAAGATCGGGCAGGACTGGCAACCACAAGGCTCCCCGACCGAGTTCTTCGCCCTCGGTGGCCATGGCGTGGGCGTCCCGCTCCGGGCCACGATGACCAGCTTCGGGCCGACCCTGCTCGCGAAGGTGCTGGGTCTCAACGCCGTGCAGGAGTCCTGTCTCGGACTGGTGTTCCACTACGCCGACGCCCAGGGTCTGCCGCTGCTCGATCTCGCCGACCTGCGGTCGGTGCTGCAGCATCTCACCAGCGACGACGGCAAGGCGGAGCTGAAGACCATCGGCGGACTCAGCGCCGCGACCGCCGGAGTGATCCTGCGGACCCTGATCACTTTCGCCGACCAGGGCGCCGACGCGTTCTTCGGTGAGCCGGAGTTCGACACCGCCGACCTGCTCCGGGTGACCTCGGACGGGCACGGGGTGGTGTCGCTGCTGGAACTGCCCAACCTGTCGGAGCGGCCCGCACTGTTCTCCACGTTCTTGATGTGGCTGCTCGCCGACCTCTTTCAGGACCTGCCCGAGGTTGGGGACATCGACAAGCCGAAGCTGGTGTTCTTCTTCGACGAGGCCCACCTGCTGTTCAACGATGCGTCGAAGGCGTTCCTGGCCGCAATCGCCCAGACCGTTCGGCTGATCCGGTCCAAGGGGGTCGGCATCTTCTTCGTCACCCAGACGCCGAAGGACGTGCCGGACGACGTGCTCGCGCAGCTCGGTTCGCGGGTGCAGCATCAGCTCCGGGCCCACACCCCCAACGACGTGAAGGCTCTCAAACAGACCGTGCAGACGTTCCCGAAGTCGCACTACGATCTCGCCGAGACGCTTCAGCAGCTCGGCACCGGCGAGGCGATCGTCACCGTGATGGACCCGGACGGCTCGCCGACGCCGGTGGCCTGGACCCGGATGCGGGCGCCCCTGTCGCTGATGGCGGCGATCCCCGAGGAGTCGCTGCGGCCCGGGGTTGCCCAGTCCGCGCTGATGGACAGATACGGCGAGGCGATCGACAGGGACTCCGCCCGCGAGATGCTGGCGCGCAAGCTCGAGGCGGGCGCGGCCACTGCTGAGCGCGAACGCCAGGCCGCCGAGGCGGCCAGGCAGGCGGAGCTCCAGGCGAAGGAGCAGGCCAAGGCCGACGAGCAGGTCCGCCGCGAGGCCGAGCGGGCGGCTCGACCACCCGCTCCCCGGAGCAGGGCTCAGCCGAAGAGCGTCATCGAGCAGGTCGCCTCGTCGAGCGCCTTCAAGGACTTCGCTCGTACGGCCGGGCGGGAGATCGCGCGGAGCATCTTCGGCACGGCGCGCCGCAAATGATCGGGTCCGGTCGAATCGGTGTGACCGGGAGTTCCGGCCTGATCGGGCACGCGGTCGTCGCAGAGCTGCTCGGCGAGGCGTACGAGGTCGTCGGGATCGACCGGCTCCCGCCCAGGACCGAACATCCCGCCTTCCGCGCCGCTTCCTGGGACGGTCAGGATGTGGCAGCGCTCGCGGCGCAACTGGACGGCTGCAGCGGACTGGTGCATCTGGCCGCGATTCCCGCGCCCTACAACCATCCCGACGAGACCGTGTTCGCCAACAACACGGTCGCAACCTTCGCCGCACTGCAGGCCGCCGCACAGTGCGGCATCAGCCGGGCGGTGATCGCGTCCAGCATCTCCGCGTACGGGATGGCCTATGCGCCCGATGAGCTCCACGCGCTCTACGTCCCGATCGACGAGGACCATCCGATGCGCGCCACCGACCCGTACGCGTTGTCCAAGGAAGCAGACGAGGCCACCGCCCGGATGTTCTGCCGGCGTCACCCGATGTCGATCGCCGCGCTGCGGTTCGCCTGGGTGGCGAACCACGATGTCCTGAGCAGCAGCCCGGCCGCGCGTGGTGCGCCCGCGGGCAGCAACGACATCCGCAACGTGTGGGCCTACGTCGACGAGCGCGACGCCGCGCGCGCCTGCCGGCTGGCGCTCGAGGCGGCCGAGCGGGAGCCCTTCGGGTTCGCCGCCATGCACATCGTGGCCGCCGATGCGCTCGCCCGTGAACCACTGGTCGACCTGCTGCAACGGCTCGCACCGGAGATCGAGATCCGCGCGGACCCGGGCAGAACCGGCGGCGGGTGGGACATCTCCCTCGCCGAGCAGATCATCGGCTGGCGCCCCGAACACTCCTGGCGCGACGCCGAGAGTTGAGCTGACCAGTGGCCTGCGCGAGCCCACCGGTGCCGGCGAGCAGGCCGACCAGTCTGTTGCCGCAAGCTATTGCAGCGAACTCGTCAGCCGCATGAGGTTGTCGAAGAGCTTCTGCGATCCGGGTCGCTTGACCCAGTCGGCCAGCAGGATCTCCTTGCCCTTGGACCGGTACTCGTCCTCGACCTGACGCATCTCGTCCACGAACTCCTGGCCATGGACCAGCACCATCAGCTCCATGTGCAGGCTGAGAGAGCGGATGTCGAGGTTGCTCGTGCCGATCAACGCGAGGTCGTCGTCGAACGACAGGTGCTTGGCATGCAGGATGTACGGCGATGGGTACATGTAGATCCGCACGCCTGCGCGTAGCAGTTCCTCGTAGTAGGACCGTTGGGCGTGGTAGACCATGAACTGGTCGCCGATCTCGGACACGAACAGCTCGACGTTCAGCCCGCGGCTCGCGGCGACCACCATCGCCCGCTGGATCGGCTCGTCCGGGACGTAGTACGGGCTCGTCACGCTGACCCGGTGCCGGGCGCTGTGAATCAGCGCGGCGAACAGTTTGGCGTTGTTGTCGTTGTCGAAGGTCGGCCCGCTCGGCAGTACCTGCATGTCGAGGGCGCCGGAATCGTCGGGAAGGACCACCGGACTGGTGTCGAGCAGCACCAACTCGTCGGTCTCGGCGTACCAGTCACTGGCGAAGACGGCCTCCAACTCGCGAACGGCCGGGCCGGTGACTCGCATCATCAGCTCCTGCCACTGCAGGCCACGCTGGACGTTCTTCTTCTTGTTGTAGCTGCGGTCGGTGAGGTTCTGCGATCCGGTGTGGGCGACCTCGCCGTCCACGATGACGATCTTGCGGTGGTTCCTGAGATCCGGTCGGCGCCACTCGCCCTTGAACACGTTGATCGGGAGCATGGGAACGTATTCCGCTCCCATGTCGGCGAACACCCGGACCGCCTTCTTGCGGTTGGGATAGCCGATCTGGGCGACGTGGTCGGACAGCACCCGGACCTTGACCCCGCGCTGGCAGGCGCGAGCCAGCGCGTCGAAGAACGGCTGGGTCACCGAGTCCAGGACGAGGATGAAGAACTCCACATGCACGCACTTCTCGGCCTTGTCGATGTCGGCGATCATCGAGTCGAAGGAGCCGACGTAGCCGCCGTTCAGGGTCGCGTGGTTCCCGCCGACCATCGGCAGCGCACCGAGCCTTCGGTTCATCCGGACCATCGAAGGCAGGTAGTCCGGCCAGTCGTCCTCGTGGCTGGTCAGGTGCAGACCGGTGGTCCGGCCGCCGATGATGTCGTTGACCTCGCGCTGTTTCGCCTTGCGCGACTTCGGCAGCTTCGGGCTGCCGATCAGCAGGAAGAAGAAGATGCCCACGACCGGCAAGAAGACGAACATCAAGATCCAGGCAATCGCCGACGACGGGTTCCGGTTGGTCGCGACATACGCGCCGGCGACGAGAACGATGACGATGTCGAGAATCAGCAGCAGCCACGGGACCGCGTCGGCCAGGATCATGACTGAAACCCTAGGGGAGGCCGTGTGGGATCCTCGCCTCCGACGCGAGGTGGCGATCCTCGAACCCCTGCAGACAGAGGTGCAGCCCGTCCCCGGGGTCTGGCAAACCGGGGACGGGCTGCGGAAGGGAGACGTCGTCGCGAGATCAGCCGACCGGCGTGAACTCGTCGGACCGGGCCGCCGGTTGGCTCTCGGCGGCGCGTGACCCGCTGACGGGCTCGACTCGAACCGGCACGGGGGAGTGCCGGGGCGATCGGGACGCGTTGCGACGCTCCTTGACAGCCTGCAGGACCGCGTGACGTGCGGCAGCGGCGCGGCTGACCTGATCGTTGACGTCGGGCGAAGCGGAGGCGGCGACCCAAGGGTCGACGCCGGGGTACGGCATCTGGGCGCTGAACATGATCGCTACTCCTGGAAGGTTTGCTCCGGCCCACAGGGATCGGAACGCGGTGATGGACGTGCGGAATCGGTCGCGGACGGCGACGGTGGATGAGGGCTGCGCTGACGGCAGCCGCCGGATGGAGAGCTCCGGTGGAACCTCAGGCGATTGCGCAGTGGGCGGTGCCCGCGGCAGCGCAAACGGCCAGGTCCTGACGGAACTCGGTCAACGTGACCAACGTGGGACACCTCCCTTCCTTCGACGACGCGGACCGACATCCGATCCGGGTTCGTGAATGACGCGATCTTGGCGTCGACGTCCAGGCTACGAAATCGCGGCGGGCGATCACAACCGGTTTTCCAGCCACATCGTCGCGGGCTCAGCCCGGGCCACTCTCATGGCGCGGCTCGGCCCCGGCCACTATCGTAGGGACCCATCGACCGAAAAGGATGCTCATGACCGACTCTCCGACGCGCCCAGAGGACGTGTCCGCGGCAGACTGGGCCGAGCAGCTCCAAGACGCCGATCCAGTCCGGGACGAGGAAGAGGCGGAACTGGCCGCGGAGCAACCCGAGCTCGGCACGGCCGAGGTCGACGAAGGCGATCTGGCCGACCAGCTGGTCGAGGTCTTCGTGCCCGACGAGGAATAGCCCGCGACGAGGGAACAGGACGCGACGAGCAGACGGCACCCGGCCCGGTCGAAAGGATCTGACTGGTGAACCGCCATCAGTTCTTGCAGGAGCTCCACCGGCTCACGTTGCCGCGCAGCTACCTGGAGATCGGCATGAACAAGGGCCTCAGCCTGGGGATCTCTCGGGTTCCGAGCATCGGCATCGACCCCTCGTTCTCGCTGGTCTCGGAGGTGCTCGCCGACGTCCACATCGCCCGCACCACCAGCGACGAGTTCTTCGCTCGCCGAGACCCGACCGCTCACCTACCGATCAGGACCGTCGACCTCGCCTTCATCGACGGGATGCACCTGGCTGAGTACGCGCTGCGCGACTACCTCGCGGTCGAGCGATTCACCGAGCCGACCAGCGTGATCGTCCTCGACGACATGCTTCCCAGAAACGTCGAGGAGGCGTCGCGGGAACGGCACACCGAAGCATGGACCGGCGACGTCTACAAGGCGGGCCGGCTGCTGCGCGATCAGTGCCCCGAACTCGTGGTGCTCGAAGTCGACACCGAGCCGACCGGGGTCGTCGTTGTCCTGGCCCCGAACGCGGCGCGTCGCGGGGTTCTCGCTGCCTACGATGACTGGTTGGAGGTGGCTGTCGCACCCGATCCGCAGGACGTGCCATCCGAGATCTTGCTGCGTACTCGGGCCTTGGACCCCGTCCGATTGCTGGCGAGCCCCGGCTGGACCCAGCTGCCGCGGTTGCGGCGCCGCTCGCGGCACGCACGCGATCGAGTCCGCGAAGCCTTCGCCGATGTCATCGGCGATGTCCGGCATCCGAGTGGGGAGACTTGATGGGCAACTCGTTGCCTCCACCGGCCGGGTTCGACCTCGTCGGGAGCTTTGCCCGCCGGCGCGGCACCGACGTCGAGATCATCCTGGCGCGGCCCGGGACCGCCCTCGCCCGGTCGATCGAGCTGAGGCTCACCAAGGGCTCACGCTCGGCGACCGGGACCGCAGTCCTGACCGAAAAGGCAGGAGAACCGCGACTGGAGATCCGGATCGAGCGCAACGCCTTGAGCAACGGCAGCTGGCGCTTACGCGCTCGCGACGAATCCCGCTCGACCAAGAAGGTGCCCGCTCGGTTGCTGGTTCAAGGCGATAGACCGCTCGTCCTGCTCTGGGGCTCGGACGACCCAGTTTCGCTGATCCCTGTCCGGCGGTATCGGGTGGGCACCCGTCAATGGGCGGCGGGCAAGCTCGGTTCGATGCTCGATGCGGCGCTGCGAATTGCCCCGGACGCGCGCGCGGCCAGGATCCGCGCCGCGATCCGCCGGACCGCCCGACGAGCGCTTCGGTAGCGTGACCCGATCGCCGTCGAGCAGCCGTGCCGGCGTCGATGCGGCTGCGTACACGATCGGGCGACCAAGCGGACACCACGTGCTCGCGCGGTGTGATTGGTCAGGTCTCGATCGGGCGTCCCTCGTCGAGCCAGGCGTGTATTCCACCGTCGAGATTGACCGCGTCGCGTCCCTGACCGGTCAGGTACGCAGCGACCCGGGCGGAGCGGGCGCCCACCGCGCAGACACAGACCACCGGGTCGTCGATCTCGTCGAGGCGCGCGACGACTTCGTGCATGGGGATGTGGGTCGAGCCCGGGATCCGGCCGGTCGCCCACTCGTCGTGCTCGCGCACGTCGAGGATCATCCACCCCTCGGCGCGGCGCGACTCGAGGTCGGCGGGGGCGATGACGGGTACAGATTGGCCGAACACACCTCCGAGGGTAGTGCGCCGCCCGATAGCCCAGGAGCCTGCCAGTCCCAGAACCTGCCAGTCCCAGAACCTGATAGTCCTAGAGCCTGCGAGTCCTAGAAATCGTCGACCCCAATTTCGCCAACCGACTGGGGAATCAGCCATGCCGCTTCACAGCTACCGTCAGCGTCGACTCAAGGTCTCGACCATGGCCGCGATGGCCAATCCGTCGTCGCAGCGCTTGGACGTCTGGCACCTGCTCGACGACGCCACCCAGCAGCTCGCCGCGGTGCACCGCGGCGGGCTGAACACCGTGGTCGAGGAGGGCCGGGTGCGCCGGCAGCTGGATCGACTGGCGGCGTACGAGAGGTACTGGCTGTATCCGGGAGAGGCACGACTGGCTCGGCTGCGAGACCACCTGGACGACATGGACACCGCGGAGTTGGCGGAACAGACCAACCTGGCGGCCCGCCTGCTCGAGGAGTACGGCGACCGGGCGGCACTGTTCGACGACGGTGCACCGTTGGAGGAGCAGGAATTGGTCGCGCGGGCCTCGCAGCAGCAGTTCTACACCGTGCTCTTGGCCGACGACTCGCTGGTGACCTCGCCCGACGGCCTGGCCGGCTCGCTGCGCGCGCTGCGCCGCACCTCCGATGAGGTGCAGTACGAGATCTTGCGGGTGACGAGCGTGGAGGACGCGATCACCGCGGTCGCGCTGAACGGTGAGATCCAGGCGGCGATCATCCGGCACGACCTGTCGCTGAGGTCGCGTGATCGGTTGCCGATCATGACCCGACTGCTCGGGGTCGAGTCGATCGATGTGGCGACCGACCGGACCTACGACTGGGTGGAGTGCGGGCAGTGGATCCGTGAGCTGCGACCGCGGATCGACCTGTACCTGTTGACGGATGAGTCGATCGTGGCCGGGGCGGAGGAGGCGCCGGGGGTCTTCGACCGGACGTTCTACCGGCTCAACGACGTCACGGATCTGCACTCCACGGTGCTGGCGGGGATTCGTGAGCGCTTCCGGACGCCGTTCTTCGACGCGCTGCGGGCGTACGCCGAGTCGCCGGTCGGGCAGTTTCATGCGCTGCCGGTGGCCCGGGGTGCGAGCATCTTCAACTCGCGGTCGTTGCAGGACATGGGGGAGTTCTACGGCCGCAACATCTTCATGGCCGAGACCTCGTCGACTTCCGGCGGGTTGGACTCCCTGCTGGATCCGCACGGAGCGCTGCGCGAGGCCATGGAGAAGGCGGCCGCCACCTGGAACAGCAACTCCACGCACTATGTCACCAACGGCACGTCGACGGCGAACAAGATCGTGGTGCAGTCGTTGACGAGGCCGGGCGACATCGTGTTGATCGACCGGAACTGTCACAAGTCACACCATTACGGGCTGGTGCTGGCGGGCGCGAACCCGGTGTATCTGGACGCGTATCCCTTGCAGGACTACTCGATCTACGGTGCGGTGCCGTTGCAGACGATCAAGCAGACCTTGCTCGACCTCGAGGCGGACGGCCGTCTGGACAAGGTACGGATGCTGCTCCTCACCAACTGCACGTTCGACGGGGTCGTCTACAACGCGCAGCGGGTGATGGAGGAGGTGCTGGCCATCAAGCCGGACATCTGCTTCCTCTGGGACGAGGCTTGGTACGCATTCGCCATCGCCGTGCCTTGGGTGCGGCAACGCACCGCGATGGTCGCAGCCGAACGACTGGAGGACAAGCTGGACAGCCCGGCCTATGCCGCGGAGTACGCCCGCTGGACGGCGGAGATGGCCGACGTGGATCGCAGTGACTGGGCCCGGCACCGGTTGCTGCCGGATCCGACGAGGGCGCGGGTGCGGGTCTACTCGACCCACTCCACGCACAAGTCGCTGTCCGCGCTGCGGCAGGCCTCGATGATCCACATCCGCGACGCGGACTTCAACAAGCAGTCCAGGGAGGCGTTCGGCGAGGCGTTTCTCACCCACACGTCGACGTCGCCCAATCAGCAACTGATGGCGTCGTTGGACCTGGCCCGTCGGCAGGTGGACATCGAAGGCTTTTCGATGGTCCGTTCGGCATACAAGATGGCGTTGGCCTTCCGACAGCGGGTCCGGGCGGACCGGTTGATCAGCAAGTGGTTCACGATCTTGGACGAGTCCGACCTGGTCCCGGAGGAGTATCGCCGGTCAGCGTGCGCGTCCACCGCTGAGCAAGGCAGGGGAGGCCAGGTCGATCGGTGGAACGAGTCCTGGCAGCACGACGAGTTCGTGCTCGATCCGACCCGGGTCACGCTCTACATCGGCAACACGGGTCTGAACGGATACGAGTTCCGCGAGGACGTCTTGATGGGTCGATTCGGGATCCAGATCAACAAGACCTCGATCAACAGCGTCTTGTTGATCTTCACCATCGGTGTGACCTGGTCATCGGTCCACTTCCTGCTGGAGGCGCTTCGGCGGACCGCTCAAGACCTCGAACGTGAACGGGCCGCGGCGAGCCGGGCGGAACGTCGACTGCAGAACAGCAAGATCCGCGCGCTCACCACGGGGCTGCCGGCCCTGCCGGACTTCAGTGACTTCGATCCCGCATTCCGCTCGACCCCGACCTCACCCGACGGCGACGTCAGGACCGCGTTCTACGCCGGCTATCACGATGCCGACAAGGAGTACGTCGCGCTGGGCGAGGCCACCGGCCTGCTGCGCCAAGGGCGCCGACTGGTGTCCAGTACCTTCGTCGTGCCCTATCCGCCGGGCTTCCCTGTCCTGGTTCCGGGCCAGACCATCTCCGAAGCGATCATCGAGTTCTTGATCAAGCTCGACG
The DNA here is from genome assembly GCA_038257965.1 of Propionibacteriales bacterium. GTDB lineage: Bacteria > Actinomycetota > Actinomycetes > Propionibacteriales > Propionibacteriaceae > Microlunatus. The sequence goes on from JBBSQJ010000002.1 coordinate 15,520, forward strand.
TGAAGGAGATCCACGGCTACCGTCCCGAGCTCGGGTTGTCGGTGTTCACCGACGATGCGTTGACGCGGCTGGACTCGGTTCGTCGGAAGCTCGGTGAGGTGGCTGACCTGGTCGAGCAGGTCGAGGACGACTAGCACAGCAGTCAGGGTCTGCGCGATCCCGGCTTTGCTCCTCGTTCCTCGAGCCGAACATGCGCGCGAAGCAGCGGAGGTGGTACGGGCCGGCCACGGCCGCGGAATCGACGCTCTGGTCGATCCGGCCCCACCATCGGCTCATCATCGAGGCGGGCGGGCGGGACCCGATCTTCCCGATTGCCGCCGCCCGGGCGGCGCACATGGACCTCGTCGGTCTTTGGAACGCACTCGGCACCGTCGAGAACGAATCGCCGGCTGTCGACGTACGGGCTCCCGAGCTGATCGTCACCGACGCGGGACACCAGTTCCTGGCCGACCCTGCGATCTCGACCCTGACCACGTACTTCGACGACTTGTCGCAGTCCCCATCCACCGAGACCGCTTGCTCGCCTGATCGGGCGAATCCCTGACGTCTGCTGGTCGTATCGTGTCGGGCATGGTGATCTCGTCGGAGGACGTACCGACCCTGCTGAGCGGGAAGGCGCTCGGTCCGTTCGCGGAGTTCCTCGGGCTCGAGGTGACGTCCTCGACACCCGAGGAGGTGCAGGCACGGTGGACGGTGACGGAGGCGCTGCTGCAGCCGTACGGGCTGCTGCACGGCGGCGCGCACTGCGCCGTCGTGGAGACGCTCGCCAGTCTCGCCGCTTCGCTGTGGCTCGGAGCCGATGGCCGCGTGGTCGGCACCACCAACAGCACCGACTTCTACCGGGCCACCCGCTCCGGCGACCGGCTCACCTCGATCGCCCGGCCCTTGCACCGCGGCCGCTCCCGTCAAGTCTGGCGAGTGGAGACGTACGACGATCAGGAACGTCTGGTCTCCGCAGGCCAGGTCTCCATCCAGAACCTCACCGGATGACCCGGGTTCCTGGCTAATGGCCGGAGCTCAGCGAGACTTCGCTGCTGAGCGGCAGCACTGAACCGCGCCGCCGGGAGTGGCCGGCGGGCACGATCATCACCGTACAGCGCGAATTCGCTAGGCAGTGCCGCGCGACCCCGCCGAGCGCGAGAGTGGGCACGCGATTGCTGCTGTGCCGTCCGACCACGAGAAGCTCGGCATCGGCGGCCACCGCATCGAGAACCTGCTGCGGTACACCGATGATCAGCTCACGCCGCACGATGACGTCGGGGTAGGCGCTGCCGAAGCCGGCCAGGGCCGTGGCCAGCTCGAGCTCGGCCTGCGTCTGCTTCGCGGCGATCTCGTCTGGATCGGCTGGGACATAACTGAAGGCGGCGGTCGGTCCGGAGAACTGCCAGGCGTGTGCTGCGATCAGGGATGTCCGGCGACGCGAGGCCTCGGCGAACGCCGTCTCGACCGCGACGCTGGCATGGCCGCGGTTGTCCACTCCGACGACCACGCCGTGTCGCCCGAGGCTGTCTTCATGATCATCGCGGAGGACGATCACCGGACACTGCGCCTCGGCGGCGACTCGCGATGTGGTAGATCCGGTGTGCCAACGTTGCAGGGCACCGATGGTGCGCCGCTGGAGCACGATCACGCTGGTCCGTCCCGATAGGTCGAGCAGGGTGTCCACACCGGTGCCGTCGCCGAGCCGGACCTCGATCGGTCGCGCCGGATCGAGGTGGTGCCGCAGGACACTCGCCGCGGCTGCCAGGCGCTCGACCGCCACCTTCTCCCGTTCGACGGCGGACTCCTCGGAGTGCAACGACGTAATCGTGGGTCAACGGCTGAGCGCCGTGCGCGACCACGATGCTGACGTGGCGCCGATTGGCCTCGGCCGCAGCGAACCGGACGGCCGCCATCTGGTGCTCGACCGGTCGTTCGTCCAGCCCGAGCACCACCGGCCCGCGCCACTGGTCACGCAGACTGCCCTCCGGAGCCGGATTCGTCGCGTACGTCTCGTGGTTCATGATCAACCTCCAGCCGGGTCGTCCGTCCAGGCTCTCGCGTCAGGAGGCTTGGTGGTAGCGACGGACGTCCCCGGCGATCAGGACCTTGTGCCCGCCGGGGGGATCAGTTCGTACGCCCGATGGGCCTCCTCCGCCGGGCAAGCCAGGAGCTCGATCGTGGCATCGCGGCAGAGGCGTACCACTTGGCGCACCAGCGGGTAACCGTGCTGATCGGCGCCGATGCGCCAAGTGACCCGTGGATGCGCGGAGTGGAACCGGGGGCCGCCGACGGCTTGTCAGGGGTGGCGGAGGATGCGGGATTCGAACCCGCGAGGGCGTGAACCCAACCCGCTTTCCAAGCGAGCGCCATAGGCCTCTAGGCGAATCCTCCGCGCGGAACCTTACCGGCAAGCTCCGGCGTGGGGCGAATCCATGCGTTGGCGAGGGACCGCACGTGCAGCGAGAGCTTGATCCTGGGTCACGTTCGCCACACCCGCGAGTCGGAGCCCGGCTTTGCCGCGACGACGTCATATGGTGGCGAATCCGGTCCGGGCCGCAGGCCCGGGTCGGACGTACACGACAAAGCACTCACTGGGAAGCAGCACATTCATGGCTCTGCGTATCACTACTCAAGGCACCCGCACGAAGATCCAGTTCGTCCTGCCCGACGACGCCATCGAGGGTCCCGTGTCGGCCGTTGGCACGTTCAACAACTGGAAGCCGGGCGCCCACAAGCTCGTCAAGCGCAGCAACGGAACCCGGAGCGTCAGTGTCGCGGTGCCGGCCGGAGAGAAGGTTGCGTTCCGCTACCTCGGCGCCGGCGGCGTCTGGTTCGACGACGCCGACGCCCACCTGATCACGCCCGAGGGATCGCTCGTCCAGGCCTGAAGTCTGGGTTGGATGCCCCGAGGGATCCCGTACACTGGGCGCCGGTCCCTCGCGTGGCGATACCTCACCCAACTCCCCCAGGGCTTGACGGCAGCAAGGGTAAGTGAGCTCTTTCGGGTGCGCGAGGGACCTCTAGCTCCGGAGGATCTGGTTCCTTCCGAGGATCGGGTCAGGTCTCGGTGCGGCGAAGGCCGAGCCGGCTCATCAGTCCCATCGCGTCGTACGGCGCACGAACCTTGGCGTCGTTGTCGCAGTAGACGTACACGTCCTGCCCGGACCCGCTCCATCCGCTGATCCGGTCCGCCCATCGGTCCAGGGCCGAGTCGGTGTAGCCGCTGGCGTACAGCTCGGTGTCTCCGTGCAACCGGACGTAACGAAAGTCCGTGGTCGTCTCGTCCATGATCGGCCACTGGCCCGGATTGTCGGCGAGCACGAGGCCGATCTCGTGACGCGCGAGGAGATCGACCAGTGCCGGGGTCCGGAAGCTGGCGTGCCGGACCTCGATCGCGTGCCGCAGCGGATGGTCGTGGTGCGCCGCCACGACGAGTTCGCGGTCGGCGGTGATGCGTTGGTCGTGCTGCGTGGCCAGTTCGGCCGCGTCACCGAGGTCGCGCGGTAGCAGGGTGAAGAACTCCTCGAGCCGCCCGGGATCGAAACCGAGATTTGGCGGAAGCTGCCACAGCAACGGTCCGAGCTTGCGATCCAGCGCGAGCACACCGGACGCGAAGAAGTTGGCCAGCGGGATGCGTACGTCGCCGAGCTTCTTCAGATGGGTGATGAACCGGCTCCCCTTGACCGCGAAGAGGAAGTCGTCGGGGGTCTGCGCGACCCATCCGGCGAAAGCGCCGGGACGCTGCAGACCGTAGAACGTGCCGTTGACTTCGATCGAGTTGAAGGTCGAGGCGGCGAACGCGAGCTCGCGGCGATGCGGCAGCTTCGCCGGATAGAACACCCCCCGCCACGGTGGGTAGGTCCACCCGGAGATCCCGACTCGGATCATCGGCCGAGCCTATCGCCGGCCGGGATCTTCGATCGCTCGCGGCAGTTGTCGGAGGCAGGGCATAAGGTGCGTCGGGTGGGAGACGGCACGGTCGAGACGGACGGGACCAGCGTGGTCGGTCCCGCTCCGAGCGAGGAGTCTGCCCAGATCGGGTCGATCGACCCGCGAGACGAGTCGAACGAGCCGGAAGCCTACGACGACCTGCCGGAGTTCAGTCAGGACGAGGCGTTGTTCGACGAGCCCGTGCAGCCAGCCGAGCGCGACCAGCCAGCCGAGCTCGACCAGCCAGCCGAGCCCGACCAGCCAGCCGAGCTCGACCAGTCAGGTGAGCCCGACCAGCCCGTGGATGTTGTCGCCGACGGTGCGGCCTGGCCGCTGCCACCCCCGGACGAACTCGATGCCCCGGTACTGCCGAGTCCTGTCGAGGCGGCCATCCCGACCCCGACCCGGACATCGCCACCGTCGGCCCCGCTGGCCCTCTATCGGCGCTACCGGCCGGACACCTTTGCCGACGTCATCGGTCAAGAGCACGTCACCGAGCCCCTGCAGCGCGCGCTGGTCAACAACCGGGTCAACCACGCCTATCTGTTTTCCGGCCCCCGAGGCTGCGGCAAGACCACGTCCGCGCGGATCCTCGCTCGTTGCCTGAACTGCGAGCTCGGCCCACGTGCCGAGCCGTGCGGGGAGTGTCAGTCCTGCCGCGATCTGGCCCGCGGCGGTCCCGGCAGCATCGACGTGATCGAGATCGACGCAGCCAGCCATGGCGGCGTGGACGACGCCCGCGACCTGCGCGAGCGGGCCTTCTTCGCACCCGTGAGCAGCCCCTACAAGATCTATGTGGTGGACGAGGCCCACATGGTCACCACGGCAGGCTTCAACGCCTTGCTGAAACTGGTCGAGGAACCGCCGCCGCACGTCAAGTTCATCTTCGCCACGACCGAGCCGGACAAGGTGATCGGGACGATCCGGTCGCGTACGCACCACTATCCGTTCCGCCTGGTCCCGCCGCGAGTCCTCGGCACCTACCTGGCCAAGCTCTGCGTCGCGGAAGGCATCTCGGTCGAGCCGGCGGTGTTGCCGCTCGTGGTCCGCGCCGGGGCGGGATCGGTTCGCGACTCGCTGTCCGTCCTCGACCAGCTGCTGGGCGGGGCCGGCGAGGAGGGCGTCAGTTATCCGCACGCGGCGGCGCTGTTGGGGTTCACCCCCGACTCGCTGCTCGACGAGTTCGTCGACGCCTTCGCGGCCGGGGACCCCGCAGGGGTGTTCGCGTGTGTCGACAAGGTGATCGAAGTCGGCCAGGATCCGCGACGGTTCGCCGAGGATCTGCTGCGCCGCCTGCGGGACCTGCTGGTGGTGGTCGCCGTCCCGGACGCGCTGACCTCGGGACTGGTGGAAGTCAGCGGGGACCAGGCGGAACGGCTCAGCTCCCAGGCGGCCGCCCTCGGGCCGGGCGAGCTGACGAGGGCCGCCGAGGTGATCGCCGAGGGGCTGACGGAGATGCGGGGCACGACGGCACCCCGGCTGCATCTCGAGCTGATGTGCGCCCGGATCTTGCTGCCCGGGGCCGATGTGGACGGCCGTGGCATCCACGCCAGGTTGGAACGCCTCGAGCGTCGGGTCGGGATGAACGCAGGACTGTCCGATGCACTTGCGGACGCGCCGGCCGCCGCCCAACCCCGCGTCTCGCCTCACGTCGCGCCTCACGTCGCGCCTCATATCTCGACCCAGGTCTCGTCCGACACCTCGCCGGCCGCGATGAGCGAGCCCCTTGCGGTACCGCAGGACGTCGACCTGCGATCGGCCCACCCGGACGATGACGACTGGCCGGAGCCCGCCCGACTCGGCACGTCAGCCGGGCCGGCGCCCGGATCGGGGGACATCGATCCCGGCTCGTCGGCCCGGTCATCGCTGTCGGTCACCGACGTACGACGGCTGTGGCCCGAAGTGCTCGAGGAGGTGAAGCGTCGCCGGCGCTTCACCTGGATCCTGCTGAGTCAGAACGCGCACGTCGCCGATGTCAGCGACGGCACGCTGCTGCTGGCGATGCCCAACGCGGGTGCCCGGGACAGCTTCGCCAAGGGTGGCAGCGAGGACATCCTGCGGGAGGCACTGATAACCGTCCTGGGCGTGGATCTCCGCGTCACGGGGATGGTCGACCCGAGCGCCACCGGCCCGTCTCGTGCGAACCCCGGGGCGCGATCCTCTGGTCGGGCACCGTCGGCCGGTGCGGCGGCGACGTCGATCGACAGGTCGGGCTCCGTGGACCCACCGCCTGCTCCCCGTGATGAGCGGGACGAACCGGACGAACCGCACTTCCCGGCCGCTGAAAGGCAAGCCAATCGCCTGGGGTCGGTCGATGAGGCCGTCCTCGAACAGGCCCGCCAGGCGATCCGTCCGACCCGCGACGGACCTCGCGGGGCTGGGTCCGACGACGAGCGTGACGCTGCCGCCGATCGTGGCGACGAGAACCTCGACGAGTCCGACGAGTCCCAGACCGAGCTGCTCGCCCGGCAGCTGGGCGCCCAGATCATCGCCGAAGAGGAACACGGCACATAGGCTGTCCGGGACACGCCCGGCGTGCGGTCTTGCCGTTGATCGCATCGCACACAGGAAGAGGTTCTCGCGATGTTCCCCGAAGGTGATATGTCCGCACTGCTGGCCCAGGCCCAGGCCATGCAGCAGCAGCTGCTCGACGCGCAGGAGGAGATGGCCAACTCCCGCTTCGACGGCACCGCCGGTGGCGACATGGTCACCGCGACCGTCAGCGGGTCGGGCGAGTTGATCTCCCTGGTGATCAAGCCGGAGGCCGTCGACCCCGACGACACCGAGACGCTGGCCGATCTCGTCCTGGCCGCCGTACGCGATGCCAACCACAAGGCCCAGACGATTGCCGCCAGCAAGCTCGGCCCGCTCACCGGCGGGCTCGGCGGCGGCGCGCTGCCGTTCTGACCACCGGCGCGAAGCGAGGGAACAGCGGTGTATGAAGGGCCCATCCAGGACCTGATCGACGAGCTGGGACAGCTGCCGGGCATCGGGCCGAAGAGCGCGCAGCGGATCGCGTTCCACATCCTGGCCGCCGATCCCGACGACATCCGCCGGCTCGCCGACGTGCTCCGGCTGGTCAAGGAGAAGGTCAGGTTCTGCGAGATCTGCTTCAACGTCTCCGAAGACGAGCAGTGCCGCGTCTGTCGCGATGCTCGGCGCGACGCCACCGTGATCTGTGTGGTCGAGGAGGCGAAGGATGTCGTCGCTGTCGAGCGGACGCGCGAGTTCCGCGGTCGATACCACGTGCTCGGCGGTGCGATTAGCCCGATCGACGGAATCGGACCGAACGAGCTCCGGATCCGTGAGTTGTGTCAGCGACTGGCCGACGGCACAGTGCTCGAGGTGATCCTCGCGACCGATCCGAACCTGGAAGGCGAGGCGACTGCCACGTACCTCAGCCGGCTGCTGATCCCGATGGGGGTCAAGGTCAGTCGGCTGGCCAGTGGGCTGCCGGTCGGTGGCGATCTGGAGTACGCCGACGAGGTCACCCTCGGTCGTGCGTTCGAGGGACGCCGGTACGTCGACGCTTGAGCACCGACACCCTGTGTCCCCGCCCTCTCGGAAACTGTGCGCTACTGACAACTTCCACCGGCGTGTCGCTGTCAGAGGCGCACACTTTCCGGGTTAGGGGGCGGGGGTGGGGGCGTCAGATCGCGGAGGGGTCCTCGTAGTGGAAGACCCCGAGCTGCTCGCAGGCGGCGTTGAGCAGGCGCTGGACGGTCAGGGTGTCGCGGAGCGGCATCACTGCGCTCTCGGTGGCTCCGGCGCGTACGCACTCGGTCACCTCGATCAGCTCGTGGGCGTAGCCGCCGCCGATCGGCTCACGCACGATCTCCTCAGGCTCCGAGCCCGGGCGGTGGAGCACGATCCGCTTGGGGTGGTGAAACCGTGGCGGGATGTCGATCCACCCGCGCGTGCCCTGGATGCGGGCCGCACCGGGTGTCGCGCCGCGCAGTGAGATCAGCAGGCCGGCGGCCTTCCCGTCGTCGTAGGACAGCAGCAGCCCCGCCTCAGCGTCCACCCCGGTCGGAGCCAGCGAACCGCCGGCGTCCACCCGGGACGGGTTGCCGAGAAAGTGCTGGGCCAACGAGACGACGTACACCCCGAGGTCGAGCATCGCCCCGCCGCCCTGCGCCGGGTCGAACAGGCGGTCTGTCGGATCGTACGGTCGGTCCACGCCGAGATCGGCCTGCACCTGGCGGACGTCCCCGATGGCACCGTCGGCGATCAGTTCGCGGGCGGCGACGATCGCGGGCTGGAAGCGGGTCCACATCGCCTCCATCACGAACACCCCGTGCGCCGCCGCCGCAGCCGCGATCTGCTCGGCACCGGCGACGGTGGCCGTGAACGTCTTCTCGATCAGCACTGCCTTACCGGCATCGATCGCCGCCAGGGCGATCGCGTGGTGCTGAGGATGCGGCGTCGCGATGTAGAGGGCGTCTATGTCTGGGTCGGCGATGATCTCTCGATAGGACCCGTAGGAACGGGCCAGTCCATGCTCAGCGGCGAATGTCGCCGCGCGCACGGACGAGCGTGAGGCGCACGCCGTCGCGGCCGCGTTCGGGGTCACCGCGAAGTCCTTGACGACCTGCGAAGCGATGCGACCCGGTCCGACGATCCCCCAGCGAATGCCGCGTTCGAAACTCATCCGGTCAGCCTAGGGGGCGCTCATCCTCCGCCGCCCCGATCCGGGCCACGTTCGTTCTCGTCGTGGCGCTTCTTGCCCACGTAGGAGGAGAAGATGATCGGGATGAAGATCAGCCACCAGAAGTTCCAGCTCGTCGCGAACAGAACGAGGAGGGTGACCGGCCAGATCACCCACGCGATGGTGTCGAGAACCCGGCTGGCCGGGGTCGCCTTGACCACCTGGTTTGCGGGCGCGGGCTGCGCGAGCGCGGAGCCGGGCGGCTCCTGGTCGCCAGGCTGTGAACCCTGCCAGGGCGGTGCCTGGAAGCCGGCCGCCGGCGCCAACTCCTGACCGGGCTTGGGCCCGGGTAGGTCGGCGAACAGCGGCTCGAGATCGGACATGGTCTTCGCTCGCAGCGCCTGGTCGAGCCGTTCGTCGAACTCCGGCGGCTCCAACCGACCCTGGGCCAGAGCCTCCCGGAGGTACGTCGTCGCCTGGTCGCGCTCGGCGTCGCCGATACGCTGCCGCATCGGGTCGGGTGCTTCACTCACACAGGCAAGTATTTCACTCGATGAGGCCGGGCCGGGCCGCACCGTGTGCGGCACTACAGTTGGCGGCGGCCGATCACAGGGTCGGCGCATTGCCCCGCGGGTCGTCAGGAGGGTACGTCGTGGGCCGGGAGTTGCCGGAGGCGTCATCTGGGCGGGTGGTGCAGAAGTACGGAGGTTCCTCCGTCGCCGACGCCGAGAGCATCAAGCGCGTCGCCCGCCGGATCGTGGCCACCAAGCAGGAGGGCAAGGACGTCGTCGTCGTCATCTCGGCGATGGGTGACACCACCGACGATCTGATGGATCTGGCCCTGCGGGTGTCTCCGCTGCCGGCCCCCCGCGAACTGGACATGCTGCTCACCACCGGCGAGCGGATGAGTGCGGCCTTGCTGGCCATGGCGATCCACGATCTCGGGCTGACCGCGCGCTCGTTGACCGGATCCCAGGCCGGCATCATCACCACCGAAACCCACGGCAACGCGCGGATCATCGACATCACACCCGGCCGGATCACCAGCGCGCTCGATGGCGGCGACATCGTGATCGTGGCCGGATTCCAAGGTGTCGCACAAGACACCAAGGACGTGACCACGCTCGGCCGCGGTGCCTCGGACACCACTGCGGTCGCGCTGGCAGCGTCACTGGGAGCCGACTACTGCGAGATCTACACAGACGTCGACGGCGTGTTCACCGCCGACCCGCGGATCGTGCCGAGCGCGCGCCGGATCCCACAGATCTCGTACGAGGAAATGCTCGAGATGGCGGCCTGCGGGGCCAAGATCCTGCACCTGCGCTGTGTGGAGTATGCACGGCGTGAGTCGGTGCGCGTTCACGTTCGTTCGTCGTTCTCGGACAAGCACGGCACATGGGTGCAGGAGCTGGAGAAAGGATCACCGATGGAGCAGGCCATCATCTCCGGGGTCGCGCATGACCGCAGCGAGGCCAAGATCACCATCGTCGGGGTGCCCGACCGGGTCGGCGAGGCGGCCCGGATCTTCGAGGCCGTCGCCGCGACGGAGATCAACATCGACATGATCGTGCAGAACGTGTCGGCGGTCGAGACGGGCCGGACCGACATCTCCTTCACCTTGCCCAAGACCGACGGGCAGGCGGCGATGCGGACACTGGACTCGCTGAAGGAGAGCGTCGGCTTCGCCGACGTGCTCTACGACGACCAGATCGGCAAGGTTTCGGTGATCGGCGTCGGCATGCGCTCACACCCGGGAGTGACGGCAAAGTTCTTTTCCTCCCTCGCCGCGGCCGGGGTCAACATCGAGATGATCTCGACGTCGGAGATCCGTATCTCGGTCGTCGTCGACCAAGACGATGTCGACCGTGCGGTGGCTGCCGCGCACACCGCCTTCGGGCTGGACGCCACCGACGAAGCGGTCGTCTACGCCGGCACGGGTCGCTAGAGGGCTGGCTCGAGAACGCAACAGCGACCCCGGTATCACGCGTCTGCGGTGCCACGAGCCAGGTAGACGGTGTTCGTCGCCTCGCGTTGTTGGAGCGGGTTGGGGAAGGCGACAACCTCGGCGGCCACCGTCGTGAACACCGCGCCCAGGACGTCCAGGAAGTCCTCGTCGGGCGGATCGTTGGACCAGAGACCGAAGACGCCACCCGGAGTCAGCCGTGCGGCCAACCGACCGACACCGACCACGGTGTAGAAGCCGGCATTGCCGGCGCCGAGCTGGTGGCGCGGCGAGTGGTCGATGTCGACCAGCACCGCATCGAACCGGCGGCCCGGGGTGTCGGGGTCGAAGCCCGCTTCTTGGACCATGGTGAAGAAGTCGCCGAGCTCCAGTCGGCACCGTGGGTCGGTGGTCAGCGCCCGACCGAGGGGGACGAGCCGGCGCCGGTGCCAGCTGATCACCGGCGCGAGGGCTTCCACCACGACCAGCTGGCGGACCCGGTCGTCTGCCAGCACCGCGTCGGCCGTGTAGCCCAGACCGAGACCGCCGACCACCACATCCCATCCGGTGGTCGGTGTCGCGCGACGCCCGAGCCAGCCAAGGGCCAGGTCGGCCAGGGCGAGCTCGGCAACGGTGAACAGGCTGGACATCAGGAACTGGTCGCCGAGTTTGACCTCGAAGATGTCCACCCAGGTGACCGGATCCTGGCGGCGCCGCAGACTCACGTCACCGATCGCGGTCGGCTCCCAGGCGAGCTCCTCGAACCGTCTGCTCACCCGGTTGCCCGCTGGCTGGCCTTTCCCTGCTGCAGGACCCGGATGGAGTTGCCGAAGGGATCTCGCAGGCCCATGTCGGTGCCGTAGAAGTGATCGGTGGGCTCCTGGGTGAAGTCGGTGACGTCGCGCTCGCGCAGCGTGTCGTAGAGAGCGCGAACGTCGTTGCTGATGAACACGAGGCCGCCCAGGGCGCCCTTGGTGATCAGCTCACGGAGTGCCTCGGCCGTCGCGTCGTCGTGTAGCGGAGGACCGGGCTGCTCGAGCGAGATCTCGGTCGACTGATCGCCGCAGGCGCGCACGGTCAGCCAGCGGTAGTCGCCCTGCTGTACGTCTTTTCCCTTCTCGAGCCCGAGCTTGTTGACGTAGAAGTCGAGCGCTTCCTCCTTGTCGAGGACATAGATCGTCGTGACGTTCAGCTCGGTGATCATCATTTCTCCTGTTCCGTTCCGGTGATACCGGCCCGATCCTATGGGGGCCGCCATCGAGACGGCTTCTTCAAAACTGCTCTATGGAGCCGGCCGCTCAGCACTGTGCCGAGGTCGCATCGAGGCGAGCTGGACGCACTGCGGTGCCGCCATGGGGCCGTGTCTCGCCCGATAGGCGCTCGGCGTCTCGCCCACGATCTCGCGGAAGGTTCGGCTGAACGTCCCCAGGCTGGTGAAGCCGACATCGAAGCACACGTCGGTGACGGTGCGGTCGGTCTCCCGCAGCAGAAACATCGAACGTTCCACCCGGCGCCGCTGCAAGTATCGATGAGGGGTCTCGCCGAAGACGGAGCGGAAGCTGCGGCTGAAGTGGGCCGGGGAGATGTGGGCCACGGCCGCAACAGCGGGCACGTCGAGGTGATCCGCGTACGCACGGTCCATGGCATCCCGGGCACGCAACAGGCGACGGTTCAGATCTACGGTTTCGCGGCTCACGCTACCAACGCTAGAGGTGCGTTTGCGTCGCCATCACCTTGGCCAGCGTCCCGTCGGTCGCCCTCGGCTCGGCCACCTCAGGTCCCCGGCTGCTCGCCGAGGTAGAAGGCGGTGGTGCGATTCGCCGCGGCAATGGCGTCTTGCTCCGGTGTCCCGGCGAGTACCGATGCCTGGCCCCAGCGCTCGCTCACGGCACGGATGAACTGCCGGGCAGGCACTGTCCGGGCGAAGGCGTCAGGATCGTCCGGACGGTCCTGCCCGGTGACCAGGTGCATCGACAGGCCCAGCAGTGCTAGATCCCAGCCCACTCCTGTTGCTCCCGGCCCGAACTGGGTCCAGAACTCGGAGTCGGCGTCGCCGGTGTGTTGGTGCTCGAGGATGAGCCGTGCACCGCCCTCCTCTTGGGTGATGCGTACCGCGACCCGGGTGGAAGCACCCGCCATCTCCCACGTCACAGTGAAGGACCGCGGTGGCTCGCAGGCGATCACCTCTCCGGAGGCGTTCCCTTCGATCTGGTAGCGGCCCCCGAGCCGCAGGTCTCCGCTGACCGGCGCGAACCAGCGCTCGAGCCGGTCGGGCTGGGTGCACGCCTGCCACAAGTCGTCCACGGTGGTCGGATAGGTCTGGCTGATGGTCTGAACCGTGTGTTGGGTTCTCCCGTCTGTCTCGACGGTGAGTTCGCGGCGCACCGTTGCCGGCTGTGCGGCGATGATCTGGTCGGGTGTCTGGGTCATGGCTGCTCCTCGTTGTCGGTCGACGCCGTTGTTGTATCGGCGTCTCGTCGGGTCTTCTTGCCGCGGGCGATCTCGGTCGCGAGCGCATCCAGGCGTGGCGCCCAGAACCGCCGGAATGGATCCAGCCACTCGTCGACGTCGCGTAGTGGCGCCGGGTCCAGGGAGTAGACCCGACGGCTGCCTTCGGCCCGGACGCCGGCAAATCCGGACTCCCGGAGCACCTTCAGGTGCTGGGACACCGCGGGCTGGCTGATCCCGAACTCCTCACCGACCACCCGCACGACGTCGCCGGCTGCCATCTCGCCGCCGGCCAGCAGTTGAAGGATGCGCCTTCGGATGGGGTCACCGAGGACATCGAACGCATGCATGCGTACAGAATAAGGGAGAACTGATATAAGTCAAGGACGATATTGTGGTGCCGGCCTGCAGCAGTCAGAGCCGGCGGCTCAGCCGGCGGAGGGGGCGAGCACCTGGGCCGCGATCTCGTCGGCCCAACGAGCGATCTGCTCCCAGTCTCGGTAATCCCCGGCCATGTCGCTGTTGGCGACCCACTTGGCGATCGGTGTCGTGGCGCGAGCAGGGTCGAGATTTCCGCCGAACACCTTGATCGGCGGGCTGCCGATCTGACCGGCGAGCTTGATCACCGAGGACGGGCTTTCGTGACGGCGATCGGCGACGTCGCCGGTGGGACCGCTCTCGAACAGCCAGGTGGGACGGTCGGTCAAGGCGGCGCGATGCTCGCGGAGGAAACGACGCGCAGACTTCATCCAGCGGGTCGCATAGACAGCGCTACCGATCACCACCGCGTCGAACTCGCCCGGATCGGGAGCGGTAGCACACGAACCGATCGCCACCTCCAACCCGTGGGTTCGGAGCTGGTCGGCGATCGCTTCGGCGATCTCGGCCGTCGATCCCATCCGGGAGGCGTATCCGACCAGGACCCTGCTTGCGGGGGAGCTCATCGCCGCACGATAGACCGTCGACGCATTCAGTGCCCACTCGGCAGCAACTGTCGTCCGCTGAGCTGGAGCACCGGCACCTTGACGAACAGGATGCGCGGTCCGTCCGCCCACGGCTCGGGGAGGTGTCCGAATCGCAGTCGCTGGAAGTCGGCCTCGGTGAGCAGTTGGGCGACCCCGACCGCGAGCACGCTCCAGCCGGACTCGAAGAACTCGTCGATATCGTCGACCTCGAACGCGCAGGTCGAGTCCAGCGCATATCGGGCGACCTCGCCGTCGGGCACTGTGCGGAAGATGATCCCGTCCTCGGTGAGAATGTGGTTCACCGGGATCACCCGCGGACCGTCGGTGGTGGCGTATGCCAGTCGTCCGACGCGCTTGGCGGCCAGCGCCTCCAGGCACTCCTGGCGCGTCAACTCGGCAAGCCGTCCGCTGCCTGCCGCAGTCCAGAATGCTTCGCTCATGCTCATGGCTGTGACCTCCCTCGAACGTGCGGTGATGTTCAAGGTTTGCAGCCGGGGAACGGTACGGGGCAGAGTCGCCCGTCCCCGACGGGTCGTGACCTTGGTCCCGGGCAAGCCAGCGCTCACCTACACCGGCAGCGGAACGATCCAGGCGAACGTCGTGCCGGCACTGGCTCGGCGCACGATGCTGACGTGACCCCCCGCCGCACGGGCGCGAGCCGCCGTGTTGCGGAGCCCGGACCCGGTCGGTGCGTCGACCGGGATGCCGATGCCGTCGTCGTCGACGTGGATCGTCAGGGTGCGGGCACCGCCGTCGACGGCGATCGAGACGTCGACCGCTGCCGCCCGGGCGTGGCGTACGACGTTGGACAGCGACTCGCGCAAGGTGGCGAGCACGTCGTCGATCATCGATGTCGGAACGGCACTGTCGATGGGCCCGACCAGGGTGAGCTTCGGCTCGAACCCGAGCACGCGTGCGGCCTCGGTGACGACGACGACGATCTCGTCGCGGAGCCGGCGCTCGTTCACGGCCTCGTCGTGCTGCAGCGAGAAGATCGTCGAGCGAATCTGGACGATCGTCTCGTCCAGGTCGTCGACCAGCCTGGTCAGCCGCTGCCGGATGTCTTCGTCGGAGATGCGACGCAGCGTGCTCTGCAGGCCGAGTCCGGCGGCGAAGATGCGTTGGATGACCTGGTCATGCAGGTCCCGCGCGATGCGGTCGCGGTCGGTGAAGACGGCCAGCCGATTGCGGTTGTGCTCGTTGCGGGCATGCTCTGCGGCCAGGCCCACGTGGGCGGCGAAGGCGGTGGCTCCGTCGAGCTCGGGGTCGGACAAGACGTCGTCACGAAACAGGATCATGACTCCGACCACTCGGCCCGGCACCCGGAGCCCGATCACGACGGGCTCCGGCTCGCTCGCCCCGATCAGCTGGAGCCGACCGTCGTCGTCGCTGCCGATCCGCACCACGGTGTTCAGCCGGCCCGCGCAGTCGGCGTCTCCAGCCGCCCCGTTGATCACGAAGGTCTTGGGGTCACCGTGGGAACCGACGATGTCTTCTCCGCTGCCGGCCGGCGCCGGAAGCGAGAGCCACACCTCACGGCTGCCGCTCGCCTGTCGCGCCTCCTCGGCCACCAATTGAGGCCCACGGGGGGGATCGGCACCCAACCCCGAGGAGGATCGTGCCGCGGCGGCCAGCCAGTGATTGCGAATCCGGCTCTCCTCGAACAGCCGAGCGTTGTCGATGGCGACACCGGCTGCTGCCGCCAAGCCGATCACCACGCGCTCGTCCTCGTCGGTGAACTCGGACCCGTCGGTCTTGTCGCAGAGGTAGAGGTTTCCGAAGACGGTGTCGCGGACATGAACCGGTACGCCGAGGAAGCGGTGCATGGGGGGATGGTTGGCCGGAAAGCCGATCGAGGACGCGTGGTCGGCGATCTCACGCAGCCGGAGCGGGCGCGGGTCCCTGATCAAGACACCGAGCACACCGTCCCCGTGCGGGTAGTGCCCGATGGCGGCACGGGTGGCCTCGTCGATGCCTCGAGCGTGGAATTCGGCCAGCCAGGTCTCGCGAGTTTCGACTCTGTCGGCTCTGTCGGCGGAGATCGGGTCGGGATGACCGAGCACTCCCAGGGCCCCGTATCGGGCGCCGGTCAGCCGGCACGCCGAGCGCACGATGAGATCGAGGACGTCGGGCAGTTTGAGGTTGCTGGCCACCGCCATGACCGCCTCGAGTAACGGGTCGGTGGCTACCAAGGACTCGTTGTGGGTGCTTAGCACCGATCCCTCTTAGTCAGCGTCTTAGTCAGCGTCGATTCGATGCGCACCGGCATGGTCGGATCCCTTCCGGACCAAAGCTACCGGGCAGACGGATCCAGCCACCACCGCCCGGGCGACGGTGCCGAGGATCAGCCCGGACATCGCCGACGTTCCGTTGGTGCCGACGACCAGGAGGTCCAGGTCCTGGGACTCCTCGACGAGTACACGGACGGGATGAGCGCGAACGAAGTGTCGTTGGACAACGGTGTCGGGGTACTGCGTCCGCCAGCCGGCCAGGGTCTCGGCCACCCGGAGCTCCGCCTGGGCTAGCCAGCGGGTCAGCCGGGAGTCGTCCTCGGCTGCCCTCGCGTAGGTATCGGCGGCGGGCTGATAGGCGTAGATCACTCGGAGATCGACCTGCCGTGCTGCGGCCTCGGCGTAGGCGACGGCGAGTGCGGGCACAGATCCGGCCGAGCCGTCGATGCCGACCCCGACAGCACGACCCTCGGCAGCCGGCAGCCGCCAGCCGTGCGGGACCACGATCACCGGGCAGTGGGCCTTGGCGCCCACCGCCACCGAGGTCGAACCCGCGAACACCCGCTCCAGGCCACTGAGTCCGCGTCGGCCGATCACGACAGCTGTCGCACCCTTGGACATGTCCGCGAGCACGTCGCCCGGATAGCCGATGATCACCGCAGAGGTGACCAGGCGCGGCATCAGCCCGGTGGCCAGAGCGCGACGAGCCGCCGCAGCGGCCGCTTGCTCGGCGGCCGCGACGGCGGTGTCGGTGGTGAGGAGGGGAAGCGCCAGACCGAAGGCGGTCGCGGTGGGGGGTGGCACCGCGGTCACGATGTGCAGCGGCGTCGTTCGGACCTGGGCCTCGGCCGCGGCGTAGTCCACCGCCCGCAGACCATCGTTGCTGCCGTCGACGCCGACGACGATGCTGCCCGGTGTGACCAGACTCGACCCCTTGACGGTCCTGTCGCCCATCGTGGCCTGGGTGGTCATGCCCCCGCCCTCTTTCACCACAGCCAGCGCTGCTGAGCGACGAACGGAATGGAACGCCACTGCTTGGACAGACCCCAGGTCAAGCCGGCACCGGTGGCTGCGAGCACGACCAGGCTGATCGCACCGAGGAGGTGGTCGTCGATGATCGGATTGGTGGTCGGCAACAACGCGACGCTCCACATCATCACGTACATCAGCGCGCCCGCGACGGCCGCGATCCGCAGTCCGATGCCGAGGATGAGCGCGGCGCCGATGGCCAGCAGACCGATCATGAACAACACGTTGATGACGGGGTGGCCGGCGATGCCCTGGTAGAAGCCGGCGAACGGACCGGACGAGCCCTTCGCCAAGAACCCGTAGGTCGGGCTTCCGCCGTTGATCCAGGCCGCTTCGGGTTTGGTGGCGAAGCCGAGACCGAACACCTTGTCGAAGAATGCCCACAAGAAGACGAAACCGAACGCGATCCGCAAGACGGCGAGCATCTTGGCTGCGAACGGCGTGATCACCCGCGACTCGGCCGCCGTGGTCGTGGTGCTGGTGACGGTTGCTGACGAATGATCCACGACTGGCATTTTGAGATCCCCTTTGTGCCTCTCGCCGATCGCGACTAACGCGGGGCGGTAGCCGGCGGTCTGCCGACACCATCGATCCTTCTCCAAGTCGGCCGACACCATCAGGGTGAAATGGCATCGAACGCATGGGACCAAGGTCCCTGCTCAGGGCCGGAGTGCCGCGCCGTCAGCGCAGCAACTTGGCGGCCAGCACGGCGGCCTGAGTGCGCCGCTCGAGGCCGAGCTTGGCCAGCAGCGAGGATACGTAGTTCTTCACGGTCTTCTCGGCGAGATACAGCCGCTGACCGATCTGGCGATTGGTGAGGCCTTCAGCGATCAACGCGAGGATCTCGCGCTCCCGCTCGGTCAACGCGGCCAGTTCGTCCGCCTCGGGCTCGGGCGACCTCAGCCGCTCCAGCACCCGGGCCGTCACGGCCGGATCGAGCATGGACTGGCCGGCGGCCACGCGACGGACGGTATCGACCAGGTCCGAGGTGCGGACCTGCTTCAACACGTAGCCCGAGGCTCCGGCCATGATCGCCGCGAACAACGCCTCGTCGTCGTCGTAGGAGGTGAGAATGATCGCCTTGATCTCCGGGTTCTTCGAACGGATGCTCCGGCAGACGTCGATGCCGCTGCCATCGGGCAGGCGCGCGTCGAGGATCACGACATCGGGCCGCAGCGCAGGAGTGATCCGGACCGCCTCCTGCGCAGACCCGACGTCTCCGACGACCTCGAGGGCGTCCTCGGCCGCGAACAGATCGCGCAGCCCGCGGCGGACGATCTCGTGGTCGTCGAGCAGGAACAGCCGAACCTTTCGTGGCCCGGCCGTACCTTCTTCGTTCGCGATGCTCACGCGCCGATCGATCGACCGCTGAGCTGGTCGAGGCTGATCTCGATGAACAGGTTGCGTGTCCCGGGTGCCCACGGCACCGGATCGGCCTTGCTCCAGAGTTCGACGAGTTCGTCAGCCTTGGCCGCCGCTCGCGACTGACCGCTGACCATCACGCTCCAGCCGGTGCGGGTCTCGGTGTCGAGCTCGTCGATCTCGAACGCCACCCGCCGCACGTGCCGGAGATCCGCCATCGGGCCATATGCAGCCGTGCGGAACACGATCGCGTTGTTGTGCACGGTATAGGTGACCGGGAGCACCTGTGGGCCGTCGACCGTGTTCCAGGCCACCCGCCCGATCGTTCCGGCCTCCAACCGTCGCCGGCACTCCTCGTCAGACAGTCGTCCGAACGTCGTCTGCTCTGTCATCGTCCTTTGCCTCTCCTCGTCTCGCGTTCCCTGCCCGCGATCTGCTCAAGGCAGGTCAACTGCGTTGCCAGGTCCAGGCGCGAACCTCGGGCAGGTCCTCCAGGTGCTCCACCACGTACGTCTCGTGACGGGCCAACTGCGCCTGGCACCATGCCTTGAGTTCCGACGCCCCGGGCGGGGTTCGTTTGGCGTTGTTGATCGCGTCCATCACGAGGTGGTACCGCGATGCCTTGTTCCTCACGACCATATCGAACGGTGTGGTCGTCGTGCCCTCTTCGATGAAGCCTCGGACGTGGAACCGGTCGGCGTCCGGTCGCCCGTGCACCAGTTGGTGGATCGCGCCCGGGAAACCGTGGAAGGAGAAGACCACATCGACGTGATCGGTGAACAGCTCGCGGAAGAACGTGTCCTGGATGCCGTGCGGGTGATCCTGCGGACGGGGCAGTGTCATCAAGTCCACGACGTTGACCACGCGGATCTTGAGCCCGGGCAGCTCGTTCTTCAAGATCTCTGCGGCGGCGATCGTCTCCATGGTCACGACGTCACCGGCGCAGGCCAACACGACGTCCGGATCGGCCCCGACGTCTTCGTTGCCGGCCCAGTCCCAGACCCCGGCCCCGTCCGCGCAGTGCTTGATGGCCTCGTCCATGGTCAACCACTGCTGTTGTGGCTGCTTGTCGATCACGATCAGGTTGACGTAGGAGCGCGAGCGCAAGCAGTGGTTGGCCACCGACAGCAAGGTGTTGGCGTCTGGTGGAAGGTAGACCCGGGTCACCTCGGCGCGCTGGGTGATCACGGTCTGGATCAGGCCGGGGCCTTGGTGGGAGAAGCCGTTGTGGTCGTTGCGCCAGCAGGTGGACGTGAGCAAGATGTTCAGGCTGGGCACCTTGGCCCGCCACGGCAGATGGTCGGCCTCCTCCAGCCACTTGCTGTGCTGGATGGTCTGTGAAGCACTGACCATCGCGAAGGACTCGTACGTCGCGAACATGCCATGCCGTCCGGTCAGGGTGTAGCCCTCCAGCCAGCCGTGGCAGTTGTGCTCGCTGAGCACCTCCATCACCCGACCGTCGTGGGAGAGCTTGGTGTCGGTCGGCAGCACCTTCTCCATGAAGGCCCGGTCCGAGACGTCGAACACCGCACCGAGGCGGTTGCTGTTGGTCTCGTCAGGGCAGAACAGCCGGAAGTTGTGGGGATTGCGCCGGTAGAGCTCGGCGGTCAGCTCGCCCAGCCGACGCACGGACTCCACCGCCGTGCCGGGGTTGGTCAGCTCGACCGCATACTCGCGGAAGTCCGGGATGTCCAGTTCGTCGGTGAGCAGGCCGCCGTTCGCGTGCGGGGAGGCACTCAGTCGGGCGTCCCCGCTGGGGTTGGCCTTGGCCACCAGCTCGACCGGGGCGCCGGACGAGTCGAACAGCTCCTCGGGCCGGTACGACTCGAGCCAGGTGCCCAGCAGGGCGAGATGCTCGGGGTTGTCTTTCACCCCGGACAGCGGAACCTGGTGCGAGCGCCAGCTGCCGGTGACCTCGATGCCGTCGATCTCCTTGGGTCCGGTCCAGCCCTTCGGCGTGCGGAGCACGATCATCGGCCAGTGTGGCCGCTCGGCGACCTCACCGCTTTCACGGGCGGCGCGCTGGATCTCTTCGATCCTGGTGTAGGCGGTGAGCAGCGTCTCGGCGAACCGATGATGCATGCCCGGTAGATCGTCGCCGCTCACCTCGAGCACCTCGTAGCCGTGCCCTTCGAGCAGTGAGCGCACCTCCTCCTCGGACTTGCGACCGAGCACCGTCGGACCCGCGATCTTGTAGCCGTTCAGGTGCAGGATCGGCAGCACGGCCCCGTCGCGGACGGGGTTGATGAAGGAGATGCCCTTCCAGGACCCTTCCAGCGGGCCGGTTTCGGCCTCGCCGTCGCCGACCACGGCGATGGACAGCAGATCGGGGTTGTCCATCACCGAGCCGAAGGCGTGAACCAAGACGTAGCCCAGGTCCCCGCCCTCGTGGATCGATCCCGGAGTGGTCACCGACACGTGGCTGGGAATGCCGCCCGGGGAGGAGAACTGCCGGAACAGGTGCTTGATGCCCGCCTCGTCCTGAGTGACGTAGGGGTAGATCTCGGTGTAGGTGCCCTCCAGGTAGCCGGCGGCGACCAGCGCCGGGCCACCGTGACCGGGCCCGGTGAGGTAGATCGTCTCCCGGCCGGTGTGCTGGATCAGCCGAGACATGTGGGCATAGATGAACGAGAGCCCCGGACTGGTGCCCCAATGGCCCAGCAGTCGCGGTTTGATGTCGTCGGAGGTCAGCGGTCGGCGCAGCAGCGGATTGTCCTGCAGGTAGATCTGACCGATCGTGAGGTAGTTGCAGGCGCGCCACCACGCGTCGATCGACTGCACCTCTTCTTCGGTGATCGTGAGCTCGCTGGTCGGCGTGGTCAACGTCATGACGGTCCTTCGAATCCGGGGATCGGCTAGGGGAAGTGTTGCAAAGCCCGCTGGCCCGGGCAGTAGTGCCTCCCGTACCAGGATCGGGGCAACCCTCGGGCGGACCCCAGGGTCGAACGTCCCGCGTTCGACCTCAGTTGCTTTCGACGTCACCCACGAGTCGGGCGACGTGGTCCGGGACGTAGGTTGTCAGCTCCCGGGGCGGCCGCTGATAGTTCGTCGTCGACTCGAGTCGCTTGGGTAGCTTCACCTCGGTCATGGAGACGTCGGTGTAGGGGATTGTGGACAGCAGGTGCGCGATCATGTTCAACCGGGCGTGCTTCTTGATGTCGGACTCGACGACGTACCACGGGCTGGCGGGTAGGTCGGTGTGCACCATCATCTCGTCCTTGGCCCGGGAGTAGTCCTCCCAGCGGTGGATGGACTCGAGATCGGTCGGACTCAGTTTCCACCGACGTACCGGGTCGTCGAGTCGGGAGCGAAAACGCTTGAGCTGCTCGTTGTTCGACACCGAGAACCAGTACTTGCGCAACAGGATCCCGTCGTCGGTGAGCATCTGCTCGAAGATCGGTGTCTGGCGCAGGAACCGGGTGTATTCCTGTGGCGTGCAGTAGCCCATGACCTTCTCCACCCCGGCCCGGTTGTACCAGGACCGGTCGAAGACGACGAGCTCTCCGGCGGCCGGCAGGTGGGCGATGTAGCGCTGGAAGTACCACTCGGTCTTCTCGCGCTCGGTCGGCACGGGGAGGGCGGCCGTCCGCGCCACCCGGGGACTCAGATACTCGGTGATCCGTTTGATGGTGCCGCCCTTGCCGGCCGCGTCGCGACCTTCGAACACGACCACGATCCGTGCCCCGGTCTGGCGGGTCCACTCCTGCACCTTGACCAGTTCGGCCTGCAAGCGGAACAGCTCGGCCTCGTAAACCTTGTTGGCGATCTTGCCACGCTTGCGGTCGCCGGACTTCTTTCCCATGGCGAGACGCTACCGAAGATGGGGAAGGACGGCGAGACGGGGCTCTTGCTTCGGGCGGCGGCGAGACGCATCCTGTCGGAAGGAGTGTGCCAAGGGAGTGATCGATGAGCGAATCGACATCACAGCGACAGTCCGGTCCGGGCTGGCGGATCCTGCTCGATCGGGCCCGCACGTCCTTGTGGCCACCTCGGGTTCCCGACCATGCACCGTCACCGGCGTTGACCCCGCACCAGGACTGGCTACGCCGGCTCGACCGGATCCGGGATCTGCTCGAACAGACCCGCGCTGCGCTGATCCGCGACGGCTGGACCGGTGGGGCCTGGTTCAGCGTGGGCGCGACCGGGGACGCCGTCCGGCCGGTGAGCACCGCCGAGGCCTTCGGTCTGCTCGAGCCAGGATCGTCGATCACGGGCGCGTGCCTGATCGGAGCGATGCTGCGGCTGGTGGAGGATCCCGACACCGCCCCGTCGGTCGCCGACGCGTGGGGCTGCGTCGACGAGCTGCACGAGGCCGTGCACGAACAGTTGGGTCACCACTCGTTCCCACCGGGCCGGATCTTTGCCCATGACCAGCGGCGGATGCATCTGCAGGTCCTCACCGCCTGGAACGACGAGCCGGGGCGTCGCCTGGAGCAGGTCGTGGACCTGATCGATCGGGCCGTGTCGAGGACCATGGTCGGCGCCTGCGCCGTCCCGCAGCGCTGACCTGCATCAGCGGCCGCGCACCTCGTCGTAGCGCTGCCGGAACGGTGACTCGACCAGCGCCATGTTTGCCATCTCGGTCGAGCCGACCGAATACAGTGTCTGACGTCGACATCCGGTGTACCCGTCCGGAGGCGGGGGTTCACCCGCTGTGTGGGATGGCCGAACCGTCTCCGCGACGGTTGATTGGACGTGGGCGACTCGGCCCGACGCCCTGCTCCGAAAGGATGCCTGACATGGCGCACGACGATCTGCCAATCGACGTCTATATCGCTGCCTACACCGATGCGACCGCGGCCCAGGACGACTGGGACGCCATCAAGCGGCTTGCTGCGGACAAGGTGATCTCCATCGACGGACTCGTGCTGGTCCGTCGTGACCCCGACGGCAGGATTCATGTCAAGGACACGGCCCACGACGCCAGGCTGGGTGCCGGGATCGGAGCGGTCGGCGGTGCACTGGTCGGGCTGATCTTCCCGCCCGCCCTGCTCGCCAGCGCAGCGGTCGGGGCGGGCATGGGTGCCGGGGCCGGTGTCGTCGTCGATCAGGTCACCAAGCACCAGATCAAGGCCGACCTGGAAGCAACGCTGCCGCCGAATTCCTCGGGCATCGTCGCGGTGGTCGAGGAGCGGTGGATGGGTGAGGTCGAGAAGGCGTTGGCCAAAGCCGACACGGCGGAGAAGCACCACGCGCACGCCGACCGGGAGGCGTGAGCAATGGGCGGGGTGATCGGAGACGTCCTGCCACTGGCACTGGGCGTCGCGATCAGTCCCGTCCCCATCATCGCGGCGATCTTGATGCTGCTCTCCCCGAAGGCGAAAGGCACCAGCGTCGGCTTCCTGCTCGGTTGGGTCCTCGGCATCGTGGTCGTTCTGGTGGTCTTCGTCTTGCTGGCGTCGGTGATAGAGCCCGCCGATCCCGACCAGCCGCAACCCATCGCAGGCGTGATCAAGCTGGTGCTGGGAGCGCTGATGCTGTTCCTGGCGGTCAAGCAGTGGCAGGGCCGGCCGCACGGCGACGAAGAGCCTGCCCTGCCGAAGTGGATGGCCGCGATCGATGAGATGACCGCACCCAAGGGCTTCGGACTCGGCTTCTTGCTGTCGGGGGTCAATCCGAAGAATCTGCTGATGGGCGCAGGTGCGGGGACGATCATCGGGTCGGCAGGGCTTGCTGTCGGGTCCATCGTCGTGGTTGTCGTCGTGTTCACGGTGATCGCCGCTTCATCGGTGGCCGTGCCGGTGATCGGCTACCTGGTGGCGAGCAAGGCCATGGCCGCGCCGCTGGAGACGCTTCGGGTCTGGTTGGTGCACAACAATGCCACGGTGATGGCGGTGCTGCTACTGGTGATCGGGGTGAGTGTCATCGGCAAGGGCATCGGTAGCTTCTGATTCAGTGGCACGATCCGCGGTTCAGGCGGCGAGGTCGTGGTATTCGGACGCCAGGGCGTGCCAGATCGTCGTGCTGAGCGTTCCGGAGCCGAGTGGGTATGTGCCGGCGTGTGGGGTGGTGATCCAGTGTTGCCCGGTGGGTGATCGCCATACGAAGGTGCCGGGTTCGGGCTGTCTGACCTGCCAGCGACTGTGAGTCTTGAGTCGGTGCTCCGTGCGACTGAGCGGTCCGAGGTTGTCGATCCTGGTCTGGCCCGGTGGTCCTCCGCGGTCCATGGGTGTGTACGCGATGGTGTGGTCAAGATCAGTCCGCGTCCCCGGATCCGGCATCTTCATCGTCTGGGTTCGGAATGCGCTGTGGGGGAACACGCTGGCCGGAAGCCGTAGTCCGATCAGCCGGCGCATCGCCTTGGGGATTTCGTAGGCGTCGACCGGAGTGAGTTCGGCGCTGAGGTCGATCACCGGCCGCAGTTTGATCGCGCAGTCGCTGTCGGTCAGCCAGCGGCGGACCTGACCGAGAAGCATCGGGCCGACGCCGTCCATTCGGGCAGGGCCGCCACCCAGGCCGAGCGTTTCTGCCGACAGGTGCACCACGAGGTCGACCCGCGGACGCGCAACGACCCGATCCGGCGCGCTGTCGCCTCCCAGTCCCACCGAGACGTGACCGTCCTCCTCCGGATCCGGCACAGCGGAGGGCGCGGCGTCGGGTCGGACGTGGCGGCGCAGCAGATCGAGTGCCAGGTCGGGTCGGGCCAGGATCCCGATCGCCTTCGACCGGCGGACGTCGACGAGGTCGCTATCGCCGTCGGCGGCGAGGATCTCCGCGATCCGGTCGACCATTGCGAGGAACCAGACCACGTCGCCTGCGGCGGCCCGGGCGACCAACAACTTGAGACCGTTCTCGGTCGCCCGACCGGAGCGAACGAATCGCTCCGCTTCGTATGCGGCCGCGCGGGCCTCCTCACCGGCGGGATCGGCTTCGGCGATCTTTGCGACGAGAACGTTCTCGAACCGTGTCCACGACACCGACCCGATCACCCCGTCGATCACCGCATCGACCTGCCGCGCCGCGTCGAGGCTCAGTCGACGGGTTTCGTGGGCGACCCTGCGGGCCTTCCACGCCCGCACGTGTCCCGCACGGACCGCGGTCCACAGCCGGGGCAATCGATGCCGCAGGTCGAGGGCGTCACCGATCAGCTCCCACGCCGCGTTGGTCGTGGTCTGGATCTGCGCACCGAATTCGGCCGCGGCGAACTCTTGCACTGTCGGTGTGCCGTCGCCGCCGGGCAGTCGGACACCCTCCCCGGCTGTGCGATGCCGGGAAGGATCGACGGGCCGTCCGAGCGGGTCGCCGTCGTGCAGGTCGGCCCAGTGGCAGGCCAGCTCCAGCACCGCGCACTCCGCCATCACCAGCGTTCGATGCTGCTCGGCCACGAGCCGCGACACTGCAGCGGCGTCGAGCTGGAAGAGGGACGGATCGAACATGCGTTCAGGCTAGATCGGGCCACTGACACAAATCGCCCCGCGCATCAAGCTTCGACAGGCTCAGGCGCCCTTCGACAGGCCAGGCGCAGTGAACCGCTGAAGCGCTACCGGATCAGGCGCACGTGCATGGGGAGGTCCAGCTCGATCCAGGCGTGATCAGCGGTGAGCACCTCGGGAGGCGTGCTTCGCACCGTGAGTGCGAGGCAACAGCGATCACCCAATGACAGGGTCCGACCCCCGTCGAGCGCGCGCATCGCGCCCGCCAGTTCGGCATCATCCGCGCTCAGCGGTTCGACGCTGACGCCGGGCGCGCTCAGTAGCTCGCGCAGACCGGTGACATCGAGGTCGGCGTCGACAAGCCTTTGCCACGACTTCGGCAAGACTCGGCGCACCGAGAACTGCACCCGCGAGCTCGGCCGCGACGACATCGCCTCCGGGCTCATCGTGGATCAGCGCAAGAACCGCGGAAGCTCGAGAATCGTCATTCCGAGGCGGCGGCGAGCCGACGCTCGGCCAACAACTCTTCGACCAACGATCGCGATCTCGGCAAGTCATCGGCCAGCGCACGCAGGTCGACGACCGCGTCTTGACGACGCTCCAGCACGAGCCGCGACCCGGCCACGTGGAGGTGCAGGCGATCACCGGGCAACAACGCCAGCGCCGCCCGCACCTCGGCCGGAATCACGACGCGGCCTTGCTGCCCGAGCACGAGTGTGGCATCCACGCTGTCAGTGTGCCACGTCCACGTCAGTCGTGGCAGATGGCTGAGGATCAACCTGATCCTGCCGCTGTTCGTGCTGTCAAACCCGGATCTGATGACCCCGGACGCCCGGTTCGGGTTCGGGTTGTTCAGCAGTGAGTTCGCAGAATGGCCCGACGAATCACCCCAGCAGGGTGAGATCACTGGCCCGATCTACTGCTGTCCTGGGATCTGTCAACACGATCGAACGGGCGGGTCCTCCGCCGTCGCGGATGACACGAAGGAGACGATCCGGTGACCGATCCCGACCAGCATCCTCCAACGACGGCAGCGGAGACACCGGAGCGGGAGTCGGCCCACGCTTCGAGGGCGCACCGCGAAGACGACGGCAACCAGAAGTCGAGGTCGGAGCGAGTGCGGGACCTGATCGCGCTGGTGCTGCTCTCGATGACCGCGGTGCTGACGGCGTGGTGTGGCTTCGAGTCGTCGAAGTGGGGTGGCGACATGTCGATCTCCTTCAGCCGAGCCTCGACCGCACGGATCGAGGCAGCCCGCGAGCAAGGCGTCGCGAACAACGCCCGGCAGGAGGATCTCACGATCTGGTCGGTGTACGTCCAGGCCGTCGCCGAGGACAAGCCGAAACTCAGTGGTTACGTCGAGAGCCGGTTCACCGACCACTTCAAAGTCGCGTTCGATGCCTGGAACGCGGCCGACCGTCCGACTCGGGCGCCGTTCTCCATGCCCGAGTACGTACCGCCCGGCACCAAGGAAGCCGAGGCTGCCGATCGGCGGGCCGACGGACTCTTCGCCGCCGCTCTCGTCTCCAACCAGCGTGGCGACAACTACACGATCCTGACGGTCCTCGCTGCCCTGGTGTTGTTCTTCGCCGCGCTGTCCGGGCGGCTGTCAGGGGATCGGCGACAGTGGGTGATCTTGGGCCTCGCCCTCGTCTTGTTCGTGACGGGTGCCGTGATCGCGGCGACCTTCCCGGTGATGATCTGAGGGCAGGCGGTCAGCCCTTCAGCCCGCTGCCGGCGAAGCCCTCGACGATCTGGCGCTGGAAGAGCACGAACAAGATCACCAGCCGGAGGGCACCGAGGATCGACGACGCCTGGATGTCGGACAGTCGCTGACCGAAGGAGCCCTGGACCGTGGCCAGTCCGACCGGGATCGTCATCAGATCCGGGTTGGACAGCACGAACAGCGGCAGGATCAGGTTGTTCCACACCCCGACGAACGTGACGATCGCCATCGCCGCCACCACCGGGCGGGACAGCGGCAGCACGATCGTTCGATAGGTGGTCCAGAAGCTCGCTCCGTCGATCCGGGCCGCCTCCTCGAAGTCGCGAGGCAGGCCGTCGAAGAACTGTTTGAACACGAACAGCGCGATCACCGCAGGCACCTGAGGCAGGATGACGGCCCAGTACGTGTTCAGCAGGTTGACCGCGTCGAGTTCTTGGAACACGGGAACGATCAGCACCTGCGGCGGGATCATGATCCCGCCCACGATCAACGCGAAGACCAGTCCTCGCCCGCGGAACCGCAAGCGGGAAAGGGCGTAGGCGGCCATCGAGGCGAAGATCACGGTCAGCACCACGGTGACGACGGAGGTGATGGCGCTGGCCAAGTACCAGTTCCAGATGTCACCGCCGGCCAAGATCGTGGCGTAGGAGGCGAAGGTCAGCTGCCAGTCGGTCAGGATCGGTCCGGCGCCGAGCGCGGAGACCTCGTTGGGGGTGAACGACGTCTTGACCGCCCACAGGCTCGGGATGAGCCAGAGCGCGGCGAAGATGATCAAGATCGCCCACGAGACGATGGTGAAGGCGCGACCCGACGACCGGCCCTCCGCGTTGAGGTCGACCGCGGCCGGCGCGGCCGCCGACACCCCGTTGGAGCCGCGGCGGGCACGGTCGGAAGTACGGGTGTTCTCGGCCTGGCTGGTCATCTCAGGCGGCCCTCCGTTCCTGGGCTCGTTCGACGAGTTGGCGGATCAGGGTGACGATCAAGATCACGACGAACAGCAGGACCGATGCCGCCGAGGCGGCACCCCACCCGGTAGTCGGTGAAGGCGGTGTTGGTCACCAGTTCCAGCAGCACCTGGGTCGACGTGCCGGGACCACCGCCGGTCATCAGGTAAACTTGGTCGAAGATCTTGAGGCTGGCGATGATCTGCAGCAGCACGACCAGTGTCGTGGTCCGACTCAGCATCGGGATCGTGATCCAGCGGATCTGCTGCCACTGGCTGGCACCGTCGACTGCGGCCGCTTCGTACAACTCGCGGGGAATGTCTTGCAGACCGGCAAGGTAGAGCACGAAGTTGAAGCCGATCGTCCACCAGATCGTGGTGACCGCGATCCCGATCATGGCCAGGCTCGGCGTGCCCAGCACGGGGCTGGGAGCCTCGACGCCCAGCAGGGTCTGGAACGAGTTCCACAGTCCCGTGGCGGGGGTGTAGATGAAGTTCCAGATCAAGGCAATGGCGGCCGACGGCAGGATGAACGGGACGAAGAAGGCAAGCCGGAAGAACCACTGCCCGTGCATCACCCGGTTGGCCAGCACGGCGAAGACGAAGGCCAAGATCACCAGTGGCGGCACGGTGTACAGGGTGAACTGGATCGTGTGCCACAACGATGACCAGAAATCCTCCCGGCTCAGCATCTCGGCGTAGTTGGCCAAACCGACGAAATCACCGAAACCGGCTCGGACCAAGGTGGTGTCGAACAGGCTCGTGATGAGCATGTAGATGACCGGCCAGATCAAGAACAAGACGAAGAAGATGCCGAAGGGTGCGATGAACAGCCAGGCCGTGCGGGACTCCTTGTGGGGGCCGGGCGAGTGCGGCGAAGTGGTGGACGAGGTGGCACGCGGGGCCAGCGTCTGCGCGGACATCAGCGCTGCTCCTTTCGGCGGGCGGACAAGGGTCGACGGGCGGACAAGGGTCGACGGGCGGACAAGGGTCGACGGGCGGACGAGGGTCGACAGCCGGATAGGCCGGACGTCGTCGCGCGGGTCATGTCAGCGGGCTCGGCGTATCGGCGTAGGTCGTCAACTGGTCCCTCACGGTTGCCAGCGCGTCCTCCGGAGAGGCCAGACCCTGTTGGACCAGGCCGATCTGGGCGCCGACGACGACCTCGAACGTCGAACCGGAGCCGGAGTACCAGGCTTCGGCGTCGTAGACCGCGGTGTCGGCGGCCGCCGCGTAGTTGGACTGCGGTTTGAGCGCCTTGTACTCCGGGCTGTTGAACGTCGGCAGGTAGGCGGGAATATGGCCGCCCTTGGCCCAGGTCAGGCTCTGGTCCAGCATGGACTTGACGAAGGTCATAGCCCGCTTGGTCTGCTCCTCGCTGCGATCCATGACCGGTAGCACGAACGTGTGGGAGTCCGCCTGCTCGGCCTGCTTGTCGTAGATGGTGGGGATCGGGACCATGCCGAACTTCAGTCCCTCGATGCTCTCGGCGGTGGTGATCTCCCACTCGCCCTGCAGGTAGAACCCGGACTGGCCGGTGAACATCAGCGTCTGCGAGCCGGCGTAGTCGGTGGTTTTCGGCATCAGTCCGGTGGCCGTGAGCTTCTGGATCCAGTGCAGGGTGTCGAGGGTCAGTTCCTTGTTGTAGGTCAGCTTCTCACCGCCGCCAGCCAGCCATGGTGTGTTCCCGTCACGTTGTGAGTACAGGGTCTGGAGCCAGCGCCAGCTGGTGGACGTATCCCCCACGGTGGCCACCGAGGCGCCGCATGCCCCGGTCACCTCCTTGGCCGCCTTCAGAGCATCTTCCCAGCCCTGCGTGCCCTTGATCTCGGTGAGGCTCCCGTCGGAATTCAACAACCCGGCCCTTTCGCAGACGTCGGTGTTGTAGTAGAGGACGAACGGGTGCGTATCCAGCGGGACGGCGAAGGATTTGCCGTCGATCTTCTGGTTCTTCCAAGCGGTGGCGTTGAAGTCGTCCGCCGACAATCCCACCAGGCCCAGCGTGTCGTCGGTGATCTCGGTGATCAGTCCGGCGCGAGCGAGATTCGTCGCCCGCGTCAGGTGGGAGACGGCGACGTCGGGTGGAGCACCGCCGATGGTGGCCAGCGTGACCTTGGTGTAGTACGGGTTGCCCCAGGTGAACGTCGCCGCCTGGAGCGAGCTCGGACCGCCGTGGGCGTCGGCGTAGCCGGCCTCCATGGTCTGCATCCGAGCGCCATCACCCCCGCCGAACAGGTTCCAGTAGGTCAGCGTGCCCGGCGCGAGCTCGGAGCCGAACAAGCCTGCGGAGATCGCGCTGCCGCAGCCGGAGAGTCCGCCGGCCAGGGACAGCCCAGCGGCCGTGCCGAGGGCCCCTCGCAGCAGCGAGCGTCGCGATATCTACCGCGGACCGGAATGGGAATCGACCGTCATGTGCAACCTCCAGGGACGACGCAGCTGTGCGTCTTCGGCCGCTGTTCGAAGCTATGTGAACGTTCTACCCCGAAACACTAAGCCCAATCACGAATCGATTGCAACGTTGTAGAGGCGCCGGTTCAGGTGCCTGCGGCGGCGTTGGAGTCGATCTCGGCGGCCAGGCCGTCCAGCAGGTAGCGAAGCCCCGTGTCGAAGAGGCGGTCGAGGCTGAAGTCGTATGGATTGCCCACCAGCTCGGTGAGCCGTGGATGAGCGCTTTCGTCGGCCAACGCACGCAGGGCGGGCAATTGTGTGTCCATCCACTTGTCGGTATCCATTCCGGTGAGGGCAATGGCCGCCGCCTCGGCCTCGAGGCTGATCGCCGTGCCACGGACGAAATTGAACAACGTCAGGTAGATGCCGAACCGCGTGGTGAGATCGACACCTCGGTCGGCCAGCGCGTCGAGCACCCACTCCGTCCAGGCGAATCCGTTCGGGATGAGAGCTGGTCGGACCAGCGACAGGTTCGACGCGAGCCAGGGGTGGCGCCGACACAGCTGCCACATGCCACGGGCAGCCGCCTCGAGGCACTCGCGCCAGTCCGCGTCGTCGGGCTTGGGCGGCTGCCACTCGCCGAGGGCGGCGTCGAGCATCTTCACCAGCAGGTCCTCCTTGTCCGCCACGTGGCTGTAGAGCGACATCGGCGCGGTGTCGAGTTCGACCGCGAGTCGGCGCATCGACAGCCCGTCCACGCCCTCGGTGTCGGTGATGATGATGGCGGTCGCCACGATCAGGTCCGCGCGCAGTGACGTGTGTCCTCCGGGCCGCACGATCGGTCTCGGGCGGCGGACGACCACCCCGATGCCGGGCATGGTCTCGGCGAGACCGGCATCGCGCAGCGCAGCATGCACCCGCGTCGCGGTGGCGATCGCGACATGCCACTCACGGGTGATCTGGCGTGCGCTCGGCAGCAGATCCCCGGGAGCAAGTGCGCCGGACTCGATCCGCCCGCGCAACTCGGCAACGATCTGTTCCGATGCTGATCCGGCCATCATCACTAACCCCTACCGTACTAGTACTCGACTAGTACACCACACCACAATCGGTGGCGTACGTCGTACCGTCTCTTGCATGTCTTCTATTCTCATCAGCGGCGCCGGCATCGCCGGTCCCGCACTCGCATCCTTCCTCGCCGGCTCAGGCCATGACGTCACCGTCGTCGAACGCGCACCGGATCTTCGCCTCGGCGGGCAGGCCGTCGATCTGCGAGGCGCCGGCCGAAGGGTGATCGAACGGATGGGGCTGATGCCCGAAGCGAAAGCGGTGATGCTGCACCAGCAAGGAATGTCCTGGGTCGACGCTCGGGGTCGAGCCCGTGCCCGGATGGGCGTGGATGCGTTCGCCGGCGAGGGCTTCATCTCCGAGATCGAGATCCTCCGCGGGGACCTGGCACACCTGCTCTTCGAAGCGACCCACGGCATCGTCTCCTACATCTTCGACGATACGATCACCAGTCTCGCGCAGGACGAGCGCGGGGTCGACGTCACGTTCGGCCACGCCTCCCCGGCGCGCTTCGACCTCGTGGTGGGCGCCGACGGGCTGAGTTCGATCGTGCGGCGGCTGGCCTTCGGTGAGGGCGGGAAGCGGTCCCTCGGTTGCCTGATCTCCTGGTTCACCGCACCCGACCCCGGCGACCTCGACGGGTGGTACGAGATGTATGCGGCCGGGAAGGGACGAGTGGCGTCGATCCGGCCGGGCCGGCTGCCGGGGGAGGCCAAGGCGTCCCTCGGGCTGCGGGTGGATCCGGGCGCGCCACTGCCGAATCGCCGAGACGATCAGCAGGCGCTGCTGGCCGACCACTTCCACGGGCTGCGCTGGCGGGTGCCGGAGTTGTTGTCGGCGATGGCCACGTCGACGGACTTCGCGTTCGCCGAGATCGGGCAGATGCACCTGCCGTCCTGGTCGACGGGTCGGGTGGTGTTGATCGGTGACGCCGCGGCGAGCCCGAGCCCGCTGACCGGGCTCGGCACGAGCGTGGCGCTGGTCCAGGCGTACGTCCTCGCCGGCGAACTGGCCGCCGCGGACGGTGACCATCGAACAGCGTTCACCCGCTACGAAGAGGTGTGCCGTCCCTACGTGACGAACGCACAGCAGCTGCCGCCCGGCGGGGCCGCCGGCTTCGCTCCGATGAGCCGGTTCATGATCAGACTGCAGGAACTGTCCATGCGGATGGCGACCCACTGGCCGGTTCGGCCGCTGCTGGCGAAGCAGTTCTCCAAGGCAGGCGACCTGCAGCTACCGGACTACGCGATGGAGCCGTCGAGGGGGTAGCGCTCCTGGGTTGGTTCGGCAAGCGGGGATGGTCGGCGTCCGCACAGCGGTTAGCCTGGCAGCGAAGCGTGGCTGGACCCGGGCGGCATGGTCGGTGACGCCAGGATCGCGCAAGGAGGTGACGCCAATGAACTCTCGTTCCGCTCGGGTCACGATGGTTGTCATCGGCGTGCTGGCGCTGCTCATCGGCGCCGTGTGGATCGGCCAGGGGCTGAGCATCATCCCGGGCAGTTTCATGAGCGGCGACAACACCTGGTTCTACATCGGCACCGTCGTGGCGGTGGTCGGAGTGATCCTGCTGGTCGTGGGTCTTCGCCGCCGACCCCGGTCCTGACGCGCGGTCGTCGGCGACCCCGAGTTGACGGTGGGGGCGGATAGATTGACAGACTCTCTGCTCCCGGTTGGCCGACGACTCGAGAACGTGGTGCTTCCTTGATGACGAATGCGGTGCCGCTCCGCGCCTGGCAGGCCGAAGCCATCGAGAAGTACGAGTCCGGAAGCCCTGCGGATTTCCTTGTCACCGCGACGCCGGGCGCCGGCAAGACAACGTTCGGGCTCACCTTGGCGTCTCGTCTGAGGGCCGCCCGGGTGGTGGATCGGGTGATCGTGGTCGCGCCGACCGACCACCTGCGCACGCAGTGGGCAGATGCGGCGGTTCGGCTTGGACTGATGCTCGATCCCAACCTGAGCAACGGTGTCGGTCCGGTCCGCGACGGTGCGCACGGCTACATCACCACGTACGCGCAGGTGGCGGCGAAACCGCTGTTGCACCGTCGACGGACCGAGCTGAAGAAGACGCTGGTCATCCTCGACGAGATCCACCATGCCGGCGACTCGCTGTCGTGGGGGGACGCCGTCTACGAAGCCTTCGAGCCGGCCCGTCGCCGGCTCGGACTCACCGGCACCCCGTTTCGCACCAATCCCCACGAGCGGATCCCGTTCGTGACCTACCGCGACGCCGGACCGGGGGAGGCGATCAGCGAGGCCGACTACACCTACGGCTACCGCGAGGCCCTGGCTGACAGGGTCGTACGTCCGGTCGTCTTCGCGGCGTACACCGGGACCAGCCGCTGGATGAACTCGGCCGGTGAGGTGCTGGCCGCCGATCTCGGCGAGGACTCGACCCGGGCGATCGAGGACGCAGCGTGGTGAACCGCTCTCAACCCTGCGGGCGCCTGGGTGCCGCACGTGATAGCGGCGATCGACGACCGGGTGACTCATCTGCGTGGGACCGGCATGCCGGACGCCGCGGGGCTCATCCTGGCCTCCGACACCGACACCGCCCGGGCATACGCCGACATCGCGAAGAGGATCACCGGCGAGAAACCCGTCGTCATCTTGAGCGACGACCCACGGGCGAGCAAGAAGATCCACGAGTTCGAGCACGGCCGGCACCGGATGGCCGTCTGCGTCCGGATGGTATCGGAGGGTGTCGACATCCCGCGAGCCGCGGTGCTGGGGTTCCTGACGTCGTACCGGACGCCACTGTTCTTCGCGCAGGCCGTGGGTCGGGTCGTGCGGGCCCGCAACTCCCGGGAAACGGCGACCGTCTTCCTGCCTGCGGTGCGACCCCTGGTGAGTTTGGCTGTGGACATCGAACAGCAACGTGACCACGTCGTGCGGATCGATGGTTCCGCCGGCGACGACCTCGACGCTCTCGTCGCGATCGACGAGCGGGGCAACGAGCCCACCGACGGCGAGTTCACCGCTCTGACGGCCGAGGCTGCGTTCGGCCACGTTCTGCACGCCGGTCGGGCGATCACCGCGCAGGTCGGATCTCCCGACCCCGACGACGACTACCTGGGGCTGCCCGGGCTGCTCACCCCCGAGCAGACCGCAGCCCTGCTCGCCTCCCGCGACGCCGAACTCCGGCGGCGTACGTCCGGGCTGCTGACCGAGGACACCCTCGAGATCGACCCGCCGTCGTCCTGGCGTGAGGTGGAGGTGCTGCGCAAGGACATCAACCGGCTGGTGGCGCAGGTGGCGGCCCGGTCTGGCCGCAAGCACGCGGACGTCCATGTCGAGGTCCGCCAGGCCGTGCCTGGCCCGCGCACCGCCTCCGCGTCCGTGGACCTGTTGCTGGCTCGTCGCGACTACCTACTGGGCGAGCGGTTGGCCTGATTCGAAGGTCAGCCCGATGTGCCCTGCACTTGTCGAAGGGCAGCCAGATGCGCCCTGAGCTTGTCGAAGGGCCGCTCGATGTGTGCCTGAACCGTGAGAAGGGGCTCGGCCGAGCTGACGTAGCAGAGGTTGCCGCGTTCCGCTGATGTCGTGACTGATGGAACCGCGGCCGGTGTTGCCTTCGGGGAAAGGCCCGGCCGCGGCCGGCGCTGCCACCTGGGACCGGAGACCAAAACGGGGGGACATCGTGGCCCGGTTCGGGTGCCCCCGGAAGAAAGCAGCTCAGGAACACCCGGACTCAGCCTAGATCTGAGACGGGCCTGTGGCCAGGTCTTGGACTCCCCTGTGCGGTCATGGCGTCCAGGAGGGAGCTACGGTGCCATTCCTGACCGCCGCGGTTGATACGACGTCGCGAAGAGTCAGCCTGCGTTGATGCTAGGGTGTCGTCGCTGATCAGCAGCCGGCTACGAGCCAGAGTCGCCGCATCAAAGCCGCCGCTCTGTGAAAACGTTCTGTGAAAATTGGTGCCGCGTAGCAACATCTCGATCGGCTCCCTATAGGTGTAATTCATGGCCAACCAAGACTGTGCGGATCGATCCGCGGTTGGGGTTCTGGCGTCCCCGAGCTGCCACTCACGTGGGCAACGAATATACCGGGCTTCTGATGGACGCGTTCATTGCCAGCAGGACAACGCTCGAAGACCTCTCGAAACGGATCGATGCCCTGGGTGCAGAGGTGAGCGGCGCCATGATCGCGGCACTGCTGACCGGTAAGTGTGAACCCTCTGCAGCAACCTGCAACGTCGTTTGTGTTCGCCATCAACGCGCGTCTCGCCGAGTTGGCCATGCCGGCCAGCGCCTCCTATCGACCTGAGCTTGCGGACGATCGTCGGTCCGAAGATGCCAGCCTCACCGCCGACACACCCTCCTGGACCGGGCCGGTGCCGCACACGCTTGGCCCCGTCGAGCTGCTGTAGCCCTAGCCGGTGGCGGCGACGGGACAGGACAGCTCCGGGTGCCTCTCCCGATTAGGCCGCGCCGAATATGCGAGCTCAGGAAGTCCTGCCTGCCTGCCCGTTCGGGGTGAATGTCATCCGCAGTCGGTGATCGTAGGCGGCTCTGGCCAGCTGATGCATGCTGCTCAGCTCGTAGTCGGTGGCGCGGCCCGAGCCGTTCTCGCTGCCCTGCAGAAATTCAAGGGTGCTACACATCTCCTGCACCAGGGTGCAGATCACGGCCGAGCGAGCGTGGGGATCGGGTGGGAGCACGACCGCTTCGATCAGTGCATCAAGCAACTCACCCGAGATGCTGGGGTCGAACTCAGCAAGCGGAGGAACTGTGGTTTCTGCAGTCATTGGGAAATCCGCCTTGGGGTGGAGAGGATGCATTCTGGGCGGCGATGATTTCGGCGATCCGCGGCAGACGTACGCGGCGGACTCGCTTCCCAAACCGGCTGTTGGATCAGCGTCGGCGAGGTTACGCTCGTTATGGCCGATACGCCATACCCCGCGTTGTCTCGACTGTCGAAAAATGCGCGGAACCGTTTCGTTGGCTCACGAAGGATCGGCGTTTCAGCAACGCCCACCTGCTTGCCTGGTGCGCGAAGCGGTAGCTGACGGTTCCGGTCCGAGACGGAACTAGTGCGCCTGGTCCTGAGCCGATGACCAGGCCGGAGCGGCGCCTCCCGCAATGGACCGTCCGGATGCGGCGCAGGGGGCCACAGGCGGACTCTGAGTGGACTGGACGCGAAGTCCGAAGAGTGTCCAAATCGTGTCCAAGGGTAGGGTATCGCTGTGACTTCGATCCACTGGCGCCTCATCTCGGAAGAGGAGGCGTCGGCCATGCATCTCATGATGCAGGTCGTCTCATTCGCCGAGACCGTCAGGCTCGTGCCACGTGCCGCCGAAGCCGGTGCGCCCGTAGAGACACTGAATGAGGCGCTTCACGAACTTTCGCTGCGGGGCATCGCCCGCAACGTTCAGCCTGTGTCACTGCCGCCGACGCCCGCCGACGTCGCACGTGTGTCGGGCGGCATCATCGAGGCGTTGGAAGACTCGCCCCTCCCTGAGGCGGAGTGGCCCGCCATGGCCGAGGTGTTGGGAGATGACGATCTGGCAACCCTGACGAACGTATCGGCGAGTTCCTTGAATCGGTACAGGTCTGGGCAACGGAGTACCCCGGATGTTGTGGCGGCACGTCTGCACTTCATCGCCCTGGTTGTCTCTGACCTGGCCGGCTCCTACAACGACTTCGGCATCCGGCGATGGTTCAAACGACCTCGCACTGCGCTCAGCGGTTCGTCGCCGGGCGAGCTACTCGTGGGCGACTGGAGCCCGGATAGCCGAGACGCCATTCGGGTACGCGAGCTTGGGCGTGCTCTCTTGGGTGCATCGATCGGATGATCTGTTTCAGAAATTGCGATCGTCGCTGGCCATTCCTCTGGGAGATACGCGATCAGCCTGCAGCTCGTTGGAACCACGAGGGAGACGGTCCGGCACAGTATGTGGCCGACACCCCGGACGGCGCGTGGGCTGAGTTTCTCCGCCACGAAGAGATCACGGACGAACTGGATCTGGCCGGAGTGTCGCGGGCTCTGTGGTCCGTCGACGTTGACGTAAGTCATGCTACCGAACCGACGCTTTCGGTAGCCGTCATGACCGGCGACCTGTCGACCTACGCAGAATGCCAAAATGAGGCGCGCCGTCTAAGGGACCACGGTGTGACAGAACTATCGGCTCCGTCGGCTGCTCTCACGCTTGGCGGTGCACGTGGTTACCGGGTTGAGATTGGCTTTTGCCCGGGCGTGCCGAGGGATGGAGTCGTGTACGTGCTCTTCGGTGCTCGCCCTGATATCACCGGCTGGCTGATCGTGGACGACGGGCGGCCGCCTGTTGAGTTGCTGTCCCGAGTGCGGCACCTTTGATGACGGCGCGTTGTGTGGAGGCGTCGGGACCCGAGATGACCGTAATGGACGCGCTGTTCTCGGACACGGGCCGAAACGGTCACGGCGCGAAGTTCCTCAGTTGGTTACTCAAATGGTTACTCAAATCGGCGCCGGATTCCATCGCGGCCCCGCGAACCTGGGTCTGACCAGGTGTCTTGATGGTCGGGGTGACAGGATTTGAACCTGCGACCTCTTCGTCCCGAACTTGGCGCACTGTCAACGACTGCTATCAGGCACGGTCGAGCCGAACCCTGTGAGCTACCGCACCCTCAACCACCGGTTGCCGTGTTGCTGTACTTCGCTGCTGTACGACTGCTCAACCCAGGCTGATTAGCAAGCGCGTGGATGACCGCATCGTCCGGCATCCCGGCCCGGTACTCAGCGTGCCCAGCCTCGCGCTCGCGATTCGTCCCGGGATCGTCCTCTGCCGGTCGGGTCGCGACCCTTTCGTTGGCAATCAGTTCGACAGGCACGACGTCTGATCCGTAGATTTCGACTAGGCGTCCAACGGCGTCCGGATCGGTCACCAAGGGCGGGATTCGGACCCAGACCCGTCCGACAAGGGTCAATCGCGTACAGCGGGTTCTGTCCAGTCTGGCTCCCAGATTGGCTCCCTATTGGGAACGCTGCGACTATCGATCGGTGAGCGGTGAAGGACAGCCCGTATTTCTGTTCGAGAATCGCGAGCCCTCCAGGGTACTGATCTACCGAGACCTGGACTGGGCACGCGGGCTGCTCGAGGGCCTCGATGCCGCGACCTTCCGGGAACAAGGGTTCACCGCAGCCGGGCAAGTGGTCATGGTTGCGGCCACTGCAGATCTGTTTGCTCGGTTCGAGCTGACTGATCGCGTCGACCTGGAGCAGCTCAAGAACCTGCTTCGGCGCGTGGACGGACCCCAACAGCTCGCCGACGACCCTGCCGCCTATGCCGAGGAGTGGTTGCGGCTGGATGACCTGGACGCGCGACGGCCTCCGTTTGTGCCTCGCCGGCTCTGCGACTGGTACCGAGAACGCTTTCCCGGTCGTGGCGCCGACGCCGTCTGGAGGGCGTGACGCTCAACCTGCTATCTCCAGGGTCGTTCACCGACTGGCCCTCGGTCACGGTGGGATAGTTACTCAGTTGGTTTCTCATTGTGGGGCCGGATGCGGAGTGGCGCAGTATTACAGCGAGCGACGTACAGCGAGAGCGGGGACCTGGTCGACGAGCAGGGGAGAACCTGGCAGCGTGTTGTGGACTGGCTCGAACCGGATGAGGCTTCGGGTCACGTTGCCGCCGGGTTGCCGTATCTCGTCGAATGGTGCGCTTCGCCACCGGTCCGCGGCAGAGCTGAGCGTTTCAAGCGGGACATCCTGCGGGCCATGATCACGCGCGGCGAGGCAGATCGCTTCATCGGGCGCGGCACCGTACCGACGGTCATGGTCGGCGAGCTTTGGCACAGCCCAAGCCACGGCGACTGCCTGGTCTTCGTCCAGCAAGACCCGTCGCCACGTTCGGTGCCGTGACCAGCTTGGAAGTAATCCGCCAGGAGTCCACTGCCGTCTATCCAGGTCCAGCTCGCCGCCGAACTTGCACCGTGAGTTACCGGCGGAGGCTCCGACCTGTGGCCCAACTGTGGCCCGGAGCGAGCTGGTGTTCGATTCGTCGGACGCTCCTGCGTCATACGGGCTTAGCGTGGTCTGCATGAGCAGTGATTTTCCGCTTAGCGGGCTGCACGACAGTGCCGTGACGTTCGTCTGTACGAGCACGGTGGAGGCGTGGCTTTGGTACTGCGACAACCACGACCCACGGGAACGCCGACAGTCAAGACGAGGCGGAGACCTACGCGGACGCGCACCGCGACTACTTCGGAAGATGAGCAGGAGCACGAACCGTGCGACATCATCGTCTGGCTACGCACACCGCACGAACGTGCCGATGGCGCGATCGAGACCGTCTGATCCGTAGATTTCGAGACCGTCGTGCCCGGCTGGTGTACCGCTCCACTTAGAGGAACGCTGCTCTCGTCGCGGGTCTACGTCCGCGTCGGTCTGCCTGCGAGTTGGTCGGTGGCTCGTCGCGTGACCAGAGGTAATTGGTCACGCGAGCCTCGGTCTTCAGATGGGCTCGGGCTGCGGCGGCTGCTCGCTCAACCGTGACGCGAATCGTCCGTTGCTTTCACCTCTCCAGGATTGCCTGGACACGGTTCCCGGCGTTGCGAACCGCCCGTGAGGCGTCCTCAGGGCGTCACGATCGGGAACCCTCGATCAGGTGTGTCCAGCTGCGATAGGAGTCGATTGAGGACGTCGGCGTCTCCGATGTGGTCGATGCCATCCAGTCCATGGCCGGCCAGCAGGCCGAGTAGCTGGTGCTTGGTGAGGCTGAGCGTGAGGTCTGGGTTGGTGATGGTTTTCGGGTTGTGGGTCTGGATCAGGGCCCCGTTGGAAAGGGTGAGCCTGACGG
The DNA here is from genome assembly GCA_038257965.1 of Propionibacteriales bacterium. Lineage (GTDB taxonomy): Bacteria > Actinomycetota > Actinomycetes > Propionibacteriales > Propionibacteriaceae > Microlunatus. Next base: position 56,328 of record JBBSQJ010000002.1, read on the forward strand.
CTTCACCTGTGTCGGTGAAGTTCCAGCGGATGACGAAGGACTCGCCCGCGGCGCGGGGGCCGTTGACACGGATGGCGAGTGTGTCAAATAGCTGCTCGACGGACAGGGCGGCCGCCATACCTGCGCCGGGGTCGAGCGCTGGTGTGGTGGGACCGTGGCGCAGCTCGTGGGCTCCGCTGAGGTAGAAGGAGCGCCAGGTGGCGTTCTCCGAGCCGAAGCCGAGTTGTTCGAAGACGTCGGCGAGCGCTTCCTTGACCCCCGGCTGGCTCGGATCGGCGAACACGGCGTGCTTGAGTAATTCGGCGGCAAATCGGAGATCCCCTCGCGCGGCGAAGTCCTGCCCCTTCGCCACGAGCTGGTCGATGCCACCGAAGGCCTCGGCATAGCGGCGGCCGGCTGCCACTGGCGGGTGCGCCCACAGCGAGCTCGGATGACCATCGAACCAGCCGAGATAGCGTTGGTAGATGGCCTTCACGTTGTGGCTGACTGAGCCGTAGTAACCGCGAGCGTGCCACGCACTGTCGAGGGCGGGGGGTAGCTGGAAGTCCTCCGCAATCTCGACTCCGGTCGAGCCGGAGTTCAGCATGCGCAGCGTCTGATCGTGCAGGTAGGCGTACAGGTCGCGCTGCTCGGTGAGGAAGCGCACGACGTTGTCGGTGCCCCAGGTCGGCCAGTGGTGCGAGGCGAAGGCGACGTCGGTGTCGCCGCTGAACAACTCGATGGCCTCGTCCAGATACCGCGACCAGATCCTCGGGTCGCGTACCAGGGCACCCCGCAGGGTGAGCAGGTTGTGGAGATTGTGGGTGGCGTTCTCGGCCATGCACAGGGCCCGATGATCCGGGAAAAGGAAGTTCATCTCGGCCGGTGCTTCGGTGCCGGGGGTGATCTGGAAGACGATCCGTACACCGTCGACCGTTTCCTCCTGGCCGGTGGCGGTGATGTCCACCGTCGGTGGAAGTAGTCCGATCGCACCTTCCGAGGTCCGGATGCCCAGTCCTGTGCTGACCTGCCCTCGCGGGCCTGGGCCGACGACGTCGCCGTACATATAGCTGGCACGCCTGGTCATGGCCGTGCCGGCGTAGACGTTCTCGGATACGGCATGCTCCATGAAGCCTTCGGGGGCGATGATGGGAACTTCGCCGCGGCCTTCGGGGAGTACGCCGAGGACCCCACCGAAGTGGTCACCGTGGGAGTGGGTGTAGATCACGCCGGTGACAGGCCTATCGCCGCGGTGCTCGCGGTACAGCTGGATTGCGGCGGCAGCGCACTCGGATGAGATCAGCGGATCGATCACAATGACGCCGGTGTCGCCCTCGACGAGGGTCATGTTCGACAGGTCGAAGCCACGGACCTGGTAGATCCCGGTGGTGACCTCGAAAAGGCCGTTGGTCACGCACAGTTGGGCCTGTCGCCACAGGCTGGGATGAATGGTCTCGACCCGGTCGCCCGACAGGAAGTCGTAGGGCACCAGGTCGAAGACGACGCGCCCCTCACTGTTGGTGAAGGTCACCGGCTCGAGTGTGGCGACGAAACCGCGCGCCGCGTTCTCGAAGTCGGTTCGGTCCTCGAAATCCAAAGTCATCTTCGATCCTCTACTAACGCTACGGGTCCACTCAAGGTTCGAATTCCCCCTGGACATTCTGACCCATCGCGACTGACATACACGAGCGGGTCACCTGCCGGCGCGAGGACCGGCCCGCAGCGAGCGCAGCGAGCGAGGACACGGACCGCAGCTCGGCGAGCGAAGCGAGCCGGTCTTGATTCACTGTAGAGCTGCGTTCGCCAGTTGGTCGGAGTCAGCCGGCCACATGATTGGAGCGTCATGGCGTACCTGGCACCCCCAGATCCCTGCCGTTCTGCAGGTAGGCTGCTCGCCCCGTCTTAAGGGCTCGAAGTGCTCCCTGTACGCGGAGCCAGAAGTACGGTCGCAGCAACTTCTCCGCCTCATTCGGATCACAGAAGCGAAATCCCAACAGTTCACGGTCGCGAGGACGTAGCGCGGCGAGTTCCTCGTCACGAAGGACCCCGCCGTCGAAGATGAACATGATGGAGTCATCCCAAACGCTGTGTGGCGCCACCCAATCGACACAAAGCAGCGGGCCGACTGGCCGGCTGAGTCCCAGCTCCTCGCGAAGCTCGCGACCTACGGCATCCAAAGGAGACTCATTTGCCTCAGCCATGCCGCCTGGAAGGTCCCAATCGGGCTTGTATTCGGGATTAACAACGAGGATGCGACCTTCGCTGTCCCTTATCAACAGGTCACATCCAACCCGTTTACGCGGCTGCTTTGCATTGCCTTCTGCAAGGTACTGCTGCCAGGCGACCGGATCGCGCTCGTAGAGAGGTGGTTGCTGATTCATCGGATCTCCTTGTGCCCTTTTTGCTCGGCGCCGGGGGCGAGCCATGCTTGAAATCGAAGGCGTTGTCTCAGTTGTTCGACAAGACACTGGTGGAAGGAACCCACGGCGGCATTGGAAGAATAGGGCAGAACCTGCCGCTCCAACGCTTGAAACTGCGCTACTACGAGCTACGACGACAACGAGCCGGTGGCGTCTAGAACTTGCGATGCCACGGCACATGCCTCTTCCGGTTCGGGCTCAGGCTTCGTCAGCAAGATCTGCGCGAGACCGAGCAGTCCGAAAGCCAGACTCCGTACTCTCCCTTTGCGTAGTTCGACGATGCGCTCAGCACTACGCCGAGCCGGCGCAAACTGTGACAACTGGCGCATGGAGCGCACTGTTTCGCTGGCTAGGGACGCCTCATCGAAATGGCTCACCCAGACCGACGGCTCCTCCGCGGGCACCTCGCTCAGCGCATCCTCAGCTGCAATCAACAACTTGGCACAAGCGTCGGAATTATCCGCCGACGCCATGGCCCTGGCTTCCAATGCAAGCATGCGTGCCTTGACTGCTGGATTAGAAACCCGCGCAACGATGTCCTGACCCTCTCGCGCAAATCTGAGGGCCTCGTCGGGCAAGCCCATATGGTCGGCAAGGTGAGTCAAGCTGCCGAGTACATGGGCTCTCATCTGGAGGTCGCCGGCGAAGGTCGCGTATTGAAGCGCTTGCCCGAAATGCTGGCGGGCAATCTGATCCTGGCCGGCGTCATGCGCCATCCAGCCCGCCATCTCCGTGAGCGCGCCAGCTGCGCCGAACATAGCACCAGTGTTGACTGATCCGCCGATTTCAAATAGGCGGGGTCCGAGATTCTGCCTCAAGTACTTCACAACGCTTGCGTAAAGGTGACCGCCACCGACTTGGAGGTCCGCCGCCCGGAAGGCGTGCATCGCGGCGAGATCCTCACTGGCACCTAGCGCATTCATTTGTGCTGGCGAAAAGAGTTGGCTATCTGACAAGCCGACCTGCGGTCGGCTGGACACGCTTTCGTGGCCGATGAGTTCAAGGTATTTCTGCTTCACGGCTGACGGCGCGTCGCGAAGAATGCTTATAGTAGTCCCTGAGTCGCCGGTCGAAGCAGCGTGTCAGGCTTCTGCGCCCAGTCGTAAATAGTCCGAGGGGAGACCTTCAAATGCGAGTAGGCGAATTCTTCGTCCGACAACTCTGGGAATACAGAGCGGTAGGCGTGTCGCAGCGCGGTTACCTTCCGGCCGGTCCAGATCGTGTGCTCCAAGTTCGGACTTCCTTGCGTTTGCTGCGATTCAATCGCAGTAGAGTCGCAGTCCATTCGCATGGCTTCCCCGGCAGCTGCGAACTTGACTACCTTGCATGACCCTCAAGAGTCTCAACACGGTCGGCGAGTTCACGCAGCTCGTGCGCCATCTGGCCGACCTGCGCCTGAAGTTCTTGAAGAACGTCGGTGCCTTCTGGCTTCGGTACTGCCTTGACGAAGGTCCCTCGCCCGCTGGCCGATTCCAACACCTCCTCGTGTTGCAGCGTTCGAATCGCCGTGTGCGCGGTCACCTCGGAGACTTGATACTCCTCCGCGAGTGCTCGCAGGGACGGAATGCGGGATCCCACCGGGAACTCACCAGCGATGACGCGCTGTCGGAGCGCAGCTGTTACTCGCATGTGAAGCGGTCGGGCATCTGCCGGCTCATGGGACACGCGCCGAGCATACCGATTGGGCACCCTGCTGGCGCCCCACAAGTCCTTGACCGACGGTGCGTCGGGCAATACCCTAGGGTGCCTAGATGGTGCCCTAATACACGAAGGAGTGATCGTGACTATCCCCCTGGTCGTCATCCTGGGCCTACTGGCTTTTGGGCTTGTGAAGTGGGGCAAACAGAAGGTCTCGGGTGTGCTGGTCGGTGTTTTGTTCGGCCTCGCGCTGGCGACGACGGCGGTGGGTCCTCCGATCTTGTCCGCGGTGTCGTCGGCGTCCAAGACGATCGTGGCTGCGGTCACGTCGGCGGTGAAGTGATGAACGCCGCACGCGAAGCCGTTCTGAGCGAGAAGCGGATGACGGTCGCCGGCCTCCGAGAGTGGGATACCAGCATCTCCGGCGGGCACGCGGACCTGACGCATGCTGCGGTCGAGCTCGTCATTGCCGCCTACGACGGCAGCCTGGCGAATCTGTGCTGGCCGTGGGTTCGTGAGGGTGACGAGCTGGGCGTGTTCTGGCTCGACCCGGAGCCGATGGTGCGTTTCGACGGCTGCCCGGGCCAGCTGGCGCTGCTGCCGGTGGTTGAGGCGCTGCTCGGTGGCCGCCGCATCCCCGACCTGGTCCAGCTCCTGCAGCGTCTCGACCAGGCGACATTGGAGTTGGTCATGGCCGCGTTCACCCAAGCGTCGCGGTGGCATCGTGACGTGGCGCTATACGCGTTCAACGGTGACCCGTGGTCCGTCTCGGGTTGGATCGCCGCCCAACGCGCTCGTTACGCACCGTCCGCAATTCCGGACCGGTGGGCATCGTGACCAGCTCCACCGCGGTCTCCCCCGACGAGGGCGACGGCCGGCGCGACGAGCCCGAGCTGGTCGAGATCGTGCCGTCTGCGGTGCTGGTGCCGCTGGACCAAGAGCGGGGTGCCCAGCTGGTCGAGGAGCAGGCCGACAGGGTCGAGGTGTCCACCGTCGACGCCCAGGTCGATGGGCTGCCAGCGGTGCGGTCGCGGGCGGCTACCCGCCCGGTGCTGCCGGGATGGGTGAAGTCGTGGCCGGCGTTCGTCGCCGCCGCGAGTTGGTGGCTCCGCCACGCCTGGCATGTGACCGCGTTCCACGGCATCCGGCTCCCGTTGTACTGGCTCCGGCTGATCGGCCGCTCACCGTTCGGCGGGGCCCGCACCCTGGGTGTGCCGCATTCGGTGAGGCCGACGGGCTCAAGTCCGAGAACCTCGTCGCCCGGCTCCGCGACGACCCCGAAGCACCGCTGGACACCCTCGGCAAGAACGGGCTCAACCCCAAATCACTCGCCGGGATGCTCCGCGACTTCGGGATCCACTCCAGCCAGTACCGGTGGGACGACGGCACCCAGACCAAAGGCTTCAAACGCGACCAATTTGCCGACTCCTGGCGCCGCTACTGCCCCGAGACCAGTTCCAGGCACCTTCCCGTCCCAGCCGAAACAGCGACCTGCATCAGCTGCCGCCAACCCCTCAGCTACGACGACGGCACCCACACCCACCCCACCTGCACCACTGACAAAGGAGTCCGATCATGACCGTCGAAAGCACCTCGGGTATCGCCATGACGCCGCGCTGGTACACCGTTTGCCAAGTCGCCGCACTCCTCGGATACGGAGAGAGCAAGGTACGCATGCTGATCATTGCCGGCGACCTTCGATCACTTAAGGACGGCCGGTCACGCCGCATCCTCCCGGAGTGGGTCGACCAGTACGTCCAGATGCGCGCTTCGCAGGCCGAGTCGAGTTGGTGGTCCCAGTGAGCCGCCGACACAATGGCGAAGGGTCCATCTACCCCTACCGGAATGGCTTCGCCGCGTACGCCTGGATCACCACCCCCGCCGGTCGACGCCAGCGGAGGTATGTCTACGGAGCCACACGGGAGGTCGTCCACGCGAAGTGGATCGAGCTGACCCAGCGGGCGGCCATGGGTCCAGTTCTCACGAAGGTGCCAACCGTCAGCCAGTACCTCCAGCGTTGGCTTGAGGAAACCGTTGCGCCGAACCTGGCGCCGCTCACCCACGCGACCTACGAGAGCCGCGTCCGCCACTACGTCGAGCCCGGCCTCGGCCGGGTCCGCCTCGACCGGCTGCGAGTCAGCACGGTGCAAGCATGGCTCAACGGCCTGCCCAAGATCTGTCAATGTTGCGCTCAGGGCAAGGACGCCCGGCGGCCGCCGGAGAAGCGACGCTGCTGCGCAGCCGGACGCTGCTGCCACAGCGCAGCTTCGCCTCGAACCGTCAAAGACGTGCGAGCCGTGCTTCGATCCGCGCTCGGCTCTGCACAACGAGAGGAGCTGATCGAGCGCAACGTCGCCGAGCTGGTGACTACGCCGAAGCAACGCAGCCGCAAGGTCGTGCCGTGGACCAGTGAGGAAGCGCGGCACTTCCTCGAATCAGCTCGGGCTGATGGCGACCTTCTGTACACCGCGTACGTCCTGGTCCTGGTGCTCGGCATGCGCAAGGGCGAGGTCCTCGGCCTGCGATGGGATGCGATCAACACCGAACTGCGGGAGCTGATGGTCGATCACCAGCTGCAACGCGTCCGGCGAGAGCTGTTGTACCGCGAGACCAAAACCGAAGCCTCTGACGACTCCCTGCCACTCCCGGACATCGTGACGACTGCACTGACGCTGCGGCGAGCTGAGCAGGAGGCGGCTCGTACCGCGGCCGGCGAGGCGTGGCGCCAGTTCTCCGACGAGGACGGCCAATTCATTGCCCTCGTGTTCACCGGCCGCTACGGGACACCGATCGACCCTCGGACCCTCAATCGCGCGTTTACCGCAAGGTGCGAGGCCGCCGGCGTCCGCCGCATGACGGTCCACGACGCCCGCCGAACCTGTGCCACGCTGCTCGTCGACCTGGACGTGCATCCGCGGGTGATCATGCGGGTCCTTCGTCACGCCGATCAGAGCGTGACGATGAACATCTACGCCAAGGCCAGCTCGGAGAAGACAAGAGACGCGCTCCGCCGGCTGGGCGAGAGTCTCGGCTGATCCGAGAGTCGTCTCTTGCGTTGGCCCTGCATCCGGAGCGTGCCCAAAGACGTAGCTTCTCGGAGGATTGAAGTCCTACTGTTCTGGTGTGACCGAGCACCTCAGTGCGCTGATTTGGACGGTGGTCGGTGCGGGAGTGCTTGCGGTCTTGGCCGTTACCTTCTCCCCGGTACGGCGACGGCTCCTGCGTGCCGGGGCGAGGATTGAGGGCGGCCATGTCATCGTGCGCCATGTTGAGCTCGACCCAACCCGTATGAGTGTGGATCCGCTTGACGCGGCTGTCTACTTCCACTTCAAGCAGGGTCAATATCCCGGGATTCCAGCTCCGAGCGAGTCTCTCGCGGCTCGCTGGAGGTGGGCTCACGATCATGGTGGTGTTGATGTAGGCACCACGGCCGTGACAGTCACTCTTGAGAATGATGGCGATGGCACAGTGATTGTCGATCCGCCGCGCTTCGACAGGCACCGGGATGCTGTCGAAGCTGGTGAGCTGAGTTGGGTCGACGGCCTCGGTGGTGGCGGCGTCGTCATGCAGCGGTATGACGTCGACCTGGATGCTGGCGATCCTCTCGTCGGCACCTTCGTACCACCGTCAAGCGATCCTGAAGCATCGCCCAGTCGCTACCTCGTAAAGGGAGACGTACTGAGGGTCCAGGTTGTTGCGAGTGCCGAATACGGCAGTCATAGGTGGAGAATCGAGCTGCCGCTCATCATCGCGGGCAAGGAGAAGGTTCTGACGATCGACGACAGGGGCAGCCCCTTTATGACGGTCGGCAGAGTCGATGCGCAGCGGATCAGTACCGCGCACCGCGACCGCTGAGTCGCGTGAGGGCTCGCCGCCAGCCGAGCGCGGCCATGACGTCGATCGCAAGTCCTCGCTTCGCAGGATCGGCTCGCCGGCAACGACTGACGGCTGGCGCGCAAACGCTGGACCGGATTCGCTCGATCGCCCCCTCAGATTGAGGGCTGCTTAGGAAACCACTGCGGTACTTTGCTGCTGTGCTCACCTAGAGCTACACCCCTGGCATTCGGCGCAATCCGCCTCTGGCCAGGCGTCTTTCTGGTCGGGGTGACAGGATTTGAACCTGCGACCTCTTCGTCCCGAACGAAGCGCGCTACCAAGCTGCGCCACACCCCGCGGACCGCGGCGCGCCGCGGGCCTCGGTGAGTCTAGCCCATCGAGGCTGCCGTCGTGACAACCGTTCCCGGCGGGCCGCTGCCGACCGCAGATCGAAGGGTGCGGGAGAGGTCGTGCGTCTTGTCGAAGTCGGTGCCGCGGTCATGGTCGCCTTCTATGCTGCCGAGGACTCTCGAAGGACCACTACCACAGCGCGCATGTGATCAGCGGCGGTTGTTCGCGCTTGCGCTCCTCACCGAGATCGTCTCCGCACTGCGCTGGCTGAGCCATCGAATCAAGCGTTACGAGCCCCTGGCCGAACGCATCGATGGCCTTGGGATCACCTGCAACGATTAGCTGCTACAGGCCAGCGGGTCTCGGTGCAGGTTCGATCTGATCACCTGAACGTGCGAGCAGATCCACCCCGGACGCACTGTGCCGTCGACCAACCGTGGGGCTGGCTTGGGTCCCCCGTCAACTAGCCGGGTTCACCGCGTCGTTTCCGCCGGACCACGACGGCGATGTTGACCGCGGCGACCAGAGCGATCGCGACGAGCAGGATCACGAACCCGACCGGCGCCTCGGCCAAGCCGAGGACGATCGCGCCCGCCGTCGCCAAGATCAGCCCGAAAATGGCCAGCACGAGCCGCAACGTCAAAGCGCTGCGCGCCGGCGGCGAACCCCCGATACGAGACAAGGGGTTGTGGTAGTCGGGTAGTCCTTCCTCGGGTCGCGGCTCCGGACCGTCTGGACCATGGTCCGGCGGACCGGGCACGAATCGATCGGGCATCGGAATCCTCCTTCAGTGACGTGACCGGTTACCGAGAGCTGTAGCCGTCCCCGACCATGATCACCCCACAAACGGGCCGATCCGCGGGGGCCGACGCGACGCCCAGCGTTCGTCTCGATCAGGCTCAAAGCCAGCGCAACACGGAAACAACAAATCCACAACGTGGTGCCCCGACCATCGTGGCATGGCCACTCTCGACTTCTCCACCAGACGCGAGCACACCCAGCGCGAAGACACCCAGCGCGAACACGGGCACGGTGCCGGCCGGCTCAGCCCGACCCGGATCGATCGGCTGATCCGGGCCGACGACCAGCTGAGCCTGACCCTGGAGTTCCTCAATCTCGACCTCGACCCCAAGGGCACGACCCTGGTCGCCCACGACCCCACCGAACCGTTCACCGGAGTTCGGTTGGTCTTCGTCTCCCAGCACACGGTGGAGGACACCATCCAGCCCGACGACCCCACACCGATCGAGGGACTCGACTTCCGCACCGCACGCGAGTCACGGATCGTGGTCTCGCTGCCAGCCGGCACGCCGTACGAGGTCGGCTCCATCCTCGACCTCGCCGGGCGCGTGCTGCTCCTCGACGACCGGGCCGTCCCGGGCAGCAAGCCGACGAACCTCGACGAACCCGGGCCGGACGTCACCGCGCTCGAAGTCATCGACTCTCTGGTCGTCTCGCCGGGACCGAACGGCCGATTTCGCGCCGGACTCGCCCCGATCACCCGGTCCGACGTGACCGAACTGTGGCGCGCCGTCCTCCTCCCCGACGCCGCGGCTCCCGACGAACCGGCGCCGGTGCGCGCGATCTGGTCCCGTCCGGGCGATCCACCGTTCGCCCGACCGCTCGATGCCGACGAGCGGTCGCGCATCGTCACGGCCAGCACGATCGACCCGGCGGAGGCGATCGACGCCGAGCGGCTCTGGCTGACCCCGCACGGCTCGTTCCTGGGGCTGTCGGGCGCCTGGAGCACCGGTCAACTCGCGGCCTACCTGCACGCCACCACCGCCGGACGCGATCTGCACGTCGAGGTGACCGAACGCGGCTTCCTGGCCCCCTTCGCCATACCGGCCGTGGTCACCACGGTGACCGAGCGGGTGTTCCGCACCGATGCCGACGGGTCGGAGACCGCCGTGCTGGTCCAGCAGGACTTCCTGTCCGTCTCCGGCACACCCGTGACCTACCCGGCCCCGCACATGCCCGACGACGGCCGGGCCGTCCCTTTCACCGAGGTCGTGGCCACCGATCCGGGTCAAGGGCCGGTC
>JBBSQJ010000003.1:0-43244 GCA_038257965.1 Propionibacteriales bacterium
CAGCCGACCGGGTCGTCGCCCAGATAACCGACCAGGCCGCTCGTGTCCGGCGAGCCCGGCTGGTCGCAGTCGGTCTGCCGACGCAGCCGGTGGGCTCGGCTCTGCGCGGGAACCGAGCCGAACGACTCGCCCGCAGCCAGCTTGTAGCGCTGGCACCAGCAGCGGCTGCCGCTGCCGCGAGTTCCGAAGATCGCCGACAGGTCTTCCCAGCGCGCCTCATTTGCCGGCCGGACCACGAGCGTGTCGAGATCGGTCACGGTCCAGATCCTCCTCCGGGAGCAACGCCGGTGAACCCCAGGGTCCGGACTCTTCCACCGGTGCGCGTTGGCCGGAGTCGAGGAGACATCCGACCGAGCGGGATCGTGGCGTTGGACACAGAGAATCGGCGCGGTGCCGATCAGCCGCGCAAGCCGACTAGGCTGCCCGGCATGGAGTTCCGCGTTGCCGACCTCGGTCTGGCTGATTTCGGTCGTAAAGAGATTCGGCTTGCCGAGCACGAGATGCCTGGTCTGATGGCGATGCGGGAACAGTACGCGGAGACCAAGCCCCTGGCCGGCGCCAAGATCGCCGGCTCGCTGCACATGACCGTACAGACGGCGGTGCTGATCGAGACCCTGGTGGCTCTCGGCGCCGACGTGCGTTGGGCGAGCTGCAACATCTTCTCGACCCAAGATCATGCCGCCGCCGCGGTGGTCGTCGGACCGGACGGCTCTCCCGACGCCCCGGTAGGTGTCCCCGTCTTCGCCTGGAAGGGCGAGAGCCTCGAGGAGTACTGGGAGTGCACGAGGGAGATCACGGTCTGGCCCGACGGCGAGCTGGCCAACATGATCCTCGACGACGGCGGTGACGCGACCATGTTGGTGCACATGGGCGTCGATGCCGAGAAGGCCGGCGAAGTGCGGGAGCCGACCGAGGAGGACTCGCACGAGGTGCGGGTGCTGCTGGCCACCATCAAGCAGTCGTTGGCCGATGGGATCTCCTGGGTCAAGATCGCGAACGAGATCAAGGGCGTCACCGAGGAGACGACGACCGGTGTGCACCGGCTGTACGAGGCTCATCGGCGCGGCTCGCTGCTGTTCCCGGGGATCAACGTCAACGATTCGGTGACCAAGTCCAAGTTCGACAACAAGTACGGCGTCCGGCACTCCCTGATCGACGGGCTCAACCGAGCGACGGACGTGCTGATCGGCGGGAAGGTCGCCGTCGTCTGCGGATACGGTGATGTGGGCAAGGGGTGCGCGGAATCGCTTCGCGGGCAGGGCGCACGGGTGATCGTGACCGAGATCGATCCGATCTGCGCTCTGCAGGCGGCGATGGACGGCTTCCAGGTCACCACCTTGGAGGAGGCCTTGTCGGTGGCCGACATCTACGTCACGGCGACCGGCAACCGCGATGTGATAACCGTCGACCAGATGGCACGGATGAAGCACCAGGCGATCGTGTCCAACATCGGCCACTTCGACAACGAGATCGACATGGCCGGGCTGGAGAACCATCCCGGCGCCACCCGGATCAACATCAAGCCCCAGGTCGACGAATGGGTGTTCGACGCCGACACCGACGAACAGCGATCGATCATCGTGCTCAGCGAGGGGCGGTTGATGAACCTCGGCAACGCGACCGGTCACCCCAGCTTCGTGATGAGCAACTCCTTCACCAATCAGGTGCTGGCCCAGATCGAGCTCTTCACCAAACCGGCCGAGTACCCGACCGGGGTCTACACCTTGCCCAAGCACCTCGACGAGGACGTCGCCCGACTCCACCTGGCGCCCCTCGGTGTCAAGCTCACCGAGCTCACACCGAATCAGGCCGACTATCTGGGCATTCCCGTGGACGGGCCGTACAAGTCGGACCAGTACCGCTACTGACTGGTTCGGGTCGCTCCTGTGCGGCGCTTCGAGCCCGATTGTCCGCCGGGCCCGGGTCGGAAGCCAGACCTGCTCGTGGCGGCTGGTGGGCCTCGGTCACGAGTCTGACGCTTTTCGCACAGTCGAACCTCAACCGGATCCGGGAACGGTCCTGCAAGCCGTTCGACTGCGCGAATAGCGTCATTCAGCGACGAAGCGCCTGGCGGATCGTGTCGATGAAGACGTCTGGATGTGTGACGACCATCGCGGTAGGTGAACCGGAACACCCGCCATCCGGATGCGACCAGATCGTTCTGACGCCAACGATCGGACTCGAACACCCCGAGGTCCGTCGCATGGATCCGCCCGTCGATCTCGATTGCCAGTCTCGATCGTTCGAACGCGATGTCGATGTAATAGAGGTCGCGACCGGCGACCCGGAAGGGGTAGTTCGCCGTCCACCCCGAGATCTTGTTCGCGCGCAGGAGGCGGTGTCCGATCCGTTCGGGATAGGACCACCCGCCGCTTCGAGAATCGAGAAGCACTGCCCAACGGCTCGCGTTGCCCCGTCGATAGGCGGTCAACTCGAGCGCCCTGCGAAGACTCTCCAGCGTCACGACTCGTTTCCGCAGGGCGACGTCGAGAGCCTCGGTGTGATCCAGGTCGGACATGTCCAACGCGGTGAGGGAGGGCACGGTCAGCCGGACTCCACCGCGGATCGTGACCAACTCGGGTGGTATCACCCGTCGTTCCCAGCTGAATCCGGGCTGATCAGCGCGTGGGTGGCGGATCGTCGCGGTGACTGACGACACGCGGGCCTCCGGCCAGTAACTGAGCCGCGCGGCGGTGGCGCCGGTGAAGATCGTCTCCGGGCGTGCTCGACTCAGGCCGGCGACCAGGATCCTCGGATCGCGTGACAGCTCCGTTATCGCGTAGACACCAGGCAAGACGGTGCCCAACTGTCCGTCACGCACCCGCCGTTGGAGCGTGCGCACCAGTTGGGGATGTTCTCGACCGACGATGACGCCATCGCGGGTCAAGATCTCGGTGATCTGCTCACGTGTTCTCACACAGAGACACTGCGGAGGTCGACCCGTCGCGTGCCGGGTGCGCGCCGACTCTGTGGATTGAGCCAATCGCAGCTGCTGAGCTGTGGATGACGCCTGACAAACGGTCGATCTGCTTCGATCCCCGGATCGGTGACTTGTCGGTATCGAGCGGGTGAAAAGCGTCAGCCGCGGGGGATCACGAAATCGAGCAGGCTCGCCGTACGGAGGTTCGCCCAGGGCCCGGTGACGGCGAAGAGGGCGAGTCCGCTGGTGGGGAACTTGAGTCGCATACGCCGCGCCACCTCGGACCTCGAATCGACGTCCAGACGTCCGGCCAGCTCCGGCAGTCCGGGCCCGTGGCCGATCAGCATCAGGCTGAGCACGTCGTCCGGTACGGCGCGCACCAGATCGAGCAGCTCGGATGGCGATGCCTCGTAGATGCGGTCTTCGAACCGGATCTCTCCGGCTAGTGCACCGGCCAGCTCGGCCAGCCGCCAGGTCTGCCTGGTGCGTTCCGAGCTCGAACACAGGACGAGATCCGGGCGGATCAGGCGGTCGGCGAGAACTTGCCCGAGCGCGGTCGCGTCGCGCCGGCCCCGTGCGGCGAGCGGACGTGCGTGATCGTCCAGGTCGGGGTCGTCCCAGGCGGACTTCGCATGGCGCAGGAGGACCAGGGTCCGGCGCTTGCTCTTCACAGCAGCCCCGCGGATGGCTGAGAGCCACAGCTGAGACGGTCGCAGGCCAGCAGATCGCGCCCCGATGTCCAGCGCCGGGTCAAAGGTCTGCGACTGGTCACGTTCATCGCCATCCAACCGGTAGCTCGGCAGCCGTGGGGACCCATTGTCCGACCCGTAGACGTTCTGTCTCGCGCCGGCGCCGTTCGGCGATGACGACCGCCAAGAACTCGTGCGGATCGAGCAGCCGAGGAGGCGCCGGAGCCGTTCGCGCCGAAACCTGACGCGCGAGCTCGGTCGAGAGGTGCGCTCGCGGATATCCGAGCAGTCGCGGATAGCGCTGGACCAGATGTCGGCTCGCGGTCACGAGCTCGTCGGACAGCCGGCTCAGCTCGAGCGACTCGGCCCACGGAATCAGGTCGGGCGCTACCGAAGGCAAGGCGGGTGGGCGTTGAGGTGAACGGGTGCGGATCACCATCGTGCCTGCCAGGAGATCACCGAATCGTTTGCCCTGCGGGTTGATCGCGGCGCAGACCAGACCGCCACAGAAACCGGTCCAGACGGCAAAATCCACCGCCCAGAACGCCAGCCCGCGCAGCAGCGCCTGACGGAACCGGACCGCTCCGCCGTCGTCGCGGACCGCCCGCAGCCCGAGGGCGTATGCGCCGACCGTCCGGCCACGGGTGAGAGTCTCCATCGTGATCAGATAGCCGAACATCACGATCAGCGCTCCCGCGATGGTGACCGCGTCTTGACGCGCCGGGGAACCTCCGACCTGGGAGACCACGTAGTTCCACAGGTAGGTCGCGCCGAAGACGATGCCGACGTCGATCATGGCGCTCAGCATCCGAGTCGGCACCCGGGCCGGACGGAGATCGAGCAGGACGGCATCGCCGGTGATCAACTGGCTCATTCGTGGTCACGCTCCGCGTTGCTGTCGGGCCGGTGCCACCCGGGCCGCACTCGGACCCCACCCTCGCGGGCAGCGGTTGATGCGACGGGTTCTGGTCGTCCGTCCGACACCGCTGCCACCTCCCACTGGTCCATGGTGCGCATGGACTCCGGTGCGGCGCGGCTGTGGACGAAGATGTCCGCCGCACCACAGCCGCAGAGTAACTGGCGCGCGGTACTCAGCACACGCTCCCCGCGGTCGATCGCCCACCGAAGGCAAACTGGTCGACGTCGACGACACCGCTGACCGCTAGGGTGTGCCAGTGGATCTGGACTCGTACGTGCTCCAGCACAGTCGGCAGTGGGACCGGCTCGCGGAGTTGACCGGGCAACGGCGCGCGATGACCGGTGACGAGGCCGATGAGCTGATCGATCTCTACTCGCGGGTCTCGACCCATCTCTCCGTCGTACGAAGCACGGCCGCGGATGCGGTGCTCGAAGCTCGCCTGTCTGCCCTGGTCGCGTCCGCTCGGTCGATCATCACCGGGGTCAACGTGCCGGTCTGGCAGACCGTCGGCAGGTTCTTCACCGCAACGTTTCCCGCCACGGTCTATCGGGCTCGCCGGTGGTGGATCAGTGTCGGGCTCGTCTCGATCGCGACTGTGACGTTCATCATCTGGCGGGTGATCACCGTGCCAGGCCTGACCGACGCGTTGTTGTCGGCTGAGCAGGCGCAGCAGTTGGTCGACCACGACTTCGCCCAGTACTACTCGGACAATCCCGCCGCCGACTTCGCCTTCCAGGTCTGGCTCAACAACGCCAGGGTGACCGCCGTGTGTCTGATCTTGGGTGTTCTGATCGTCCCGGTGATCATCGTGCTCTGGGTGAATCTGGCCAATCTCGGCATGATCGCGGGATTCATGATCGGTGCCGGGCGGGCCGACGTCTTTTACGGACTGCTGCTGCCCCACGGACTGCTCGAGCTCACGATCATCTTTGTGGCGGCCGGAGCCGGGCTGCGGCTCGGCTGGAGCTGGATCGCACCCGGGCCGAGGACCAGGGCCAGCGCACTGGCGAGTGAGGGTCGAGCAGCGGGAGCGATGGCGCTGGGACTCGGCGTGTGGCTCCTGGTCTCGGGCCTGGTCGAAGGCTTCGTGACGCCGTCGCGCCTGTCCGCGCCGGAACGCCTCGCCATCGGTGCCGCGGTCTGGATCGCCTTCTTGGTCTACGTGTTCACGCTCGGCCGTCGCGCGGTGAAAGCCGGGCAGACAGGCGATCTCGGTCCCGAAGAGCTCGAAGCGACAGTGCCGCAGGAAGTCGCCTGAGCGCAGAGCCGGGCCGATGTCAGGCGTCAGTTCTCGTCGCGGCCTTGAGGCAGACCTTCCCAGATCTCCTTGCACTCGGGGCAGACCGGGAACCGCTCGGGATCGCGGCTCGGCACCCATACCTTGCCGCACAACGCGACCACCGGTGTCCCCATCACCATCGCGTCGGTCAGCTTGTCTCGTGCCACGTAGTGGGAGAAGCGTTCGTGATCGCCCTCCTCGACAGAGATGTCCGGGCGCGTCTCGGTGCGCTCGTCGACGATGGTCTTCGCCCCGGGGGTCGTCTGCTGGCTCACGTTGGTCAGTCTAGACACCTTGCTGCGAGGGCAACGGTCTCCGGCCAACTGCTGCCCGCGGCCGGCCCGGTCGGTTCACCGTTCCCATCGAGGCGGCCCCTCTCGCGGCCCCAACGGCGTCGTTTGCAGATCGTCTT
Organism: Propionibacteriales bacterium; assembly: GCA_038257965.1. Taxonomy (GTDB): domain Bacteria; phylum Actinomycetota; class Actinomycetes; order Propionibacteriales; family Propionibacteriaceae; genus Microlunatus. The sequence continues at coordinate 6,220 of JBBSQJ010000003.1, forward strand.
CGCCGAGCGTTCGGCCTGGAGTCCACGAACCGGTTCCACTCCGTCGGCGCGCGCACTCACCCTGCTTGTGGGCCACACGGCGACCGCAAGAGCGTGTGCACGGACGTTTGTGTCCGGCCGGGTGCTGAACCTGAACTTCGACGGGCTTGAGTTGTGCCGGAGACGCACCACGAGGCCCGACCCTGGACCCGCCCACATCGCACCATCGCGCCGCGGGGGACTGCGAATGACCGGCTTGACCTCGACCCCACTCCAAATGATGGACTTGGCGGACATGACCACGCCCGCCACGAACAAGAGCCCAGGCACGCCTGGCGTCGCCGCACCTGGTGCCGACGTCTCGCAACGCCGGCTCATCGTGGGCATCTGCGTCACGGTGGTCGCCATCGCATTCGAGTCGATCGCCGTCGCAACGGCGATGCCGGTCGCGGCCCAGGACCTCGACGGGCTGCCGTACTACGCCTGGTCGTTCTCCCTTTTCCTGATCGGGATGCTGTTCGCCACCGTCGTCGCTGGTCGACTGAGCGACCGGGTCGGACCGGCGAAGCCACTGCTCGTCGGGCTCGTCGTCTTCGCCGCAGGGCTGGTGTTGGCCGGCACGGCGGGTCACATGGTCCAGCTCGTCGGTGGACGTCTGGTCCAAGGCCTCGGCGCCGGCGTCATCAACACCGCCGTCTTCGTCTGCGTCGCGCTGATCTTCGAGCCGGGGCAGCGGCCCCGAGTGTTCACCTACATCTCGACCGCTTGGGTCGTGCCTTCGTTCTTCGGGCCGCCGATCTCTGCTTGGCTGACTCACAACCTGAGCTGGCACTGGGTCTTCTTCGCCGTGCTGCCTCTGGTCGCGGTGGGTGGGGCGATGCTGACGCCGTCGTTGCTCCAGCTGATGCGCACTCGTCGGCAGCCCGATCCCTCGACCGCCAAACCCCAGTCCAGCTGGGCGGCCGGATTGGTCGCGCTGGCCGCGGCCGCCCTCCAGGCGGCGGGTCAACGCCTCGATCTGATCGCGATCGCGCTCGCCGCCGGCGGGATCGCCGCCCTGCTGGTGGGTCTGCCACGGCTCATGCCCCCAGGTTTCCTGCGACTGCGTCGCGGATTGTCCGCGGTGATCCTGGTCCGTGGACTGCTACCGGGCGCGTTCTTCGCCGGCGAGGCGTTCGTTCCGCTCATGCTGGTGGAGCAACGCGGCATCGCCCTCGTGCTGGCCGGCATCGCCTTGACGGTGGGTTCGATCGGCTGGACGACCGGTGCGTGGCTGCAGTCCCAGACCTGGTTACGCACACGTCGCGATCGGCTCGTCACGATCGGCTGCGGATCCGTCGCCCTGGGTCTGGCTATCGTGGCCGTCACCGCACTGCTGCCGCAGGTCTGGTTCGGAGTCGTCGGGGTGGGCTGGATCTTTGCCGGTCTGGGCATGGGACTGGCCATCTCCAGTACGTCCGTTGCGGTCATGTCGCTGTCGGAGGTGGGAGAGCAGGGCAGGAACGCCTCCTCACTGAATCTGTTCGACGCACTCGGCTCTGGGATCTTCGTGGGCCTGGCCGGGACGATCTTCGCCGCGATCCACCCAAGCGGGAACCTCCCGCTGACTTTCGGCGTGCTGCTGCTCGGCATGTCTGTCGTCGCCGTGTTGGCCGCTCTCGCCTCGCTCCGGATCGGCGTGATCCGGAGCAGCATCAGTTAGCCGTCACGAGAAGGCGGACCCCAGCAAGTGGGCGCGGACGACAGGAACACGCCCGGGAAAAGTGTCACAAGCGCCCACTTTTCGCGGAGGAGCGCTTGGCCGCTTGACGAAACGGTGGTCAGTTCAGCAGGAGCACCGTGATCAGCAGCGAGAGCGCGAACAGGGCCGCACAGGCGAGGACGACGAGCGCGACAAAGCCGGCCCTCGTACGCTGTGGGCGTGCGGCGGCCGCCACGTTGCTACCAGCCGGCGGTGGCCAGCCGCCGGTACCAGCGTGGGCCGGGTGAGGTGGAAGGGTACTCATCGGCGACTGCGGCGGTTGGCCGGCGCGGTACGGCAGCGCAATCGGGCGGTACGAACCGTCCGCCGATCGTGCGTTCTCCGATCCCGTGTTCTCCGATCCCGTGTTCTCCGATCCCGTGTTCCCCGATCCCGTGTTCCCCGATCCCGTGTTCCCCGATCCTGTGCTCGGCGATCCCAGGTTCTGCCATCGCAGGTTCGGCCATCCTGGATCCGACGGTCCCACGTCGGACGACCCCACGACCGGCGGTGAGCCGACCGGTGGAGGCCCCTCCGGAAAGGACCGCCGCCGGGGATCTGCGGTCAACACCGTCTGGGTCGGGAACGGCGGACCGGCGAGGCCGCCTGCTTGCTCCATCTCGGCCGCGACGACATCCAGGGCATCTGCCAGGATCGCCGCGGTCGGCGGCCGCCGGTCGACACGGTAGGCCAGTCCCGAAGCCAGTACCGTGTCCAGGCTGGCCGGAGCTCCGACCTGCGAGGCCAGAACGGGGGGGTCCAGGTTCGGGTCGCGGCCGATGATGTCGCCCACGGTCCGCACCACGAACGGGGGTCGCCGGGCGAGCATCGTGTAACTGACCGCGGTCAGGGAGTAGATGTCCACCCGCCGATCGAGAGTGCCTCCGGCGGCCTGCTCCGGAGACATGTAGGCCGGAGTTCCGGCCGTCATGGTCATCTCGTTGGTCTCGGCCATGGCCTTGGCGACGCCGAGATCGGCCAGCACCACCTGCGGCGGTGTGTCCGGATTGCGTTGGATGAGGAGGTTTCCCGGTGTCACGTCGCGGTGCAGCACGTGATGGGCGTGCAGCACGTCGATGGCTCGGCAGGCCTGCGCGCACAACCGGAGCGCGGTCGACGGCGCGACCCCGGTCCGACGCAGATCATCCAGCGATCCACCGTCGACGAAGTCCATCACGAAGTACGGGCGCCCATCCGGCAGCGCCCCGATGTCGTACACGGCGACGATCCGTGGATCGCGGATCCGGCGCAGGATCCGCGCTTCGCCCAGGAAGCGACTGCGGACGTCGCCGTTGTCCGACCAGTTCTCGGCCAGGACCTTGACCGCGACAGGGACATCGAGGTCGTCGTCGTGACCGAGCCATACGGTCGCGAACGAGCCCGCGCCGAGGCGGCGTTCGAGACGATAGCGGCCGATGTTGTCCATGGGTGAGCGTCATTCTCGCCCAGAATCGGCCCGTGGTGGGTCGGCCACGTCGACGACCAGCGCCAGATGATCCGACACCGGCAAACGCACTGCCCGGCTGGCGAGCACGTCGCCCCAGTCGCCGCGGGTCAGGATGTGGTCGAGCTGGACGCGTGGCGAGCGTACCGGGAAGGTCCGGTGTGCAGCCACGCTGCGGTAGCCGGTGATGGCGCTGGGTTGCGAGCCGAACATGTTGAGGTCGCCCATCAGGGCCAGCGGGTCGGCGACACCGGCCAGCTCGTTACGCAGCTTCCGCAACTGCCGCCGACCCCAACCCGGCACGTACGTCAGGTGCGTGTTGACCACCACCCGCGGCCCCCAGAGCGTCTCCAGGTGGGCGACGATGGCCACCCGCGGTTCCTCACGAATCATGATGCCCTTGCCGGTGCCCGGCAGCCGCAAGGGGAAGCCTGCCCCGATCCACGGCAGGCGCAGAATCTCCCAGCGTGTCACCGGGTAGCGCGAGAGCAGCGAGATGCCGAAACTCGCCCGGTCCGGCGCATCGGTGACGGCCGGCACCCACAATCCACCGGGCGTGCCGAGCAGGGACGGCGCGTAGCGCCAATCGACGGCTCTCATCGCCTCCGCCGCGACCGCCGTCAGATCAGCGCGTCCGGAGCGTGGCTGCTCCCGGTCGACCTCCTGGAGTCCGAGCACGTCCGGGTCGAGCGTGGCGACGGCCGCGGCCAGCCGGTCCGGGTCCAGCACACCGTCCACGGGCGAGTGACCGTGGAGGATGTTGTACGTCGCCAGCCGCATCCGACCCGATCGGCCCTGCCGCCCGTGCGCAGCGGTTCTCAGCCGACCGCTTCCATCAGCCGCTCGAGCGTCACCCGCGACCCATGCTCGTACAGCGATGACAAGATGGTCAGGTAGGCGGTGACGAACGGCTCGTGGTCGACCAGGTCGCCGAACAGCTCGCGGTCCTTGACGAAGACCAACGGATCGGATCGTTGTTCCCGGGCCCGTGCCGTCAAGGTCTCGGCCATCCGGTCGACGACCTCGATCGGCTTGCCTTCTTCATCGACGCCCTCTGCATAGCGGGCCCAGCTGGCCACGACCGCTGTTGCGAGTCGGGCGTCCCGCCCGGCGGCCAGGTTCTCCCGGATGACCGGTAACAGCCACTTGGGGATCCGGTCCGAACTCTCGGCGCACAGCCGCGCGACGGTGTCTCGGACATGGGAGTTGGAGAATCGCTCGATCAGCTGCTGCCGGTAGCCGGCGAGATCGATCCCGGGCACGGGCGGCAGCGTCGGGCTGCCTTCCAGCTCCATGTAGGCCAGCAAGAAGTCTGCGAACAGCCGATCTTGCGCGACGTCGTGCACCAACCGGTACCCGGCCAGGTAGCCGAAGTAGCACAGGGCCTGGTGGCTGGCATTCAGCAGCCGGAGCTTCATCAGCTCGTACGGTGTGACGTCACCGACAACCTGGACGCCAACCTTGTCGAACGCGGGCCTACCGAGACTGAAGTCGTCCTCCAGCACCCACTGGGTGAACGGTTCGCAGACCACGGGCCAGCCGTCGTCGATGCCGAAGCGCTCGGCCACCGCGGCGCGGTCCTCGTCGGTGGTCACCGGGGTGATCCGGTCGACCATCGAGTTCGGGAACCGCACGTTTGCCGCCACCCACTCGCCGAGCTCCGGATCACGCAGCCGGGCGAAGCTGGTGAACATCTTCGCCGCGACATGACCGTTGCCCTGGATGTTGTCGCACGACATCACCGTGAAGGGCGGCTCACCGCGCAGGCGGCGGCGGACCAGCGCCTCGGTGATCAAGCCGAAGGTCGTCCTGGGGCTCGCGCCCGGCTCGAGATCGGCCGCGACGGCGGGATTGGTCGCGTCGAACTCACCGGTCACCGGATGGACGTTGTAGCCCCCCTCGGTGACGGTGAGGGAGACGATCTTGGTCTGTTCGGACGCCATCTGCTCGATCACCGCCTCTGGATCGTCCGGTGCCAGCAAGTAGTCGACGATCGAGCCGATCACCCTCGGCGTCCAGGTACCGTCGGCGTGCTTGATGACCAGTGTGTACAGACCGTCCTGGGCCTTCAAGACGTCGCGCATCCGGGCGTCGCCGGCCATCACACCCACTCCGAAGATGCCCCAGTCGTACGCGTCCTGGTCGCCGCCGTCGAGCAGCGCGTCGACGTACATCGCCTGGTGTGCGCGGTGGAAGCCGCCGACACCGACGTGCACGATGCCCGGCCTGAGGCGGCTTCGGTCGTATCCCGGGCCGGCGATGTCGAGCGAGGCCAGGGCCTGGTTGTCGAGTGCAGTCATCGGCTCCTCCTGCTGAGTGGCGGGCTCGGAAAGCCGTCACGGACGCCTTGACCGCGGGCTTTTTCTCCTTGCCGTCGGCTCAGCCTCTCATCTGCCGTCGATTGCGATCCTCCCGCACGACGTCGGACGGCTTCGGATTGCCTCAGACAGGCGAGCCGGTTGATCTCGACGGAGCCGCGACGGCGGCGTCCGAAACGGCCGGGAGAGCGTCGGCCAGCCCCGGGCGTGGAGCGATCTGGCTCTGGGCGCAGCTCGAGCGATCGAGCACAGACCACCGATTCGAGCACAGACCACCGATTCGAGCACAGACCACCGATTCGAGCACAGACCACCGATTCGAGTACAGACCACCGATTCGAGCACAGACCACCGATTCGAGCACAGACAACGGCGGGCGTCACCGGCTGCCTTCGACCCGCGCACCGTGACGCGCTGCGGTCGGTAAGCTGCTCAGCAGGTCGATATGGGGTGAACCAGCGTTGAGACGCTTGGGCTCGGCCGTCGATGGTGTGTGACCTTCCCCGGAGGCGTGGATCCTTGGAGGCGCGAATATGTCCCCTGCTGGTGCTGACCTTCCCGAGACGATGCAGGCGGTGGTCTGCCACGGTCCGAAGAACTACACCCTGGGAGAAGTTGCGGTTCCTCGTCCGGGGCCGGCGGAGGCGCTGGTGAAGGTCGAGGCGGTCGGCATCTGCGCCAGCGATCTGAAGTGCTATCACGGCGCGGCGAAGTTCTGGGGAGATGCGCATCGGGCGGCCTGGGCGGAGACCGAGGTGATCCCCGGTCACGAGTTCGTCGGCACGATCGTGCAGCTCGACGATCAGGCGGCCGAGCGTTGGGGCGTGTCGGTCGGTGACCGGGTGACGAGTGAGCAGATAGTGCCGTGCTGGACGTGCCGTTACTGCGTTCGTGGCGCGTACCACATGTGTGCCCCGCACGACATCTACGGCTTCAAGCGCCGCACGCCCGGTGCGATGGCCAGCTACATGATCTATTCGCGTGACGCCTTGGTGCACAAGATCAGTCCTGATCTGCCGCCTGCCCATGCGGCCTTCGTCGAACCCCTGTCGTGCGCCCTGCATGCGGTGGAGCGGGCCAACCTGAGGTTCGACGACGTCGTGGTGGTCGCGGGCTGTGGGCCGATCGGCCTTGGCATGATCGCCGGTGCCCGCGCGAAGTTTCCGGCCAGGATCGTTGCGCTGGACATGGCGCCGGACAAGTTGAAGCTCGCGCTGGAGTGCGGCGCGGACGTGTCGATCAACGTCGGCGAGGAGGACGCGATCGCCGCAGTCAAGGACCTGACCGGCGGCTACGGGGCTGACGTCTACCTGGAGGCAACGGGGCACCCTTCGGCGGTCGCCCAGGGACTGAACATCCTGCGCAAGCTCGGCACCTATGTCGAGTACAGCGTGTTCGGCAGTGATGCCCGCGTCGACTGGTCGATCATCAGCGACGACAAGGAACTGGACGTGCTGGGTGCTCACCTCGGTCCGCATACCTGGCCCGCAGCCGCCCGGATGCTCGAGTCGAGGATCTTGCCGATGGACAAGATCTGTACCCATCAACTGCCGTTGGCGGACTTCCAGGAGGGCCTGGACCTGGTCGCCAGGGGGACGGAATCTGTGAAGGTGTCGCTCATTCCCTGAGCACCTTTTCGAACAACGGCCAAGTCCGCACGCGGCACCGATCATCCACCGCCGACACTGTCCGCACTTTTTCCGCGACCTCGGATCGACGGCGGTCCCTGGGTCCGCTCTCGGGGGCTCCCTAGGATTGACGGTGTGAGTGACATCCCGATCGGTACCCCGCCCTCTCCGCCCGGCCGGCACGCGGCGCCCGGCGGTTGGTACCCCGATCCGATCGACGCCGCTCAAGAACGCTACTGGGACGGCTGGCAATGGTCGCGCAACACGCGTCCGGGCCAGGGCTCGGACCAGCAGCCTAACGCCGGTGGCTCGGGTGGGGGCCAGCCATACGGAGGGTGAGCAGTCCGGGGGAGCGCCCTACGCCGGGCAGCAACCGCCCTACGCCGGCCAGCAACCGCCCTACGCCGGGCAGCAACACCCCTACGCCGGCCAGCCCCAGTACGGAAGTCAGCCTCAGCCGCTCGCCCCGGCGGCGCTGGGCGGCCGACCGCAGGCGTCCTTCACCGATGACGGCGTACGCCTCAGCGGGTGGTGGTGGCGAGTGCTGGCCGCTTGGTTGGACGGCATCCTCGTCTCGCTCCTGGTGGCGATCCCCGCCTTACCCATCTACCGGCGCATGATCGGTTCGATCGCCGTGTACTTCAACGAGGTGTTGCGCGCTGCCCAGGCCGGTAAGGCCGCGCCGCAACCCGACATGACCACCTTTCTCAGCAGCACCGACCAGGCAGCGCTGCTGGCGATTCAGATCGGGGTCGCGCTCGTCTTCCACATCGGGTTCCTGCGCTGGAAGTCGGCAACGCCGGGCCTGATGATCTGCCGGCTGCGGGTGGTGCCGCTCGACCAGGGTCGGTCGACGACGCGTCTGACGTGGAACTCGGTCGTGATCCGGGCACTGATCTGGGTGCTTCCGGGGATCTCGGGCATCCTGCTGCTGTTCCGCTTGATCGACGGACTGTTTCCGCTGTGGCAGCCCAAACGCCAGGCGTTGCACGACATCGCCGCGCGCACCCAGGTGATCCGGCCCGGCTAGGTCTGGCTCAATTCCCCGTCGAGAGTCCCCGAAAAGTGTGCAGTACCTGCAACGACACGCCGGTCAAAGCTGCGACTGCCGCACAGTTTCCGGGGTGGGTGGGTGGGGCGGGGCGGGGGGTGAGAGGTTGAGTGCAGATCAGAACAGACCCAGGGCGTGGAGATCGCCGGTGGCCTGCGGCACCGACAGGCTGCTGAAGCTGCGGAGTCGGCGCCTCACCCGTGAGCCGGTGGCGTCGTCCCAGCTCTGGACCGCCGCCTTGATCCGTTCGTGGTCATCGAGTCGCAGCAACTCCGCGGCGTCGGCCACCTCCGCACCGTCGACCAGCGCTTCGAGCGCGATCAGGATCGTCAGGTAGCCGTGGCCGGCCGCGGAAGGCCACGCCCGACGCAGGCCTCCGGTGGTCTTGAACGGCAGATCCGCCTCGACCAGGACCGACAGTTGCTGCGCCAGCCTTTCGGCTTCGAGACGGTCGTCCGGTTGCGTGCCGCCTACCCTGATCGCGCCCAGCAGGCCCGCGGCCTCGACTTCCTCGACCGCACCGATCCAACCGTGGACGTACGGAAGCTCCACGAAGACCGACACGTCGTCGCCCAGGTCCGCCGCGGCGGCCGCGACCCGGGCGACGTTGCCGGCGAGGTCATCGAGATCGCGCAACGCCGACTCGACGGACACCACCGCGACGCCCGCCACCTCGCGACCTGACGCGGCGAGCAGACCACCGGCCCCGCCCGAGATCACGACACTGACGTCGAGCGGATCGGTCCCGCACGCTCGCCCGACGTGAGTGAGTCTGTCGTCCGGCACGACCAGCGGTCCGACCAGTTCCGCGTACGGCGATTCGCGGTGGTCCCGATGCGCGGCGACGGCCTCCTTGGTGGTGACTGCGCCGGGCGACAACATCGATGCGTCGTCGATCAACCGATCGAAGGCTCCCATCCTCGGCACTGTAGTGCCCATATGGGGTCAGCGTGCCGGCGACCGAGGGGGCAGGATGCAACGCATGCAGAGCTACACCGACACAGACGTCGAACGCACTCTCGCGATGGTCCGCGCGTCCTGTCTGAGACTGCCCGAGACCTCCGAGCGACCCAGTCACGGCGGACCGGCGTTCTTCATCCGCGACAAGAAGTGCTTCGTGATGTTCCTGGACGACCATCACGAGGACGGTCGGCTGGCGATCTGGTGTGCGGCTCCGGACGGCGTTCAGCAGGAGCTGATCGAGACCGAACCCGAACGCTTCTTCCGGCCGCCCTACGTGGGTCATCGCGGTTGGCTGGGCGTCTTGCTGCTCACCGTCGACCAGGCAGAGCTGGATGCGATAGCACTCGACGCGTTCCAGACCATCGCCCCGCCGAGCGTACGTCGATTGCTGCCGGACGGACCCGCACCGCCCACCCCCACTCGCTACGGCCACCGTTCGACGCCGGCCACAACAGAGCACTAGGACGACGGCGGCTGCTCTGCGCTCGGCAACCAACCATGCGGCCCGGCCAATGCGTCCGCCTCGGCGGGTCCCCAGCTGCCGTCGGGATAGCTGATCACCGCCGGCCGATCCGGTCCCTGCAGCGGCGCGAAGGCGGCGAACGCACTGCGCAGACCGTCGGAACTGGTGAACAGCGACCGGTCACCGGCGATCACGTCGTGGAGCAACGAGGTGTAGGGCGCCAAGCCGTCCGGCGCCACCTTGTCCAGACGGAGCACGTTGTCGATGTCGTCGGGCACCAGATCGGGCCCCGGCCGTTTGACGGTCATCGCCAGCTCGATCGCTCCGGTACCGGACAGGTCGAAGCTCACCACGGTGGGATGGCGCCCCGTCGAGTGCAGGGGACCCTCGGCCTGGTGGAAGATCAGGCTGACCCGTTGAGCGCCGGCGGCCAGTCGTTTGCCGGTCCGCAGGACGAAGGGCACGCCGTGCCAGCGGTCGGTGTCGACCCAGAGCCGCGCGGCCACGAACGTGTCGGTGGTCGAGTCGTCCGCGATTCCCTCGGTCTGCCGGTACGACGCGAACTGACCGAGGACGACCTCGGCCGGATCGAGCGGGCGGAACGCCGCGATCACCGACTCGCGAGCGAACTGGAGATCGGCGGCCGCGAACGACGTCGGCGGCTCCATCGCCACCTCCGCTGCTACCTGGAACAGGTGCGTCACCAGCATGTCGAGCGCAGCACCGGTGGCGTCGTAGAACGCCGCCCGGTCGGCGATGTCCAGGGTTTCGGGCACGTCGATCTGGACCTCGGAGATGAACCGGGAGTCCCAGGTGCCCCCGAACAACCGGTTGGCGAATCGCAGCATGTGGACGTTCTGGGTCGCCTCCTTGCCGAGGAAGTGGTCGATCCGGAAGACCTGCTCCTCGTCGAACGTGTCGTGCACCAGGGCGTCGAGCTCCTCGAGACTGGCCGGGGAGGTGCCGTACGGCTTCTCGTACACCGCCTTCGCGCTGGCGTTGAGGCCGTGGGTCTTGATCGCCTCGGTCGTGGGACCGAACGCCGACGGTGGAATCGCGAGATAGTGGATCAGATCCACCGACTCGCCCAGCTCGTCGCGGGTGGCGTCGATCACGCCGAGCAGGCTGCCCGGATCCTCGCTGCGGAAGCCACCGCCGGCGAACAGCAGGTTCGCCGCGAAGTCGTCCCACTGGTCCGGATCCGGGGTCGCGTCGAACTCGACCAACGAGTCGTGGAAGTGAGCCCGGAAGTCCTCGTGGGCGACATCACCGCGACCGTTGCCGATCAGCTTCCAGCGCCGCGGCAGGAGGTCATGCCGGTACAGCGAGTAGAACGCCGGCAACACCATCCGCTTGGCCAGGTCGCCCGTGGCGCCGTACACGATGAACAGGGTCGGATCAGGATCAGCATCACGAGGGGGCCGCATTCCTCGACGCTACCCGCCGGGACGAGCGGTCAACCGTCCCGGCGACGGGTGTGCCGGTGCCCACCCAAGACACCTCCGCCGCGGCGGGACCTGGCTCGGCCGCCGGTTCGCGGTACGACGTGACGATCGGCTCGCCGAGCTGACCCGGATCGGATTCGCCGCGGCCGTCTCGGCCGACGTCTCGACCCCGATTCGGAGTCGACCATTCGCTGACTCAGGGCACGGCAGGCCCGGCAAGTTCGGGGAACTGCGTTGCGGTGAGTTCTTCGGAGGCCAGCCACAGGCGCTTGGCCAGCTCCACGTCACTGGCCTCTCCCGACCGACCCACCAGGGTCGGATGCTTGCCCCGCTGCTCGCCGCGGCGATCAGGCCCGAGATAGCTGCCCCCGGGCAGATCATCGGTGGCGGCCCGTAGCGTCGGCAGACTGCCGTTCTCGGCGCTCTGGGCCAACACCGAGTTGCCGGCCTTGACGAGCGCATCGGCGATCTTGTGGCCCGACCTGCCTTGCAAGTTGGTGGCGGCGTATCCAGGATGAGCCGCGAAGGCCCGGACTCCGGAGCCGGCGGCCGAGAGGCGGCGCTGGAGCTCCAGGGCGAACAGGAGATTCGCCAGTTTCGATTGGCCGTAGGCCCGCCACGGGCTGTACTTGCGGTGCTGCCAGTTCACATCGTCGAGGTCGACATGACCCATTCGGTGCGCCCCGGAGGACAGCACCACGATGCGGTCGCGGATCTTCGGCAGGAGCAGGTTCGTCAGGGCGAAGTGCCCCAGGTGATTCGTGCCGAACTGCATCTCGAAGCCGTCCGCGGTGCGACCGAACGGCACCGCCATCACTCCCGCGTTGTCGATCAGGACATCGACTCCTCCCGTCCACCCGGCCGCGAACTCGCGGACCGATCCCAGATCGGCCAGATCGAGTTCGGCGACCTGGGTGTCCCCGCCGATCTGCTCGGCGGCCCGTTCGCCCTTGCCGGTGTTGCGAACGGCCAGCACGAGCTTGGCACCCCTGGCGGTGAGCACTCGCGCCGCCTCCAGCCCGATTCCGCTATTGGCGCCGGTGATGATGAAGGTCCGGCCCTGCTGGTCAGGGATCTGCTGCGTCGTCCACGTCACCCGCCCAACCTAGCCGGACGATCCACGCCCCGCCTGTTGTTCCGCCTCGGCAACCACCCGGAAACTGTGCGCCTGTGGCAACGACACGCCGGTAGGAAGTGCGACAACTGAACACTTTCCACGCGGGTGAACTTCCACACGAGTCGGCGCGTGAACCCACGCAATCAACGAGCGCGTACGTCGATGCCGGCGTCGCGCCAGACCTCCCGTAGCTCGGGCAGCCGTTCGGGGGAGACCGCGGCCGTGAGGTCGAGCAGCACCGTCGTCTCGAAACCTTCGCGGACCGCGTCGAGGGCGGTGGCGTTCACACAGTGGTCGGTCGCGATCCCGCACACATCGACGGTTGCGATACCGCGCTCGCGGAGCCAGCCGGCCAGGGTGGCGCCATCACTGGCCCTGCCCTCGAAGCCGGAGTATGCGGCGGCGTACTCACCCTTGTCGAACACGGCGTCGAAGTCTCGGAAGGTGAGTCGATCATGGAACTCCACGCCGCCGGTGCCGACCACGCAGTGGGGCGGCCAGCTGTCCACGAAGTCGGGCTCGGCGGAGAAATGCTCGCCGGGGTCGATGTGGTGATCACGGGTCGCAAGCACTGCGGCGTAGGGATGCTCCTGCAACAGCAGCTCGCTGATCCGAGCCGCGACGCGCGCGCCGCCGACGACCGCCAGGGAGCCGCCCTCACAGAAGTCGCGCTGGACATCGACGACGATAACGGCACGCCGAGTGGTCCCTGCTGCTGGCGATTCAGACACGCTCGGCCTCCAGATAGCTGGTCTTGATCACGGGTTCGCCGCGGGAGAGTTTCATGGCGTCCATCGGCAGCTCAGCCCGGGATCGCACGTGTCGCTCGCGCCCGGCGGTCAGGGGCTCGGCGCCGACGACCCTGCCCTTGCTGACCAGCGGTACCAAGAGCTCGCGGTCATCGTGATCACCGTCGGTCGGCCGGTCGATGGCGATCACCTCGGCGGTCGCCACGCCGTCGTTCAGCCGACGGAGTGCGAGTTTGCGGCCCCCGATGCTCGTCTTGTCCTTGCTCTTCTTCGCCACCGGGACCAGTGCCGCGTTCGGCTCGTTCGAGCCCGCCCGGCTCACCAACTTGTAGACGAACCCACAGGTCGGGTGACCGCTACCGGTGACCAGGGACGTGCCGACGCCGTAGCCGTCCACGGGGGCGCTGGCCAAGGCGGCGATCTGCCACTCGTCGAGATCGCTGGTCACGATGATCCGGGTGCCGGCGGCACCGAGAGAGTCCAGGAGTGCGCGGACCTGGACAGCCAGCACGCCGAGATCGCCAGAGTCCAGCCGGACAGCGCCCAGCCGGCCTTCGGTGAGCTCGACACCGAGGCGGACAGCATCCATCACGTCGTAGGTGTCCACCAGCAGCGTCGTGGCCTCGCCGAGCGCCGCGAGCTGGGCCTCGAAGCCGTCGCGCTCGGTGTCGTGCAGCAGGGTGAACGCGTGTGCGGCGGTACCGGTGGTCGGCACGCCGAACCGGCGCCCCGCCTCCAGGTTCGAGGTCGCCTCGAAGCCGGCGATGTAGGCGGCCCGGGCGGCGGCGACAGCCGACTGCTCGTGGGTGCGCCGTGAGCCCATCTCGATGCACGGCCGACCACGCGCGGCACCGGTCATCCGGGACGCGGCCGATGCGATGGCGGAGTCGTGGTTGTAGATGCTGAGCAGCACGGTTTCCAGCAGAACGCACTCGGCGAAGGTGCCCTCGGCGACCAGCACGGGGGAGCCGGGGAAGTAGACCTCGCCCTCGGGGTAGCCCCAGATATCGCCGCCGAACCGGTAACGGGCCAGCCAGTCGCGAGTGGCCGCGTCAACGACGTCGTGCTCGCTCAGATAGGCGATCGACTCCTCGTCGAACCGGAATTCCTCGATCGCGTCGAGCGCCCGGCCGGTTCCGGCCAGCACGCCATATCGACGACCCGCGGGCAGCCGCCGGGCGAACAGTTCGAAGACGCAGCGTCGATCGGCTGTTCCCGACTGCCTCGCGCCTTGCAGCATGGTCAGCTCGTAGTGATCGGTGAGCAGCGCAGTGGTCACAATGGACACCCTAGGGCCGAGCACCGGACCGGCTCACTCTGTGGCGTGTACGGACCGACGGGGCCTTTGCGACAATGGTCGGCGTGCCCGGACGAGATAGCGGAACCGTGACCCCAGTCGGGGGGACTGCCGTCGTCGAGCGTCCGATCACCGAGGATCTCCTGCAGACTCCCTGGGTGACGATCGTCTGGGACGACCCGGTCAACCTGATGTCGTATGTCACCCACGTGTTCCGGACCTATTTCGGCTACCCCAAAACGAAGGCCAACAAGCTCATGCTGCAGGTTCATCTGGAGGGCAAGGCGATCGTCTCCAGCGGCACGCGCGAGGAGATGGAGCGCGACGTGAAGGCCATGCACGAGTACGGTCTGTGGGCAACCCTGGACACGACGGACGGCTGAGTCGATGACGAAGTTCTGGACATGAAGAAGTTCAGGCGGCGCGGAACAGTGATCAGCAGCCATCTCAGCGAGTACGAGGTGTCGCTGCTGAGCAGCCTGGTGGATCAGTTGATCGGCATGATGACTGCCGACCAGCAGCCGGTGGACAACGAGGCGGACCCGTTCGAGGCACTGGCCCGCGACCTGGAGGGCAAGGCCGATCCACCCGAGGACCCGGTGCTCCACCGGCTCTTTCCCGATGCGTACCGAGGAGATCCGGTGGCGTCCGCCGACTTCCGTCGGTTCACCCAACGTGAGCTGAGCGACAAGAAGGTCGCCGAGGCGCGAGTGGTGCTTGCCGGTTTGGAGCGGACCCAGAGCGGGAGCTCCGAGGTGCGGATCCCGGTCGAGGAGGTCGACGTCTGGCTGCGGACACTGACCAGTCTTCGGCTGGCGGTCGCGGTCCGGTTGGGTATCTCCGACCCCGACAGCGCCGACGAGCTCGCCGGGCTTCCCGACGATGACCCGCGCGCCTTCATGGCCAGCATCTACGACTGGTTGGGTTTCGCCGAGGAGACGCTGATCACCGCCCTCTGATCCTCCTCAACCCGACAAACTGTGCAGGTCCTGCAGCGACACGCCGACGGAAGATGCCAGAGCTGCACAGTTTCGGCTGTAGTTGCGACCCGAGGGTCCGGGTTGACAGACAGGCGTCTCAGCCAGCGGTCGAGGTACCCCATCCGTGGGCCGCCCGCCTACTCTCGGCGGCGTGCTCACCATCGCCCGGGCGCACGTCGACGCCATCATCGCCCACGCCCGCGAGGACTACCCGGATGAGGCGTGCGGAGTCATCGTCGGCCCGGAGGGCTCCGATTCGCCACAGCGCTACGTGAAGATGACCAATGCCGAACGCTCGCCGACGTTCTTCCAGTTCGACTCCGCCGAGCAGTTCCAGCTCTACAAGGAGATGGACGCGAACGAGGAGGAGATCGTCGTCGTGTACCACTCCCATACCTTCACTGAAGCCTTTCCCTCCCGAACCGACATCGGGCTGGCGGTCGAGCCGCAGGCTCACTACGTCTTGGTCTCGCTCGCCGACGACACCGGAGGCGAGGTGCCCGTCCGGTCGTATCGAATCCTCGACTCACGAGTCATCGAAGAGGAGATCCGGATCTCGGAATAGCTGCACGAGTGGGTTGGTTGAAGCAGCAACAAGCTTTGTATGAGGAGAAGATCATTATGGCGGTCGAGGTAAAGATCCCGACGATCCTGCGTAACTTCACGGGCGGTGCCAAGACCGTGGACGGTGACGGCGATACGTTGCAGCAGGTCATCGATGATGTCGAGAGCCGCCATCCCGGGCTGAAGAACCGATTGGTCGAGGAGAGCGGCCTGCGCCGGTTCGTCAACGTCTACGTCAACGACGAGGACGTGCGCTTCACCGGCGGTCTGGGTGCTCCGACCGCCGACGGTGACGTGGTCGTCGTGCTGCCGGCTGTCGCCGGCGGCTGAGTGCCTGTGACCCGTTACGTCGATCTCGCCGCCTCGGTCGGCAATACCCCGCTCGTCGGACTGCCTCGGCTGTCCCCGGGCGGGGACGCACGTCTCTGGGCCAAACTGGAGGACCGCAACCCGACCGGCTCCATCAAGGACCGAGCGGCGCTGCAGATGATTCGTTCGGCCGAGGCTGACGGGACGCTCCGACCCGGCTGCACCATCCTGGAGCCGACCAGCGGAAACACCGGCATCTCCCTGGCGATGGCCGCCAGTCTGGCCGGTTACCACCTGATTTGTGTGATGCCGGAGAACACCTCACCCGAACGCCGCCAACTGCTGCGGATGTGGGGCGCGGAGATCGTGTCCTCCCCGGCCGCGGGAGGTTCCAACGAGGCCGTGTCCATCGCCAAGCAACTGGCTGCCGAGCACCCCGACTGGGTGATGCTCTACCAGTACGGGAACCCGGCCAACGCCGAAGCCCACTACCGCGGCACCGCTCCGGAGATCCTCGCCGACCTGCCCGAGGTGACCCACGTAGTCGCCGGCCTCGGGACCACCGGCACCTTGATGGGTATCGGCCGGTTCTTCGCCGAGCACAAGCCCGAGGTCCAGATCGTCGCCGCTGAGCCCCGCTACGGGGAGCTGGTCTACGGGCTGCGCAATATCGACGAAGGATTCGTGCCGGAGCTGTACGACCCCAGCTACGTGACCACCAGGTTTTCCGTCGGCGCCCGAGACGCGATCCGCAGAGTCCGTGAGCTCTTGGAGCGCGAGGGGATCTTCGCCGGTCTCTCGACCGGTGCCATCGTGCACGCGGCACTGGGCATGGCCGGCCGCGCGGTCAAGACCGGAGAACCGGCGGACATCGTCGTGATCGTGCCCGACGCCGGGTGGAAGTACCTTTCCACCGGCGCGTACAACGAGGACATGGACGCGACTGAAGAGTTTCTGGACACCCAAGTCTGGGCGTGACGGGCTTTGGCTCGCTCGGTTCGTCGTCGTAGGTGAAGCGCAAAACGCGCGCCCTCCACCGACTCCTCCTCACCCGCGAGCGCCCGTCACGCCGTGCTCGACGGTCCTCGCTGCGCTCGGACGTGCTCGCTGCGCTCGCGTATGTGCCCTGAGCCTGTCGAAGGGCGGACTCGCTGGATGTGCCCTGAGCCTGTAGAAGGGCAGACTCGTTGGATGTGCCCTGAGCCTGTCGAAGGGCAGACTCTTTGGATGTCCCTTGGCCCTGTCGAAGGGCAGACTCGTTGGATGTGCCTTGAGCCTGTCGAAGGGCGCGGTCACACGCGTTGGGCGGGTGCCAGTTCCGGGCAGCGTACGCTTGGCCGCCGTGAGACCTGACTCCGAGGCGCCGATCGGGATCTTCGACTCCGGCTTCGGGGGACTGACGGTGGCCCGTGCCGTGATCGACCAGCTGCCCAACGAGGACATCGTCTATCTCGGCGACACCGCGCGAGCGCCGTACGGCGAGCAGCCGATCGCCAGCGTGCGTGAGTTCGCCCTGGAGTGTCTGGACCACCTTCTCGCCCAAGGCGTCAAGATGCTCGTCATCGCTTGCAACTCGGGCAGTGCGGCCGTGCTGCGCGACGCACGTGAGCGCTACTCGGTGCCCGTGGTGGAGGTGATCCTGCCTGCGGCGCGCCGGGCTGTGTCGTCAACCAGATCGGGCCGGGTCGGCGTGATCTGTACCGACGCCACCGCCACCTCACAGGCCTACGACGACGCGTTCGCCGTCGCGCCCCAGATCGACCTCACCACGTCGGCGTGCCCGCGGTTCGTGTCCTTCGTGGAGGCCGGGATCACCGGCGGTCCGGACCTGTTGGCTTGCGCCGAGCAATACCTGAGCCCGCTCCAGGAAGCCCGGATCGACACCCTCATCCTCGGCTGCACACACTACCCGCTGCTGACCGGCGTGATCTCCTACGTCCTCGGCGATTCCGTCAGCCTCGTCTCCAGCGCCGATGAGTGCGCGAAGGAGGTGTACGCGGTCCTGACCCGGCTCGGACTGACCCACGACCGGCCGCGGACACCGACGTACAGGTTCCTCACCACCGGCAGCCCCGAGGCATTCGAGGGCATCGGCCATCGGCTGATGGGTGGTCTCGTCAGTGATGTCGAGCAGTTCATCTAGTGACCTCGATCAGTTCATCTAGGGATGTCGAGCAGTTCATCAAGGGACGTCGAGCAGTTCATCCAGGAGGGTGCCGTGGAACTCACCGTCGTCGGCTGCAGTGGCTCGGCGTCCGGCCCGGACTCGCCGGCGTCGTGCTATCTGATCCAAGCTCCCCACGAGGGCCGCATATTCAATCTGGTCCTCGACCTCGGTCCGGGCGCCTTCGGCGCGCTCTACCGCTACCTCGACCCCGCCACGATCGATGCCGTCGGCCTGTCCCACCTGCACCCCGACCACTGCCTCGACATGACCGGGCTCTTCGTCGCTGCCCGCTTCTCGACGACCGCGCCCTGGCCACCGATCCCGGTGTACGGGCCCGCTGGCACGGCTGCGCGCCTGGCCGCCGCGTACGACGTCCCACCTGCGCCTGGTCACCGACCCGAACCCGGGCCGGGCATCGCCGAACACTTCGACTACCGGACGTGGCGACCGAGCCAGACGATCGGTCCGTTCGAGGTGATCACGACGACGGCCGCGCACCCGGTGGAGGCACGCTCTCTGCGGGTCACCGGTCCTGAGGGTCGGTTCCTGGTCTTCACCGGCGACACCGGCCCGAATCCGGCCCTGGTCGACCTCGCGCTCGATGCCGATCTGCTGCTGTCCGAGGCCGCGTTCCTGGATGCCCCCGACAATCCGCCCGACCTGCATCTCAGTGGCCGCGACGCAGCCGACATCGCGGCGCGGGCCCGGGTGGCGCGACTCGTCCTCACCCACATTCCTCCGTGGCACGATCCGGCAACGGTGCTGATCGAAGCCCGGTCCCGCTTCGCCGGCCCCGTCGACCTGGCCACCGTCGGGATGGTCGTCGAGATCTGACGACAGGTGCTCCGCGGAATCGAACCCTTACGACGGGCTGAGCGGGGCAGACGGCGCTCGGCCCGAACCACGGAGCATCCGTCGTCGGACGACGCCCGGAATCGTCGGTGTCGGCCACTAGGGTGGCCCGCATGGTTTCTCGCAGTGACGATCGCCGGCCCGACGAGCTTCGCCCCGTGCGGTTCACCCGCGGCTGGCTCGAGCAGGCCGAGGGATCGGTGCTGGTCGAGTACGGTGCAACCAGGGTCCTGGTTGCGGCGAGTGTCACCGAGGGCGTGCCCCGCTGGCGGAAGGGAAGCGGCTTGGGGTGGGTGACGAGTGAGTATGCGATGCTGCCGCGGGCCACGAATACTCGCTCCGACCGCGAGTCGGTCAAGGGCCGGATCGGCGGACGCACTCACGAGATCAGCCGCTTGATCGGACGCAGCCTGCGTGCGGTCATCGACTACACCGCGCTGGGCGAGAACACCATCGTCATCGACTGTGACGTCTTGCAGGCCGACGGCGGCACCAGGACGGCCTCCATTACCGGGGCGTACGTCGCGCTGCACGACGCCGTGGAATGGCTGCGAACCCGCAATGCACTGAACGGCCAGCCGTTGACCGGTTCGGTGTCGGCTGTGTCGGTCGGCGTCGTGGGTGGCGAGCCGATGCTCGACCTCTGCTACGTGGAGGACTCGGCCGCCGATACGGACATGAACGTCGTGATGAGTGGTGCCGGCTCCTACATCGAGATCCAGGGCACCGCCGAGGGTGCGCCCTTCGATCGGCCGACCCTTGACCAGCTGCTCGACCTCGCCGCGGGCGGATGCGCTGAGCTCACCCGGCTGCAGGCTGCCGCGCTCGAGGACGTCCCGCTTCGACCCTTCGACGGGCTCAGGGCAGGCGACGGGCTCAGGGCAGGCGACGGGCTCAGGGCAGGCGACGAGCTCAGGGCAGGCGACGGGCTGAGGGCAAGCGACGGCTCAGGGCAGGCGACGGGCTAGGGACGGGCGACGGGCTAGGGACGGGTGACGGGCTCGGGCAGACATGGGGCAGGCGGATGAAGTCGGCGTCAACGCACGGTGCCCGCCGAGAAGAGTGCGGATGAGTCGGGTGGTGCTCGCCACCAACAATGCCAAGAAGCTGGTGGAGCTCCGCCGCATCCTGGCTGCCGTGGCCGCCGACCAGGGCCGCGCCGATGCGGCCGGCGCGGTCGAGATCGTCGGGCTCGAGGACGTACCGGGCTATTCCGCGCCGGCCGAGACCGAGGCCACCTTCGAAGGCAACGCCCTGCTCAAGGCTCGCGTGTGTGCGCGGAAAACCAGGCTGCCCGCCCTCGCCGACGACTCCGGGCTGGCCGTCGACGTGCTCAACGGCATGCCGGGCGTGCGTTCGGCGCGGTGGGCCGGTGCGCGGGCCGACGACGACGACAACAACGAGTTGCTGCTGCGTCAGTTGTCCGATGTAGCGCCCGAACGCCGGACCGCCCGCTTCGTCTGTGCCGTGGCGCTGGTGCTACCCGACGGCACCGAACACGTCCGGCGCGGCGAACTCGTGGGCGAACTGATCGGTGAGCTGCGCGGGCAGAATGGTTTCGGGTACGATCCGATGTTCGTCGCGACAGGCCAGGAGCGCACCAATGGTGAGCTCGCACCGGAGGAAAAGGACGCCATCAGCCACCGGGCCCAGGCCCTGCGGGCCATTGCCCCCGTGCTGATCGACGAGCTCGCGAACCCCAGGAGACACGATGAAGACGAGGAGACACGATGAAGACCTATCTCGATCTGCTCGACCACGTGCTCGCCAACGGGACCGAGAAGGGTGACCGCACGGGGACGGGCACGCTGAGCGTGTTCGGCTATCAGATGCGGTTCGATCTGAGCGCCGGTTTTCCCCTGCTGACCACGAAGAAGGTGCACACCCGCTCGGTCGTGGCCGAGTTGTTGTGGTTCCTGCAGGGATCGACCAACATCAAGTGGCTGCACGAGCAAGGGGTGACGATCTGGGACGAGTGGGCCGACGATGATGGCGAGCTCGGTCCGGTGTACGGCTACCAGTGGCGATCATGGCCGACGCCTGACGACCGCCATGTCGACCAGATCGCGCGCGTGGTCGAGTCCATCCGGACCAGCCCGGACTCGCGCCGACACCTGGTCAGTGCATGGAACGTGTCCGATCTCGACCAGATGGCGCTGCCGCCCTGCCACACGATGTTCCAGTTCTACGTGGCCGACGGTCGGCTGTCGTGCCAGCTCTACCAGCGCTCTGCCGACATCTTTCTGGGCGTACCGTTCAACATCGCGTCGTATGCCTTGCTGACCCACCTGGTCGCGCAGGTGACCGGCTTGGGAGTCGGCGACTTCGTGCACACGCTCGGCGACGCGCACCTCTACACCAACCATCTCGAGCAGGCTCGGTTGCAGCTGACGCGTGAGCCTCGACCACTGCCGAGGCTCGAGCTCAACCCGGCCAGAACAGGGATCGACGACTTCGAGATCCGCGACATCTCGTTCGACGCCTACGACCCGCATCCGGGCATCAAAGCTCCGATCGCGGTCTGACTCCGCTCGAGAAGTCACCGGTGACCGAGCTCGTCGCGATCGCTGCCGTGGCCCGTAACGGGGTGATCGGCAGCGACGGTGACATCCCGTGGCGGATCCCGGCTGACTGGGCGCGATTCAAGCGCCTGACCATGGGTCAGGTGCTGATCATGGGCCGCCGGACGTACGAGTCCATCGGCCGCCCGCTGCCCGGCCGGACGACCTACGTGATCACTCGAGATCGGAGGTGGCGAGCCGACGGCGCCCAGCCGGTGCCGGACATCGACGAGGCCATCGATCTCGGATTGGCGTCGAGGTCGCCAATCGTGTGGGTGGCCGGCGGGGGAGAGATCTATCGCGCCGCCTGGGACCGGCTCGACCGACTCGAGATCACCGAGGTCGACGCCGAGCCCGATGGCGACGCCACCTTCCCATCGATTTCGCCCGAGGTCTGGCAGGAAGCGTCGCGCGAAGGTCATGCAGGCTATGCGTTCGTCGGTTATCGCCGGGCTTGATCATCCATACGTCCGAGTATTTTGTTCCGACGCCGCGTGTTTGAATGCCGGGCGGTCCCGGCATCACCTAGGTTCACCTGCGACAGGCTCGCAATCGGTGGGCCGGGTAGAAAGTAGGAGCACAACATGTCCGAACCAAAGCTCAGCGCCAGGCTCGGCGCCGAGGCGTTGGGAACCTTCTGGCTGGTGTTCGGGGGTTGCGGGAGCGCGGTGCTGGCAGCGAAGTTCCTGGTCGATCCGGACAACACTCAGGTGGGGATCGGGTTTCTCGGCGTCGCGCTTGCCTTCGGTCTGACCGTCCTGACCGGCGTCTACGCCTTCGGCCACGTCTCGGGCGGTCACTTCAATCCCGCGGTCAGCATCGGTCTCGCCGTGGCGAAGCGGTTCGATTGGAAACTGGTCGGACCGTACGTCATCACCCAGATCGTGGCCGGCACGATCGCCGCGGGCGTGCTGTTCGTGGTCGCATCCGGCAAGGCCGGTGTCGGTGCCACAGCCGTGCGGTTGAGCGGCTTCGCCACGAACGGGTACGGGGCGCTGCCCGGCAACTTCGGATCGCCGGGCGACTTCGGCCTCCTGTCCTGTCTGCTCATCGAGGTTGTTCTCACCGCGATCTTCGTCCTCGTCATTCTCGGTGCGACCGACAGCCGAGCGCCGAAGGGGTTTGCCGGGCTCGCGATCGGCCTGACGCTGACCATCATCCATCTGGTCGCGATCCCGGTGACGAACACGTCGGTCAACCCCGCTCGTTCGCTTGCTGTTGCGTTCTTCGTCGGCGGACCGCCGCTGGCCCAGGTGTGGTTGTTCATCGTGGCCCCGATCATCGGCGCGGCGATCGCCGGGGCGACGTATGCACTCATCACCGGTGCGAAGCACCCCGTCGACGAGGGCATCGCCAACAATCCCGAAATCGGCACTGCGCCGCTGGCGACCGACTGACCTCGACCGTTGCCTTCCGCCCACCGGGAGCGTCCTGGTGGGCGGTCTGGCCGTACCGGCGCGTAGCGTCGCCGGGATGCACGTGCCGAAGGAGGGACTCGAACCCTCACGCCAAAGGCACAGGAACCTAAATCCTGCGTGTCTACCAGTTCCACCACTCCGGCTCGGACCGACGTGAGCCACCGGCGCCGCGTCAGCCGCGACGTCACATCGTACGGCTCAGACGGCGAGCTCGCGACGCAGCCGATCGACATGACCGGCGGCCTTCACGTTGTACTGCGCAGTGGCGATCGTGCCAACACCCTTGTCATCCACATCGATGATGAACGTCGACCGAATCACGCCCTCGATCAGCTTGCCGTAGAGCAACTTCTCCCCATATGCACCGTACGCACCCAAGACGATCCGGTCCTCATCAGAGAGCAGTGGAAAGGACACCGACTGCTGCGAGCGGAACTGGGCGAGCTTGGGCTGAGGGTCCGGAGAGACGCCCAGCACGGCGATTCCGGCCGAGTCGAACTCGTGCATCGCAGCGCTGAAGTCGACGGCCTGAGTCGTGCAGCCTGGCGTCATGGCCGCCGGATAGAAGTAGACCACCACACGCCGTCCGGCATAGTCGGCGAGCGACACCTCGTCGCCGTTGGCATCGGGCAAGCTGAAAGAAGGTGCCGGGTCCCCGGCGGTCAGTCGCGTCCTCATGGCGGTCACCCTAGCCCGAGCCGCTGACACCGTAGTAGCGCGCTCGACGACTGAGTTCAACCCGTCGGATCAGACGCGATCACTCTCCGTGTTCGAGCAGCGACGGCGCTGGAATACCCTGTCCCCAGGTCGGCGCAGGACTTCCCCGCTCGACCGAGTGGAGCACCCGGCCCCGCTAGGAGAGGACCCCGCTGTGGCAACGAGCAACCCGTCGCGACCCCCCCGCACGCAGTCTCAGATCGAGGCCGACCTTGCGGCCACCCGCTCGAGACTGACGAGTTCGGTCGAGTCGCTGATCGACACCGTGCATCCCAACCGGGTGAAACAGCGCACGATCGCCACCGCAAAACAGAGCGCTCGTGATCAAGTGGAGGAGGCACGGGGGTTGGTGTTCACTGCCCGCGGCGATCTGCGGACGAAACGGTTGATCAGCGTGGCCGGCGCAGTCGCGGGTGCAATCTCTTTCATCCTCGTCCTGCGAGCCCTGGTCCAGCGCGGGAAGAGGTCCTGAGCGGTTCCGTGAGCGACACCGGCGGCGATGCCCTCCCGATCCGCATGCTGCACGACCGCGTCCTGGTGTCGACCGAGAGCGAGACGGCTGAGCGGCGTAGCGGGGGAGGCATCGTCATCCCTGCCACCGTCGCGATCGGCCGACGGCTGGCCTGGGCACTGGTGGTCGCGGCCGGCACAAATGTACGCAGTGTGAAGGTGGGCGACCGCGTGCTGTTCGACCCCGAGGACAGGGCCGAGGTCGAGCTTCGTGGCAAGGACTACGTGCTGCTGCGTGAGCGCGATCTGCACGCCGTGTCGGCCGAACCGGCCCCGGACGGAAAGACCGGCCTCTACCTGTGACCGGGCACAGTTTGATCTTGCACGCCGCTTGATAACGAATCTGAACTCTGGGTGAGAAAATGTGGCCTGTTTCACGGTTTGCGGCTTAGGGTGTCGAGATGGGTCCAGCATCCGCTGGGCGCCTCGTCGAAAAAGTGAGGCTTCATGACTTTCGTTCGTCAAGCGCGCCGCGGGCTCATCGCGGCCGCGGCTTTGAGCGCCGTGTTCGTGGCCGCCGCCTGCGGCGGGGGAGGCGGATCGACCGGTGGCGGCGGTGGCGGCGGCGCGAGCAGTGCTGGCGCCGACCTGACAAAACAAGGCGACATCGAGTACTGGACGGGTAAGGACACCTCCGGCAATCTGCCGAAGCTCATTTCCAAGTTCAATTCCGGACATCCCGACGGCAAGGTCGTGTTGCACGAGTTGCCGGACAACGCCGATCAGCAGCGGCAACAGATGATCCAGAACAGCCAGATCAAGAACCCGCAGATGGCTGTGCTCAGTGTCGACGTCGTCTGGACCGCGGAGTTCGCGGCGAACGGCTACGTGGTCGAACTGCCCAAGGACCAGTTCCCGACAGAGGGCTTCTTGAAGGCAGCGGTTGACGCCGCGACTTACTTCGACAAGTTGTATGCGTACCCGAGCACCTCTGACGGCGGTCTGCTCTACTACCGCAAGGACCTGCTGAAGAAGTACGACATCGCGAATCCGCCGGCGACCTTCGACGAGATGAAGGCCGACTGCGAAAAGATCCAGGCGGGCGAGAAGAACTCGAAGCTGGACTGCTTCGCTGGCCAGTACAACAAGTACGAGGGCTTGACGGTGAACTTTGCCGAGGCGGTCAACAGTGCGGGCGGTGTCATCCTGGGCGACGACGGCAAACCCAATGTCAACACCCCGGAAGCCACCAAGGGCCTGGGCACCCTGGTCGACTGGTTCAAGGGCGGTGAAATTCCCAAGGAGGCCATCACCTGGCAGGAGGAGCAGGGTCGGCAGGCGTTCCAGAGCGGCAACCTGATCTTCCACCGCAACTGGGGCTACGTGTACAACCTGGCCAACAAGACCGACGGCTCGTCAAAGGTCGCGGGCAAGTTCGACGTGGCACCGTTGCCCGGCATCACAGTGACCCCTGGCGTGTCCAGTCTCGGCGGTCACAACCTCGCGATCGCCGCAAACGCGGCCAACAAGGGCACTGCGGTCGACTTCCTGAAGTTCATGGCCTCCGAGGAGACCCAGAAGTCGAACACGCTCGCCACGTCCCAGTCTCCCACGCTGGAGAAGCTGTACAGCGATCCAGACCTGCTCAAGCAGCTTCCGTTCCTGCCGATTCAGCTGAAGTCGATCCAGAACGCCCAGCCGCGGCCGAAGGCCGTCCAGTACGGCGACGTCACGCTGGCCATCCAGGATGCCGCGTACTCGGCTCTGCAGGGACAAGTCCCAACGGATCAGGCCTTGCAGCAACTGCAGAGCAAGTTGGAGACTCTCATCAAGTAGTTCTCGACCAGGGCAGCCGGAGTCCCCGGGTGTCGCCGATGGCGGCCCCGGGGATCTTGGCTGCACACGAGGTAAGGAGGTCGACCGCATGGCGACAGCCACCGCGGAATCGAGCTTGTCGACCGTGCAGGGTGACGGTCACAAGCGCAAGAAGAACGCACTCAGCGACGGTCAGGGCCGCCTTGCCTGGATGCTGCTGGCACCGACGCTGCTCGTCATCCTCGTGGTCGCCGGAATTCCCGTTGCCATGTCGATCCGGGAGTCCTTCTTCCTGAGCAACACCGGCGTCGACCCGAGCACGGGCCTCATCGCTTCCGGCGAGAAGTTCGTCGGGCTGCAGAACTTCGCCGCGATCTTCAGTGATCAAGATTTGGTGCGCGGCAACTGGGGTTCGATCGGACGGTTCTTCAACGCGTTCTGGAACACCACGGCCATCACCGTCGTGTGTGTGATCGCGGAGACGATCATCGGCGTCGCGATGGCCCTGATCATGGCCAAGGCGTTCAGGGGCAAGGGCCTGGTCCGGGCCGGCATCCTCGTCCCGTGGGCCATCCCGACCATCGTCTCGGCGCTGATGTGGAAGCTGATCTTCGACGCCAACGGGGTCATGAACAAGATCCTCGGCACGCAGATCCTCTGGCTCGCCGACAACGTGCCGGCATTCTGGGCCGTCTTCATCGCCGACGTCTGGAAGACCGCGCCGTTCATCGGCCTGCTCACGCTGGCGGGTCTGCAGACCATTCCGGCCGAGGTGTACGAGGCGGCCAAGGTGGACGGGGCCACGACCTGGCAGCAGTTCGTCCGGATCACCCTGCCGATGGTCAGGCCGACGCTCGTGGTCGCGGTGCTGTTCCGGACGCTGGACACGCTACGTATGTTCGACCTGCCCTACGGCATGGTCGGTCCCGGTAAGTACCACGTCGAGACCTTGTCGATCTTCTCCTATCTCGAGGCGACACAGTCGCGCTACGGTCCAGCGGCGGCGTACGCCATCATCTTGTTCCTGTACGTCTTGCTGATCGCGTTCTTGTTCGTTCGAATCCTCGGTGCGGACCTCATCAGCGACCCGGACTTGAAGAAGACGAAGAAGAAAAAGAAGACGGATGGGGATGCTTCCGACGCCGCCAGTCCGACCGCGCTCGAGATGGCGGGAGGTGCTCACTGATGTCGACAACAGCATCCGAGGCCAGGACCGAGTCCCACCTGTCCGCTGACGAGATCGCGGCGCTCGCTCATCCGAAACCGAGTCCGAAGGCGCGCATCGGCCTGATCGCCTCCTACGTCGGTATGGCGGTCATCGTCCTCTACTGCATCGTCCCGTTCTACTGGATGGTCGTGTCCTCGCTTCGGCTGCCGACGGAGGGCCTCAGCACTGAGCTGATCCCCAGACCGGCATCGACCGAGAATTACGTCGCCGTCTTCGGTCCCGGCAACAACTTCGGCCGGTCGCTGGTCAACTCGGTGATCGTGTCAGGAACGACGACGATCCTGACGCTCTTGTTCGGCATCGTCGCCGCCTACGCTTTGGCGCGGCTGAAGTTCCGCGGCAAGGGTGGCGTGCTCTGGTTGATCATGGCCTGCTCGATGTTCCCCTTGGTCGTGCTGCTGCCGCCGCTGCTGAAGATGTTCTCCTCGACGGAGCCGTTCACCTGGTTCCCCTACTGGATCAACACGTATCAGTCGGTCATCCTCCCGGGGCTGAGTTTCGGGCTGCCGCTGGCGGTGTGGAACCTGACCGCCTTCTTCAAGCAGTTGCCGGTGGAGCTCGAACAGGCAGCGATGGTCGACGGGTGCACGCCAGGTGTGGCGTTTCGCAAGGTGATCCTGCCACTGGCGGCACCAGGCGTGGTCACCACGGCGATCATCGTGTTCATCGGATCGTGGAACGAGTTCCTGCTCGCGCTGACCTTCCTGCAGGATCCGTCGAGGCAGACCGCGACGGTGGCCATCAGCAAGTTCACCGGATCGACCGGCTTCGACACGCCGTACGGCACCATCATGGCTGCGGGCGTGCTGGTGACCGTTCCATTGTTGATCGCGGTGCTGATCTTCCAGCGTCGCATCGTCGCCGGCCTGACGGCTGGTGGCGTGAAGTAGTCCAGCTTCGCTGAGTTCGTCGACGGGCCTTCAGTTCGTCGCAGGGATCAGTTCTCTGGCGCAGTCGCTCCGGCGGCTGCGCCAGAGTCGTTCTCACCGGTGCCCTGTGCCGTAGGGCCTGGGGCCCTGGCGCCCGATGTGCCTTGAACCGATTCCATGGGCCTTGAGCTTGTCGAAGGGTGCGGACTCTGGCGTGCGGCCGTGCGCTTCCGGTCGGCGTGGTGCCGTGCGCTTCGGCAGGCTCAGCGCCGGTCGGCGTGGGGCATTGCGCGTCGCGATCGGGCGCCACCCACCTATGTGCCCTGAGCTTGTCGAAGGGCCGTCGAAGCCGTGCTGATCCGGTCCTCGCACTTCCTGCGGACAGGGCGCCTTCACTCGTGCGTTCCTGCCGCACCGGATGCGCCGTCCACGGTTCGTGCTTCGGGATCTCCGGCGTCCCTTTGGCTTACCTGCCGTGCCCTGCGGGCCTGCCACAAGCGTTGCAACTGCTGGACGGCAACACCGATCGAGACCGCGAAACTGATCGCGATGACGGTTGCCCACACGGGGTGATGGGCGATCTTGCCGCCGATGGTGCCGAGCGAGGAATAGATCCCCGCCCAGAGCCCGCACGCTACGACCGTGGCCGGGAGGAAGCGTCGCATCGGAAAGTGTGACAGACCCAGTGCGGCGATCACCGGCGTACGTCCGCCGGGAATCAACCGGCCCGCGACGATGGCATGGAACGAGTTCTGGGTCAGAGCTGATTGCGCCTGCGCCACGCGCGGGGCGAACTTGCTCCGCTCGATCCGCGGCCCGAGCCAGCGGGCACCGAAACGCACTTGCAGCAGCAGGAGACAGTCTCCGAGCACCGAGCAGACCCAGGTGATGACGAAGATCAGCCAGGCGTTGAGCTTGGAGTACGATCCCACCGCCGCAGCGGCGCTGACCACCTCGCCGGTGGGGACGAACGGGATCGCCGAACCGACCAGCACCCAGAGGGCCAGCATCAGGTGTGCGCGCAGCTGATCCATGTCTGCCACGGTAGGACGCTTCGCTGTGAAATCGGACGGTCGTAATCGGACGGTCGCGTCGGCTGTCGCCTCGCCGACGATTTCGGGCCTTGGGCTCAGCCGTCGACCCAAGACGACGCGCCGGCCCTGACTCGCGCTCGCCCGGCCGTCCGCGAGGACAGCTCGGCGATCATGGCGTCAACCTGTGCAATCGGAATTTCGAGCACGAGGCGAACTTCCACATCCTCATAGCGGGCTCCGACGACGTGTCGTCCCGCAGCGCGGAGCTCGGTCTCCAAGCGACCCGCCTCGGCGTGATCGATCGTCACCTCGAGCCGGCTGGCCCGAATGCGACGGCGGGTTCCGGCGCCCAGCAGGGCGGTCCTCGCCGTCTCGCCGTAGGCGCGGGCCAGTTCGCCGCTGCCGAGCAGCGTGCCGCCGAACCAGCGGGTGACCACCACCACGACATCGCTCACCCCTGCCTGGAGAATGGCGGAGAGGATGGGTGCTCCCGCGGTGCCGGTGGGCTCGCCGTCGTCGTTGGTCCGCTGAGTCTCGGTTCCCGGCCCCAGGACGAACGCCGAACAGTGGTGTCGCGCGTCCCAATGTCGACGGCGTGCGTTGTCCAGGACCGCCCGCGCCGCCGAGTCGGAGCCGACGCGCTCGACCCGTCCCAGAAACCGAGAGCGTTTGACCTCGAGCTGGGCCTCGCCCGGTCCAGCGACGGTCAGGTATCCCTCGATCTGTCCGATGGAGATGCACCACCTTCGTGCCAGCAGCGGCGACGACTGGCGCAACCGGACGGGCGTCTACCGGCGCGGCGTCGACGATCGCATCGACCCGATCGCGCCCGTCGCGGCCCGAGGCGTCGGATCAGTGCTCCGGGCCATGGCTGACCGCCTCGACATTGTTGCCATCTGGATCGCGAACGAACGCACCGTAGTAGTTGGGGTGGTACTCCGGCCACAACCGGGGCTCGTGCAGCACTTCGGCGCCGAGCGCCGTGGCCGCCTCGAAGAATGCTCGCACGGCCGCGCGATCGGGAGCGGTGAACGCGATGTGCGATTCGCGAAACCCCTCGCCCGAGTTGAACTCACCGATCCAGAAGGCTGGGTGCGGCGGGTGTCCATAGCCGATCGCGACGTTCACATCCATCACGCGTTTGCCGCCGAGCGGACCAAGAACACTGTCGTAGAACGCCGCGCTGGAGGCCAGGTCGGCGCACTGGATACCGAAGTGATCGATCATGCCCACGATCTTGGCACCGGCCACTGACACCTGGGAGAATTCTCATCCGCCGGCGCGGCGCATCACCCATGCCGGGCGAGGCCAGACAGCGGTGGCAGCGCCAGACTGTGCCGAGGGGACTCGAGGTCGATTGCCCGGTGGCCTACCGGCTGTCCGAGCCCGGCCGAGGGATCAGTCCTGTCACTGATTGTGTCGAGGAGGCGAGCATGCCGGCGACGGACCGGGCGGCGAGCACCACCGGCATGGTCCTGCTCACGCTGGCTTCCGCCCAGTTCTTGATGACGCTGGACAGCTCGGTGATGAACGTCTCGATCGTGCAGGTCGCGGAGGACGTCGGCACCACCGTCACCGGGATCCAGACGGCGATCACCCTGTACACCCTCGTCATGGCCACGCTGATGATCACCGGTGGAAAGGTCGGGCAGATCCTCGGTCGCAAGCGCGCGTTCTCGATCGGCTGCGTGATCTATGGTGCCGGCTCGCTGACCACGGCACTCTCGCCGAGCCTGCCGGTGCTACTGATCGGCTGGTCGTTTCTCGAGGGTGTCGGCGCGGCCCTGATCATGCCAGCGATCGTGGCGCTCGTGGCCGCCAACTTCGGCCGCGACGAGCGTCCGCGTGCTTATGGCCTGGTGGCGGCGGCGGGAGCGATTGCCGTGGCTGCCGGTCCGTTGATCGGGGGCCTGCTGACCACGTACGCGTCGTGGCGATGGGTGTTCGCCGGCGAGGTCGTCGTCGTTGTCGTGATCTTGCTGCTGACCAGGCGAATCGCTGACACTCCCGCCGACGCAGGTGCCCGACTGGACCTGTGGGGAACGGCATTCTCCGCGCTCGGTCTGGGCCTGATCGTCTACGGTGTGCTCCGGGCCGGTACGTGGGGCTTCGTGAATCCGAAGCCGGGCGCGCCCGAGATCATCGGACTCTCTCCGGTGATCTGGATGATCGTTGCCGGGGGCATCGTGCTTCGCCTCTTCCTCGCCTGGGAGAATCGACGACTCGGCCGAGGCCAGAGTGCCCTCATCGATCCGGCGATGCTGCAGAACCCGGTGCTGCGCGGGGGGCTGACCGCCTTCTCGTTCCAGTACCTGCTGCAGGCGGGGCTGTTCTTCACCGTCCCCTTTACCTGTCGGTCGCCCTGGGGCTGTCGGCGGTGCAGACCGGCGTTCGACTGCTGCCCTTGTCGCTCACCCTTCTGCTGGCGGCGGTTGGAGTCCCCAAGCTCTTTCCGAACGCGTCGCCCCGCAAGGTCGTTCGGCTGGGTTTCGCTGCCTTGTTCGCAGGGCTGCTGGTGCTCACCGTCTCACTCGAGCTCGGTGCCGGGGCCGAGATCGTCACCTGGCCGATGCTGCTGGCCGGGCTCGGAATCGGCGCGCTGGCCTCTCAGCTCGGCAGCGTCACCGTTTCGGCGGTGCCGGATGAGCAGAGTGCGGAGGTGGGCGGGCTACAGAACACCGTGACCAACCTCGGGGCCTCGATCGGCACCGCCTTGGTCGGCGCGGTCCTGATCTCGGTGCTCACGACGTCGTTCCTGACCGGTGTCCAGGCGAATCCCGATGTCCCCGACAAGTTGTCCTCGCAAGCGCAGGTGGAACTGGCGCCCGGAATCCCCTTCATCTCCGACGCCGCGCTGCGACCGGCCCTCGAACAGGCCGGCGTGCCCGGTCCTACGGCCGACGCCATCGTGGCCGAGAACGCCCGGGCTCGGCTGGCCGGATTGCGATCGGCGATGGCAGTGCTGGCGCTGATCGCTCTCGTTGCGACGTTCTTCGCCCGCCGGATCCCCACTCGACCGGCCGGGGCCACGCCACAGGAGGATGCCACGACGACCGATTGACCGGGCGACGAGGTCGGCGATCTGCCCACCGGTCGAGTTCGGGAAGACCCCGCGGAGGCAGCCGCAGGAACGATCCGATGACGACAAGACTCGACCCGATCGTTGCCGAGATGCCCGCAGGTTTCGGTCAGCTCACACCCGGATGTCGACCGGTCGACGTCTCGATCAGCCAGCACGTGAGGATCGCCGCCGATCTCGCACCACCGGGCACGAGCCGGTCTTACTGCGCAGCAAGCAAAGGGGCCATGGCCGAATCCGCTCGGACCAGGGAGGGTGGGTGCGCCGCGAGGGAATCGAACCCCCAACCCGCTGATTAAGAGTCAGCTGCTCTGCCAATTGAGCTAGCGGCGCGCGAGGAGAAACACTAGCAAACGCTCCGCCACCTCGCGAATTCGCGCGTCCCTCAGTTGATCATCTCCAATAGCGCTCGGGCCGCGTTGTGTCCCCCGAGCCCGCTCACGGCGCCGCCTCGCACCGTTCCCGACCCACAAAGCAGGATCTTGTCATCGGTCGTGGAGACTCCCCAGCGCTGTGCCGGGGTCTGCGCCGTCACACCCTCGGCCAGCCAAGGCCAGCTGAGGTCGCCGTGGAAGATCTGGCCACCGGGCATCCCGACGGCCGCCTCGACATCGTGAGGTCCCATCACCTCGATGCACGGTCGTTTGTACGTGTCGCGCGCCAGGCAGGGTTCGAGCGGCTCGGCGAGCACGGACTCCAGGGAGCGCAGCGCCGCGTTCGCAACTCGCTCCCGGGTCCCCCTGGGATCGGACTCGAACAGCGCGGCCGGAGTGTGCAGCGCAAACATGGTCAGCGTGTGCCACCCCGAGAACCGGGGTCCCGGTCCCAGGATCGAGTCGTCGGTGAGGGTGTGGCAGTAGACCTCGACCGGCAGCGGGTCGGGGATCTGGCCGGCGGACGCCTCGTCGTAGGCCTGCTGAAGTCGGTCGTACGACTGGTGCAGGTGCAGCGTTCCGGCGAAGCCGGTTTCCGGATCGATCCCCGAGGCAAACCGGGGTAGCCGGCGCACGACAAGGTTGATCTTGGTCTGGCTGCCCTGCGGCTTGATCCCGTCCCGTCCGCGAAGCCGGTCCAGGACGTACGGCGCACACCCGACCAAGACGTACCTCGTCCCCTGTCGCGAACCGTCGCCGAGCACGACGTCCCAACCGCCGCCGGACACCGGCTCGATCGCCGCGACCCGTGCGCCGGTGCGCAGGTCCGCGCCCGACTCCCGGGCGACGCGCTCGAGCTCGGCTGCCACCCGGCCCATGCCGCCGACCGGGACCTTCCACTCGCCGGTCCCGCCGCCGATCACGTGGTAGGTGAAGCAGACGTTCTGCTGCAGGGACGTGTCGTGGGCACGGGCGAAGGTGCCGATCAGCGCGTCGGTGAGCACGACGCCGCGCACCACGTCGTTGGCCAGGCTCGCCTCGATGAGGTTGCCGATCGGACGCCGGGTCAGGGCGTCCCAGACCTGGTCGTCGCCGAACGCGACGCGCAACACCGACTCGTCCGGCAGAGGTTGGGTGAGCGTCGGCGCGACGACTCGGGCGTAGCGTTCGAGATGACCCTGCAGCCGTAGCCAGCGCTGCCACTCCTGGTCGCCGCCGGTCAGCCGAGCAAACGACTCGCTGGTCGTCTCACCTGCCACACGCTCCACGAACAGATCGCCGTTCTCGGTCGGCGTGTACGACGCCACTTTCCGCGAGCGCAGCTCCAGGTCCAGCCGCAGTTCCTCGACGATGGTCTGCGGAAGCAGCGAGACCAGGTAGGAGAAGCGCGACAGCGCCACGTCGACGCCCTCGAACACGCTCGCGCTCTGCACGGCACCGCCGAACCGGTCCGTGGCCTCGAGCAAAGTCACACCGACACCGGCCCCGGCGAGATAGCTCGCCGCGACGAGTCCGTTGTGTCCGCCCCCGACGATGATCGCCTGCTGGCCAGCCATCTCAGTGCAGCCCGGCCGTCGCCGTGCAGCGGGCGATCTCGTCGTCGGTCAGCACCAGCCCGGCGGCCTTCGCCGAGTCGGTGATGGAGGCGGGCCGACGGGCACCCGGGATCGGAATCACGTGCGCACCCAACGACAACTCCCAGGCGAGCACGACCTGCTGCGGGCTGACGCCGTGTGCGGCGCCGATCTCGGCGAACACGGCGAACCGATCACCGACCTCCTTGGCCGCGCCGCCGGTGCCGCCGAGCGGGCTCCACGGCAGGAAGGCCACGCCGTGCTCACCGCACCAGACCAGCTCGTCGCTGCTACAGCGAAACGACGGGGAGAACTCGTTCTGTACGCTGGCCAGGCCGCCCTCGCCGAGCACCTCGACGGCGATAGCGATCTCCTCCAGGTTGGCGTTCGAGATGCCGATCGCCTTGATCTTGCCCTCCTCCTGCAGGGTCTTGAAGTTGGCGATGACCTCGCCGTACACCTGCCCGCGGTCCGGGCGGTGCCACTGGTACAGGTCGATCGCGTCGGCACCGAGCGCGCGGAGCGACTTCTCCACGGCATCGCGCAGATAGGGCAGCGTGCCGTTGCGGCCGCGGACTTCGCCGGCGCCACGAGTGATGCCGCCCTTGGTGCCGATCACCACCTCGTCGGTGCTGCCCCCATAGCTGCGTACGGCCTTGCCGACGATCTGCTCGTTGTGACCCATCGCGTCCCAGGTCGGTGCGTAGACGTCGGCGGTGTCGACGTAGGTGACGCCCGCGTCCAAGGCGGCGTGGACGGTCGCGATCGCCTCGTCCTCGGTCGGGTAGCTGCGCTCGTTGTTGACCGAGAACGGTATCGCGCCCAAGCCGATCGCGGAGACGGTGAAGGGTCCGAGTTGTCGTGTCTGCACCCTGGTGAGGTTAGTAGTGCGGAGCAGGGACTTTCGGTGCAGGTGCCGCCATGGGCGCGGGCGCCCGGACGATCCCGAGCACGATCAGCAGTTGGGCCGACAGGTAGGTCGTCATGATCGAGAAGTCGTCCAGGGCATGCGGCCCCTCGGCGACGAAGGTGGTCACGGCGATGATCGTGTCGGAGATGATGAAGAGCGCTCCACCGGCGGCTGTGAGCCGGCTGATACCGGTGGCCAGCACCGCCATCGTGCCGATCGTTGCGGCATAGATGATCACCGCCGGTGCCAGGATACCGGCAGCCGGAGCCACGGCGACGATGATGGCCAGCACCACGAGGCCGTACAGGACGGCCAGCCGAGGACGTCGTCGCAGCACGCTTCGAGCCCGGTAGGGCCAAAATGCGCCGGCGTAGCACAGCTGGGCGATCAGGAAGAACGCGATCTTGACCTCGATGGCGAACCCGAAGACGTCCCCGCACCAGGAGAACACCAACCCGATCGACACCATTGTGCTCAGCCGGTCGCGGGGGCGAGCCGTCAGCAGGAATGCGAGCAGCGTCGGCATGGCGAGGGCGAGGGTGATCCGGGAGACCACGCTCCACTGCGCGAGTTCGGCGACCAGGTCGGCAAGCGACACCAGGACGTACGCGATCAGCCACCCGCGCGCCGGACGCCCCAGTCCCATGCCTCAAGGGTAGGAACTGCCCAGAGCTGGACCCAAGAAATATCGGGTCGCCTACCCGGAAGGTGGGCGCATATGGCAGCGACACGCCGGAGAAATCTGCAACAAGCGCCCACTTTTTCCCGGGGACCGCGGTGGCCACCGGGAGGTGGACCCCACCCGCGGGGCGGAGGTTCAGCGGGCCGAGCGGCGTGCGGCGGAGAGACGCTGGCGGCGGAGCTCGATGAGTTCGGGGCGGCTGAGCGGGTCGAGCTCGCGGCCCAGTGCCACTTCGAGCAGGTGGTCGGCCAGTGCCGGGTTGCGGACGAGAACGGGCCCGTGCGGGTACGTACCGATCACGGTTGCGTTCACCGCACCCTCGGTGCCGTCGTCGCAGTTGCCGATCCCGACCTCGACGTCACCCAGCGGCTGCGCCCCGGGACCGAGTACCGTGTAGCCGCCGTGGTTCTCGAATCCGGTGATCAACGCGTCGTCGCCGTCGCGTCCACGCCACCGGGACACGATCTCGCCGACGGCCCTGACCGGACCCCGCGTCGTCGTCACGTCCAGGAGCCGCAAGCCGTCGATCACCTCGTCGCGGTCGCCGAGGGTGAAGGAGTTGCCCACGATCTGGTAGCCCGCGCAGACGGCGAAGACGACGGCTCCTCGGTCGCGGGCGCGGTGCAGACCGCCGTCAGCGGTCAGCTCGCGGACGGCGGTGATCTGGGCCGCGTCCTCGCCGCCACCCAGCAGGTAGACGTGCCCGCTGTCGGGCAGCGCCTCGCCGGGCTCGACAACGGTCAGCACGGGCGAGAAGCCGCGCCATTCCAGGCGCTTCATCAGCACGCTCGCGTTTCCGCGGTCGCCGTAGAGGCCGAGCAGCGACTGGTAGATCAGCACGATCTCGACGTGAGCGCCGTCGGCGACCGCGGCGCCCATCAGGCCTCACCCAGCTTGCGCAGCCGCTGGAACGGTGTGTACGTCGCGATCACGTCCACGGGTTCGAGATGTCCAGCCAGCGCCGTCGCCAGATCCGGCACGCAGCGGTGCTCGACACCGGCGTACATCAGCCGGACCGCAAGATCTTGCGCCCGAGGGCCGGTGGCCACCACGGTTCGACCGGCCAGTTGCTCGTAGTCTACGTCCCACAACCAGGAGACGTCGCGACCGTCGGCCGCGGCGGAGTCGATGGCCAGCACCACGGTGGGTGTGGTGGCCAGCGGTAGCGCCTCGGCCCAGCCCGCCGGGTTCTTGGCCAGCAGCAGGCGGGCGGTGGTATCCCCGAAACGGGTCGTGCCGAAGCGACC
>JBBSQJ010000004.1:0-41150 GCA_038257965.1 Propionibacteriales bacterium
CCCCTGGCGAACGGGCGGGTTGGTCGTCGGCGATCTCTGCGCCAGATCTGGCGCTCAAGCCATGGATCTGGGGGGTGGTCGTCTACTCCCACGCCATGTTCCGCAGCGGGGTGAAGGCGGAGATCGGCCAGGCGGTGCAGGTTGTCGGGGAGGCTCCGGACGCCGATACCGCGGTCAAGGTCGTACTGGCCACGAAACCCGACGTCGTGCTGCTCGACGTGCACCTGCCCGGCGGTGGCGGGATCGAGGTGCTCCGCAAGGTGCACGAACAGAACCCGGACCAGCGCTTTCTCGCCCTGTCCGTCTCCGATGCGGCCGAGGACGTGATCGGTGTGATCCGCGCAGGCGCCCGTGGATACGTGACGAAATCGATCAGCGGGCCGGAACTGATCGCGGCGATCAAGCGGGTGGCAGACGGCGACGCGGTGTTCTCTCCGCGACTGGCCGGGTTCGTGCTGGACGCCTTCTCCGGAGCCATCGACATCGCCAGCGTCGACGAGGACCTGGACCGTCTGTCCGCCCGCGAGCGGGAGGTCCTACGGCTGATCGCCCGCGGTTACGCCTACAAGGAAGTGGCGAAGGAACTCTTCATCTCGATCAAGACGGTGGAGACCCACGTGAGCAGCGTGCTGCGCAAGCTGCAACTCTCCAACCGCCATCAACTGACCCGCTGGGCCACCGACCGCCGACTCGTCTGATCGCAGGCTCCCCGTATTGGCCCAGACGCCGACTTCTCCGTCCTGTTCGGGTCAGCAACGTGTCGTGCCGGTCAGGTCTTTCGATCTGCCAGTCCTCCTACCCCTTGGCGGAGGAGCGGCCCTTGATCCCTCCCCAGATCGCCAGCACGATGATGCTGCCAACGAAGGCAAGGACCCAGGTGCGGATCGAGAAGAAGTGCCCGATGCCGACACCGAAGAAGAGGTTGCCCAAGAAGCCGCCGACCAGGCCGCCGACAATCCCGAGCAGGATCGTGGTCAGCCAGCCACCGTGGTGAAGGCCGGGCAGGACCGCCTTGGCGATGGTGCCCATGATCAATCCGATGAGGACCCAGCCGATGATTCCCATGATCAAAAGGTAGCGCCCTACACCAACCGGAGATCGTAGGCGCGCTACGTGCCGTCAGTCGCCACACCAGCACACCTGGAACAGGATCCGCTTTCGCTCCGATATCCACAAGACCGGACCTGTTCGTCGGTATGGCCGAGGCTGCTCGACGGTTTGATGAAAAAAGGATCGACAGTGATCCCGCGGGGCTGGGATCTTTTGGCTCACGCACAGTCGGTGCTCGAGCCCTCCCCCGAAAGGTCCTTCCCATGACATCAGGTCCCGGCCGCCGTCGATTGGCCGCCGCCGTCGGCATCGTCCTCGGCCTCGGCCTGACCGGCGCCGCTCTCAGCACCCCCGCGGTGGCGGCGAACGCCACGAGCCGGATCGAGAAGCGAAGGGTCGATGGGGTGAAGACGCCCACGCTCAAGTGGTTCGAGTGTGCCGGCCCGGGTATCGAGTGCGCGACCGCGAAGGTTCCCCGGGACTACGACCACCCCGACGGTCGAAGGTCGAACTGGCACTGGTCCGGGTGAAGGCTCGCGACCAGAAACACAAGATCGGCAGCCTGTTCGTCAATCCGGGCGGTCCCGGCGGTTCGGCCACCGACTTCGCCCTGTTCGCCGACTACTGGGCCACCGACGGGATGCGGGACCGGTTCGACATCGTCGGAATGGACCCGCGCGGCATCGGCTACAGCGACAACGTCCGCTGCTTCGCCAGCTTCCGAGCGCAGATGCTGGCCCAGAACAAGCAGCCGAACGTTGCGTTCCCGACGACCGCCGCCGAGGACAGGGCGTGGACCTCCTACCCGAAGGCGCTCGGAAAAGCCTGCTCGAGCCACGGCAAGCCCCTGTCGGCCTCCATGTCGACCGCGGAAGTCGCCCGCGATCTGGACGTGATGCGCCGAGCAGTCGGGGACAAGAAGCTCAACTACCTGGGCATCTCCTACGGCAGTTTCCTCGGCGAGACCTACGCCAACATGTTCCCTGACCGATTCCGGACCATGATCGTCGACGGCATCGTCGACCCGCGGGCATGGGTGGGCAGCAAGGCCACCCAGAACCGATACGTGTGGGACCGGTTGAAGTCCGCCGAAGCCGGCTACCGTGCCCTGATCGAACTCCTCCGGCGTTGTGACCGGGCCGGCGGACAGCGCTGCGTCTTCGCGCCCGGCGATCCGGTGACGAATTTCGACCTCGTCGCCCAGCGGCTGAAGAAGAAGCCGCTGACCGATACCGATCCCGATACCGGCGAGGTCTTCAGATTCACCTACGCTGACCTGATCAGCGCGGTGTTCGACTCGCTCTACTACACCGACGGCCCGGAGATCATCACCCAGAACATGGCCCAACTGATCATCCTGACCGAGCCGCCCGCCGCCAAGATCCAGGCAGCCGCGCTGACCACCGCCCTCCAGACGTTACGCCGCAATCTCGACAAGGTGAGCACACCACAGGGCGCGCCGAAAAAGGCTGGATTCCCTCATTACAACGACGACGACGCCTTCTACAGCGTGCAGTGCACCGACGGCGTCGCCCCGGCGAACGCGGACGACTGGCCGACGTATGCGAAGGTGGCGGACAAGCGTATCAAGTACTTCGGACGCATGCTCGCCTCCCAGGGCCTGCCCTGCGCCCGGAAGACCTGGACCGCCCGAGACGAGGACTCCTACCGCGGTCCGTTCACCCGGGCCACGGCCAGCCCAGTCCTGATCACCGGCTCCCTGTGGGATCCGATCACCAGCTACGACAGCGCCGTCGGATTGGCGAACATGATGCCGAACAGCCGACTGCTCACGAGTGACAACTGGGGTCACGCCGCCCTCGGCACCTCCGATTGCGTCTCCGAAGCGTTCGACCGATACCTGATCTCCCGCCGGCTGCCGGTCAAAGGGGCGCGCTGTGTCGGTGACGATCAGCCGTTCGTCGGCGACGTGGGATCCGATGCCGCAACGGCACAGTCGGCCCTGGTGCGGGCAGCGACCGCCCAGAAACAACACGCCGGACTTTCCGGGAGACACTGAACCAGAGCAGCGGATCGCCACGGTCCGGCCAGGACTTGAAGAACCGACACGTCCGAGCCGCCATCCTGCACCGACAGGCGTGGCACGAGCCT
Organism: Propionibacteriales bacterium; assembly: GCA_038257965.1. GTDB lineage: Bacteria > Actinomycetota > Actinomycetes > Propionibacteriales > Propionibacteriaceae > Microlunatus. The sequence continues at coordinate 3,163 of JBBSQJ010000004.1, forward strand.
AGACCGGCCCGTCGAGCTTCGACATCATCGACCGGCTCGCCGACCTGGCCGAGGGACCACAACGATCTGCTCGCCGGCTGTATCGCCACCGGAGCCCTACCAATCATCGCCTGGCCGACCCCGCAATCCGACGATCGGGCCGGACAGTGCACCACTGCGCCACAAGTGTGCGATGAGTTGATGACGGTCGCGCAGGTCGAGCCGCTGCAGCATCCGTGAAATGTGCGTCTTTACCGTGCTGACCTCGAGATCGAGCCTCTTCGCGATCTCAGCATTGGACAGCCCGTCGGCCAGGAGCCGCCCAACCCGCTGCTGCTGTGGCGTAAGCGTGTGCAGTGCTGGTGAGCCGTCGACCGTTGACGACAACTCTGACCGGTCCCCGACTCGCCCCGGCTGGGGTTCGGCCCAATCCTCTGACCGGACCGGAGCGAGCTCATACAACCGGTCGATGAAGTTGCCGAGCATCTCCTGTTCGACCCGCCACTCACCGAAGATCTTGAAGGCAGGGAGATCGCCTGCCTCGATCAACGCCATGACCTGTGCTCTCGTCAGCGACAAGTCTCGCTGTAGCTGAGGCAAGGACAAGTAGCGGGGCTTGCAGGACACGGGGACCTCCATTGGCGGGCATTCGGCAGACCGGATCCGCAACTGCCAACCCACCCCTTCCAAAGCCGTGAGCCCACCACCCCCGGTGCTGTGGGCGTGAACGGCGCTGGCCTTGCGACGGACACCGGTCCGTCGAAGGTCGTACACGGGGTTGACTGCGAAATCCGCGATCTTGAATTCGCCGGCAGCGTGCAGGTCCAAGAAATGATCCTGATATGTACTCCCGTCGCGAACAAGCCGGCCCGCCGCACCTAAATCGCCCAGGTCGCCGGCCCCGGGCAGCCAGCGCCAACCACAATGGCACCGGTGAACCGCTGCGACCCGATGTGGACCCGGCGGAATCGACGTCACTCAAAACTCGGGTCGAGTAGTCCATCAGATTCAGTCCTGCGAGGGTTTCCCGTGGACGGGTCACGCGAAATCATCTGGCTTGTGTCCCCGCCGCAGTTACGACCGGTCCCGTTCCACACCGATCACCGCGCGCGCCGAAACGGTGCCTGCGCCGGTCGCCGCCGGCAACTCCTTCAATCTGCGCCCAGACCCCGGGCTGCCGCGCGGGCGCCGCCGCCAAACCGACCTCCCCGCACCGGACCCCCCTAACGGCAACTTCGAAAGGCAACCAACAAACATGAGCGTCACGATTGAAAAGAACCAGGCGAGCGTGCCATCCGACCAGGACATCACGACGGCGATGACGTCCTCGGGCAGCACCGTGGCGGCGATCACGGGCAACAACGCCAGCAAGACCGTCGACTTCACCGGCACGGTCAACCACACCACGTTCGAGAACGAGCTCATCGAGGTGGCGCGGGGGCGCCGCACCAGCTGGAATTTCGTCTGGGCAGACGCGGACGACGACGCCGACGACGAGCTCGGCGCAACACCCTACGAAATCGACATCACGATGTCCCCCGACACGGTCACAGCGCTGGTCAACGGCAACTACAACATGTACGGCTTCAAGGCCGTCCAGGCGGCGCAGGGTGGGGGCGCCCCGCTGGTGTGGTTCCAGCTCCCCAAGACCAGCTATTCGACGCTGACCAAGGTCGCGTGGGAAGTTCAATACCAGGCCTACACCTCCACCAGCAAGATCATCTCCGGCGGTTCGGTCACGGCGAGCTTCTCCGCCGACATCGACCTCGAGCAGGTACTGAACGTGACAGATGGAGGCATCGGCCAGGTCACCAGCGGCGGCGCCTCCAAAGCGATCTCCATCCTCAACACGATCAGCCAGCAATTCACCTGCGGCATCTCCCAGCAGGCCGCCGATGGGTCGGACAACCCGATGTGCGCCTTCCCGCTGTACGGACAACAGCTCGACGTCATCGCGCCGATCGAGAAGGTTCTCTTGATGTTCTCCACCACTCCGGTCGACACGGGCACCGTCATCGAGCAGGCCTACAGTCCGGGCATCCTGATCGATCTCACCTCCCTCAACCAACGGGCCATCACTTACGACATCAACTACGGGTGGACGTGGGGCGGTTTCAACTGGGCCCAATCCGTCCCCGCCCGGAGCAAGCTCGTGCCGCTGCTCATCGAGAACGCCAACACCAGCTCACCAGGCACGGTGAGGCGACGGTCGCTGGTGTCTGGCTAACTCCCTCAGCCGACCGGTCCGAACGGCGGCGCCACCACGGCGGCGCCGTTCGGACTCGGACACGAAACCCAGAGAGCGTCTGGATGAATCACCAGGTGACGGTCACGATGACAACCGACACCGTGACCGCACTGGTCACATCCGGTAACAAGCTCTACGCATTCCGGGCCGTTGCAGCCTCAGACCGGGCCGGCCTGCCGGTGCTGTGGGCAACCATCCCCTTCTCAGCCCGAACCCAGATCACCTGGACCGACAGCTGGTCCGCGTACACCTCCGAAACCCCCATCACCGCCGGACGGCAGGTCACCATCGGCTTCTCGGACTCGATCGACGTCGGACAGGTACTGAAAGTCGGCGACGGCGGCACCGGCCAGGTCAGCGCCGACGGCCACCCAGGGGTCATCTCCATCCTGAACACAACGACCACCCCGTACACCTGCGGCACCAGTTGCGCCGCCAACGACAACGCCGCCACGCCGATCTGCGTCTTCCCGCTCTACGGCAACAACCTGCAGACCATCGAACCGCTGCAGAGCGTGCTACTCGTGTTCTCCACTCGAAGCGTCAGTCCGGGAACAGTCATCGACGACTTCTACGACGCCGCGCTGACCGCTTACAGCCCCGGATACCAGATCGATCTGACGACCGCCAACCAGCGCAGCGTCGGTTACGACATCAACGCCGGCTGGTCCTGCGGCAGTTGCAGCTGGGCGGTCAGCCTCGCTGCCGGCCAGAACCTCGTCCCGAGACTCATCCGGGAACGGCCGAACACCAGTCGCGACTCGACCAGGAGGTGCTCAGGGCGCTGCTGAGACCGCCCATGCCGCATGGACCTCTCTCGCCGGGTCACAGACGTCGAAGGATCACCACAACCGGTCCCGCTGCGGGCCGACAGGTGATCGAGATCTGTCGACCGGAGCTGCATCTGCCCCCCGGGCGCTGGATCTGACCGGGAAGGGCAGGGCACGATCGGCGATGAGGCGGGCAGGCGCCGTTGAGGGGGCTGAAGTCGCCGATGCCGCGGTCGCCGTGCTGGGGGCGTAGGTTTGAAAGTAATGAGCAGGGCGACGCGATGAGGCGGTCGGCTCGGGTGGACTACGCCTTGCGCGCGGTCTGCGAACTGGCAGCGGCAAGGTCCGCACGGACGGTGGAACAACTGTCGGCCGCGCAGCACATCCCGAACAAGTACCTGGAGAGCATCCTCGGGGAGCTTCGCCGCGGTGGCCTGCTGCGGAGCCAACGCGGTCCGGACGGCGGCTACCGTCTCGGCCGCCCGGCCGACGAGATCAGCATCGCAGATGTGATCAGGGCCTTGGACGGCGAGCTCGCCAACGTCCGGGGCAATCGGCCCGAGCAGTTGGAGTACGTCGGTGCCGCCTCCGCGCTGCAAGAGGTCTGGATCGCGCTTCGAGCGTCGGAGAGGGCGATTCTGGAGGGCGTGAGCCTTGCTCACGTCGCCGCCGGTGAGCTGCCGCCTTCGGTAACGACGCTGATCGCCGATCCGTCAGCCTGGAGCTGATCGGCGGGCCATGTTCCCTAGGCGGCCCATGGTCGCCAGGAGGCTCATGTTCGCCGGGAGGCTCATGATCGCCAGGAGGCGCGCAGACCTTTCCAAGGTCGAGCCGTCGCTCGGGTGGAGTGTCAGGACGGCCTTCGTCGCGCATCACACTCGGTTGTCTCACCGTTCGACCTGCCGGGCGTAGTGAGCGACAGGGCTCCACCGCCGGATGGCGTTGCGGCGCCCGTGTCTCGACTGGCGAGATGCTTGGATGGCCGTTCCGACCTCAGATCTAGTATCTCCATTATCCCTAGTAAGTCGCTAGGGATTACTGAGTCAGAAGGCGCCCCGCATGCGGAAACTGCTCGTGCTGGCCCTCGTCGGCTTCGGGGCTCAACTGGTCGACGGCAGCCTGGGAATGGGTTACGGCGTGACGTCGTCCACGATGCTCGTCCTCGCCGGTCTCACTCCCGCGGCGGCGTCGGCATCGGTGCACGTCTCCGAACTGGGCACCAACATCGCCTCGGGAGTCTCACACTGGCGGCTCAGGAACGTCGACTGGCGGGTCGTCGTCAGGATCGCCGGACCGGGCGCTGTCGGCGCCTTCATCGGCGCCACGGTGCTGGCGAACCTGTCGACCGAGATGGCGGCCCCGATCATGGCGACCATCCTCGCGGCGCTCGGTGTGTACATCATCGTCCGCTTCGTGGCGGGGATCCGGCCGCGGTTGCGGAAGCCGCACACGATCAAGTTCCTTGCCCCGCTGGGGCTGTTCGCGGGTTTCGTCGACGCGACCGGTGGTGGCGGGTGGGGTCCGGTGGCCACCCCTGCCCTGCTCGCCGACGGTCGGATGGAGCCGCGAAAGGTGATCGGGTCGATCGACACCTCGGAGTTCGCCGTCAGCGCGGCGGCCAGCCTCGGCTTCATCATCGGCCTCGGTGCCGCGGGTATCAACTGGGGCTTCGCCGTCGCCCTCCTCATCGGTGGGCTGATCGCGGCTCCGCTGGCTGCGCACCTGGTCAGGCTCGCTCCGGCGCACCTGCTCGGTGTTGTCGTCGGCGGCATGATCGTGCTGACCAACTCCCGCGTCTTGTTCAAGACGTTCGACCTGCCCGCCGCGGTCCGCTGGCCTGCGTACGGTGCGATCCTCCTGCTCACGCTGGCGGGTGTGTACGTCGTCCGGCTGCGGGCCCGGAAGCGCAGCACGACGGCCTTCGCCGGTGTCGATGAGAAAGCAGCCGTACGCTCCTGAGCCCTGTGCGTTGCTCCTCCCTCGAGCGCTGTCTCGAGCCGCTTCCACTCAACCCGGGACCCGCGCTTCGACAGGCTCAGCGCACATTCTCGCCGACCCGGTGGTGGGCTGCGCTTCGACAGGCTCAGCGCACATTCTCGCCGACCCGGTGGTGGGCTGCGCTTCGACAGGCTCAGACCACAGATATCGCGCCTCGTGCGCCAGACGAACTCAAAGTAGCGGCCTCAGCGGGGTCAGCACCGTCTCGGAGAACTTGACCATGGCGTGCCTGCGCTGCCAGTTGGGGAGGGTGAGCTCCACTGTGTTGGTGGAGTCGATGGCGAAGACCTCCTCCATCTGCCTGGCGACCTCGGTGCTGAACACTTCCATGTTGATCTCGTAGTTGCCGAACAGGCTGAGCCGGTCGATATTGGCGGTGCCGATGGTCGACCACTGACCGTCGATCGTGGCCGTCTTCGCGTGGACCATGGCCTTCTGGTAGAGGAACAGCCGGACGCCGCCGCGCAGCAGTTGACCGTAGAATCCCCGAGACAGCCAGTCCGCGACCACGTGATTCGACTCGGCTGGGACGATGATCCGGACGTCGACGCCGCGGCGGGCAGCCCGGATGAGCGCGGTGAGCATGTCCTCGTCCGGAATCAGATAGGCGTGCGTCAGGTAGACGTGATGCGACGCGCGATCGATGGCTTCCAGGTACATGCCACGGATCGGATAGACCATCATCCGCGGCATGTTGCGGTGGATCCGAATGTAGGGCTGCCAGGTCAGGCTGCCGGTGTCGGGAAGGGCCTTCCGCTTCTGCTCGTGGGCGAACAGGTTCCAGTAGTCGATGAACGCGTTCCGCATGTCCCAGACGATGTCGCCGGTGAGTCGAGCGTGCGTGTCTCGCCAGTCGGTGGCGTACAGGGTGCCGATGTTGTAACCGCCCACGAAGGCTGCGTCGTGGTCGACGACCAGCAGTTTGCGATGGTCGCGGCCGCTGTTGCGAGGGAAGCGGAATCCGCTGGCGATCAAGGGGTGACGTCGGACCTGGATCGTCGGCGGGAGACGGAAGAACGTGCGCGGCACGACAAGATTGGCGAACTCGTCGAAGACGACGTACACCTCCACGCCGCGGTCGGCTGCGGCGATGAGTGCGGCCTTGAATGCCTGGCCGATCTCGTCGGACTTCCAGATGAAGGTCTCGAAGTAGATCTCGTGCTTGGCATGGTCGATCGCGTGCAGCATGTCGCGGAAAAGGTCTTCGCCATACGTGTAGATGGTGACTTCCGAGCCGCCCGAGGTGATGGAGCGCGGGGCCAGTCGCGGGAAGATGGCCGGGGTTCGACCTCGTTTGCGGTACATGTCGACCGCGACCAGGGTGAGCAGCGTGGCGCCTTGGACTGCTACCGCGGCCAGCACGGTGCGCTTCACGATGCTTCGCAGCGGTAGCCGCCTCCACCACATGTACTCACTGTAGTCGTTGTTCGCGACTGTGGGTCCGCTGAGGCGCGGCGGGGTGCTGGCTGTCTGTCGTAGCGCTTAGGGTGGTCAGGCCATGAGTGAAGTGCAGCAGCGACGCGTCCAGCCGGGTTTCGAGACGATGTCTGGTGAGGAGCGCGCGTTGGCGATGAGTCCGGACCGCGACCGCGCACGGTCGCGGCGGCAGCGGGATCGGTTGACGGCGGAGAAGCTGCTCGACGGTCTGAACCCCCCGCAGCGCGAGGCGGTGCTGCACGAGGGGGCTCCGGTGCTGGTCGTCGCCGGTGCGGGCTCCGGCAAGACCCGCGTGCTGACCCGGCGGATCGCTTATCTGGTCAGTCAGCGCAATGTGCATCCTGGTTCGATCCTGGCCATCACGTTCACCAACAAGGCCGCCGCGGAGATGCGTGGTCGGGTAACGGAGCTGGTGGGCAACCGAGCCAAGCTGATGTGGGTCTCCACCTTCCACTCGGCGTGTGTGCGGATTCTGCGCTCCGAGATCGGTCGGTTCAACATGACCCGGACCTTCTCCATCTACGACGACGCGGACACCAAGCGGCTGATGCAACTGGTCGCCCACGACCTGGCGCTGGACCCGAAGCGCTATCCGGTGCGGACCATCATGAACTGGGTGTCGAGCTGCAAGAACGACCTGGTCGACCACGAGTCGGCGCGTTCGCGGGTGCACACCGAGCTCGAGGAGAACTACCTGGCGGCCTACCAGGAGTACCAGCGGCGGCTGACGGCGGCCAACGCGCTCGACTTCGACGACCTGATCATGACCACCGTGCACCTGATGCAGGCGTTCCCGGACCTGCGCGAACAGTACCGACGGCGGTTCCGTCACGTGCTGGTGGACGAATACCAAGACACCAACCACGCCCAGTACGCCCTCATCCGTGAGCTCTGCGGCGATGCGGTGGATCCGGCGGCGTCCGGCGGCGAGGTGAGTATCGATCCGCCCGAGCTGATGGTCGTGGGGGACTCCGACCAGTCCATCTACGCCTTCCGCGGCGCGACGATCCGCAACATCAACGACTTCGAGTCCGACTTCGCGGGCGCGACGGTCATCATGCTCGAGCAGAACTACCGCTCGACGCAGACCATTCTGTCCGCGGCGAATGCGGTCATCGTCAAGAACGAGGGTCGCAAGCCGAAGAAGTTGTGGTCCGACTCCGGCGACGGCGACCTGATCATCGGGTACGTCGCCGACTCCGAGCACGACGAGGCAAGTTTCGTGGCGCGCGAGATCGACGCCTTGCGTGATGCCGGCGCCTGCCGGTATGCCGACTGCGCCGTGTTCTACCGGACCAACGCGCAGTCGCGGGCGTTCGAGGAGGTGTTCATCCGGATCGGCCTGCCGTACAAGGTGGTCGGCGGGGTGCGCTTCTACGAGCGCCGCGAGGTTCGGGATGCGATCGCCTATCTTCGGGCCATCGCGAACCGGGCCGACGACGTCTCGGTGCGGCGGATCCTGAACGTGCCGAAGCGTGGGATCGGCGACCGCGCCGAGGCTGCGGTCGAAGCGCTGGCAGCGCGGGAGCGGATGAGCTTCGGGGAGGCTCTGCGTCGACTCGATGACGTCACGGGGCTGGCCCCGCGGTCGGCCAGGCAGATCGTCGGCTTCGCCGAATTTCTGGACGAGCACGAGGCTATGGTCGCCGAGGGTGTGCCTGCCGATCAGATCCTGACCAGCGTGCTGCAGAAGTCGGGCTATCTCGCCGAGCTGCAGGCCTCGGCCGATCCCCAGGATCAGACCCGCTTGGAGAATCTGGTCGAGCTCGTGGCCGTGGCCCGCGAGTTTGTCGCGGGCGCGACCACCGGCGGCGGGGCCGACGATCTCCTCGACTCGCTGCTCGAAGACGACGATCTGCTGGTAGGAGCTGGGATCGCGGGCGCCATACGGACCGAGGCGATCGAACACGCGGCCGACGACGGCGAGCTGGACCTCGGCGCGGGTGCGCCCGAGCCGGATGCCTCGCTCGGTGCGTTCCTGGAGCGGGTCGCGTTGGTGGCCGACTCCGACCAGATCCCCGCCGCGCCAGGTGACGCGGACGAGGGCGTGGTGACCCTGATGACCCTGCACACGGCGAAAGGTCTGGAGTTCGACACCATCTTCTTGACCGGCATGGAGGACGGGGTCTTCCCACACCAACGGGCGCTGAGCAGCATGAGCGAGCTGGAGGAGGAGCGTCGGCTGGCGTACGTCGGCATCACCCGGGCCCGCAAGCGGCTGTATCTCAGTCGAGCCGTGGTGCGGGCGGCTTGGGGCGCGCCGCAGCACAATCCGGCGAGTCGATTCCTTCCCGAGATCCCGGATCGGCTGGTGGACTGGCGTCGGACCGAGCAGGCGGCGACGAGTTGGCGCAACACGTCAGCGACGCGTCAGGTCCAGCAGGGCTGGAAGGATCGGGTCGGCTACGGCGCGAAGCCGACCGTCAAGACGATTCCGAGACTCTCGGCGGGCGACCGGGTGCTGCACACGACATTCGGCATGGGCGCGGTGGTGGCGACGTCCGGCGCTGGGAACGATGCGAAGGCCGATGTGGATTTCGGCACGGCCGGCATCAAGCGGTTGTCCCTGCGCCACGCTCCACTCGAGAAGCTCTGAGCGGCAAGCCAGCATGTTCGGTGGAGGCGAGATCGCCCGGATCCGCCCGCAACGGACCCGATCGATCAGCGCGGAGAACCTGGACGGTGCACCCGGCGGTGGTGCGCGGGCGACGAAGGGCACGGGAGCCGCTGCCTCCGCGGATCTCGGCACCGGCTGGAAAGTCTCTCCGAGCGTGGAGATCGGTCCGGACGAGACCTACGACCTCGCCGACATCACCGGCTCCGGAACGATCACTCACCTCTGGGCCACGGCGCACGTCCGGTTCTGGCGCAGCCTCGTCCTGCGCGCGTACTGGGACGGTTCCGATCAGCCGGCGATCGAGGTGCCCTACGGTGACTTCTTCTGCCAGGGCTGGGGTCGGTTCGCGCAGGTGAGTTCGCAGGTGGTGATCGTCAATCCGAACGGCGGCTGCAACGCCTACTGGCCGATGCCCTTTCGTTCGGCGGCGCGGCTGACCGTGGAGAACACCTCGACCGAGATCGTGACCCTGTACTACCAGGTGACGTACGAACTGGGTGAGGCCGACGAATCAGTCGGCTATCTGCACTCGCAGTGGCGACGTAGCAATCCGCTGGCCGATCGGATTCCCCACGTGCTGCTCGACGGAGTGGTCGGCGGTGGGCACTATGTCGGGACGTACCTGGCGTGGGGGTCGAACTCGACCGGCTGGTGGGGCGAAGGCGAGCTGAAGTTCTACCTCGACGACGACACGGACCATCCGACGATCTGCGGCACCGGAACCGAGGACTACTTCGGCGGCGCCTGGAACTTCGATGTTCCCGGTCGTGGTTACGTGGAATTCACCACGCCCTTCCTCGGCATGCCCCAGGTGGTCCGGCCGGACGGACTGTACGACTCGCAGCAGCGTTTCGGTCTCTACCGTTGGCACCTTCCAGACCCCGTCCGCTTCGCCGAAGGACTGCGACGGGTGGAGATCCAGGCTCTCGGCTGGCGCAGCGGCGGCCGCTATCGTCCCCTCCGCGACGACATCGCCTCGACGGCGTGGTTCTATCTCGACCGCCCGGCGACGCAACGTCCGACCGCCCCGACCGCCGACATCATGGGTGTGTGAGTCCGCGAACACTGCGACTTCCAGGCTTCAGTGGTTCGCCCACGTGGCAGTGAGCGCGTCGGTCCAGCAAGTCAGCGCCCGAACGTCACGGCTTGATGTGCATCTTGGTCAGCCAGGGCAGCGGGTCGACCGCCTTGTAGACGTCACCCGGCTCGATGCCGGCAGGGTAGACCTCGAAATGCATGTGCGGTCCGAAGGCGCGCCCGGTCTGACCGACCGCTCCGACGGAATCACAGGCGGAGACGTGCTGACCGACCTCCACCGTCACCTGCGACATGTGCGCCATCAGCACCTCGGTGCCGTCTGTTTGCTTGATCACGACATAGTTGCCCGCCCAGCCGCTGGCCGGTCCGGTGCCCGCGTTGACCACGGTGCCAGCCGTCGGCGCGCGCAGACCGGTGCCCGTCGGAGCCGAGAAGTCGAAGCCGGTGTGGTAGCGGGCCCAGGCACCGACATCGCCGAAGCGAGCGGCGATGGTGTAACCACCGACCACCGGGACGCAGCCGCGCGTCGCGCCCGACCGAGCCTTCGCGCGGGTCTTCTTGCGCTTCGCCTCGAGCCTGTGGTCCTGCTTCGCGATGGAGGCGGCGACGACGGCGAGTGCGTCGGTTCGGTTCTCGATGGCGTCGGGATCGGCGGATCCTGTCGCCACGGTCGCAGCGGCGGCAGCGGTGGCCCGGCCGGCGTCCGCAGACACCGCACCGGTTGCAGTGGCGGCCGCGACCGCTGGACGGGCGTTGCCGCGGCTGACGGGGGTGGTGCGGGTGTGGAATGCGTCCGGCACCTCGACGCCCGGGACCGTCTCGGTGACGACACTCGGCGTTGTGTTCGGCTCGAGGGAGGTGGACTGTGCGACGCCGGTGATGGGGATAGAGCCGGCGACGCCGACCCCGAGCGCAGTGACGGCCACCATGGCGAGGCCTCGTTGCAGCCTGGTCGCCCGAGTTTCCACCAGCGCGCGTCGCGCGGTCGATCGGCGGGGAGGCAGGACGGGCAGAGACAACCTTGTCAACGGAGGCGAGCTTCCTGTGAGAGGGCGAGACGCAGTCCGCGCCCCTGACAGGCGCGTCTCCAGGCGCTACGTGCTTCGGTCCTGGATCCGCCGGTGAGGCTCGTCAACCCTGGTGGTTGAACCGTGGACTGTTAAGACCATAACGGATTGGTAACACCAATCCCAAAAGCTGGCGGACCAGCACGGGAAGTGGTATTGCAAAAAGTGACCGAGGTCTCCGAATTCCGCTCGTGTGGCGATGATTCGGGGCATCCCGCAGACGATCGGGATTGCGGGATCATCCGGATTGCGGGATCAATTGGATTGCGGGATCAATCGGGCGAGTCAGCGAGCCGGGATGGCTGGCGCGCGTGCGAGAAGTGGGCCGGCCGAGCGGTCAGTGCGTCTGCAGGCCGTGCGAACGCAACCACGGCGCAGGATCGATTGCCCGATAGACGTCCCCGTATCGAACGCCCGCGGGATAGAGCTCGAAATGCAGGTGAGGACCGAACGCACGGCCGGTCTGCCCCACATACCCGATGACTTGTCCGGCACTGACCGACTGGCCGGCATGGACGACCATCGACGACATATGCGACGACATTGTGGTCACTCCGCCGGTGTGGCGGATGGCGATGTGGTTGCCGGACCAGTCACCGCTGTTGCCCGCGTAGACGACGACTCCGGGCAGGACGGCGCGGATCGGCGTTCCGTAACCGGCCCGGAAGTCCAGCCCGGTGTGGTAGCGCGACCACAGGCCGTACTGACCGAAGTGCGCTCCGACCACCGCACCCGGAACCGGGGCGACAGCCGTGCCACCACTCGGAATGGTGGCGCTGTCCGGGTCCGTGCTGGGCGTGGTCGTGGTCGTGGTCGTGGTCTGTGTCGCACTGGCCACATCTTTGCGCGCGGCTACTCGGGCCGCGATCGCGCGTTGCTGACGCGCCCAGGCGAGTTTTACCGCATTCTGCTGGATCTGCGTCTCGGCGGCGTCCAGTTGCGTCTGACGCGCCTTGCTCGCCTGATCGCGCACGGCGCGGGTGACTTCTTCAGACGTCTTGGCCAGTCCCTCCGCGCGTTGCGCGGCTCGCTCTTTCGCCAGTGCCTGGCGTAGCTGCTGCGAACGCGACGTATCCACTCCGGATGGCCGGGCGGCAAAGGCGTCGGCCGCGAGAGGACGATCAGCCGGGGCCGTCTCGGTGGCACCCACAACGGTGCCGGCAGTGGACGCCGACGCCACGGCGACCCCGGCCTGGGCCGGGGTGTCCGTGGTGCCCGTCGTCCCGGTGGCGATGATGACCGGTCGCTCTGCTGCCTGCGGTTGGGCACTCGTGGTCAAGGACATGGTGCCGGCCAACGCCCGTCCGAGCGCGGAGACGGCCAAGGCGGCGAGGCCGTGCGACAACCAACCTCGGCGCTCCGTCGAGCCTTCGCGGACAACCCGAGAGCGGCGCGCGGCGCGCCTCTGCGGTTGTCCTGTCACGTCGATTCCCTACGTCTCGATCTCGTGGAGGAGGTCGGAAGAACCAAAACCGACCTCCGTCGCTTGCGCCTGGACGCCGGGGAGGTCTGGCCAGACAGTCCCGCACGCGGACTGCTCCCCGAACACGACACTGTGATCAAGATAACGGATTGGTAAACCAACCTCAAACCCACCGGTCCGCCCTCTCGATTCGACGGCCGTCCCCCACGGCCGCCGACGTAATTGTACCGGTTGCGCAGGATCAATGATGCCGGTCTTCGCAGACCACGTCACGACGCTTCGTCGGTCGTTCCCTGGGCCCCTTGGTGAGTAACCGACGACCGCTGCGCTGGCGTCGACCCGGCCGCGTCCGCGCTGTCCAGCTCACCCAGGGCGGAGGCGATCTGGAACGCGATTCGACCGTTGTTCGGCATGGACATGTGTCCCACGCCGTGAATGGCCACGTTCGTCGCGTGAAGGTCGGGATGGACGATCGTCGCGTTCCAGTGCGGCAGGATCAGGTGATCGATGTCGGAGTAGAAGGCGACGAACCGCGTCGAACACTCGGGCGCCGGTTGGGTCAGCTCCGAGATCAGATCGGAGTGGGGAGCGAGCTGTCGGACGAGCGGCACGACCTGTCCCATCCGGGCCAGCACCGTGCCCTGGTGAGGGGTGCCGAGGGTCACACACGTGTGTACGCGGCGGTAGCCCTCCATCCGTTGGACGTAGTAGCGGGCGATGAGGCCACCGAGGCTGTGCCCGACGATGTGGATCCGTTCGTAGCCGGAGTCCGCACACAACTGCTCGATCGCCAGCTGGAGGTCGTGTGCGGCCCCTCGGACGTCGGACGTCAGCAGTCCGTAGTCGAACGACGACACGTCGCTGAAACCCCGACGCCGCAGCGCGCGGTACATCACGGTGAAGATCGAGTGGTTGTCGGCGATACCGTGCACCAGCAGAATCGGCGTCGCGGCGGTGTCCACGCCGTGGTGGACCAGTCCGCGTTGAGCCGGGGTGAACCCGCGGAAGCTGTAGTGGCCGTGGGCAGATCGGTTGGCCGGGTCCCTGAGCAGTCCGCCGGGATACATCACCAGGTGCGCCGCATTCCATCCCGCTTCGACCGCCACTCCCGACGCGACCCGAGGCAGATCGCGCCGCACAGCGCGTGAAATGCCTCCGATGGCCGAGTTCAGCACAGTTGAAGATTACCGCCCAGTAGGCTGACTGGTGTGGAGCCCGTTGACGTTCCCGCATCATCGTCGTCGCCGCAATCGGTCGCGTCGTCGCCGCGACAACCGGTGGACGCCCCGTTGCGGATCGTTGTCGCCAAACCCGGCCTCGACGGGCACGACCGCGGGGCCAAGGTCGTGGCCCGTGCTCTGCGCGACGCCGGGATGGAGGTCATCTACACGGGCCTCCACCAGACCCCGGAGCAGATCGTCAGTACCGCGCTGGCCGAGGACGCGGACGCGATCGGGCTGTCGGTCCTGTCGGGCGCTCACATGACGTTGTTCGCGAAGGTCGTCGAGCTCTTGAAGCAGGCTGACGCGGAAGACATCGTCGTGTTCGGTGGCGGGATCATCCCCGGAGCCGACCGAGCGCCACTCGCCGAGCTCGGCGTGGCTCAGGTGTTCACCCCGGGCGCATCCATGGCCGAGATCGTCGACTGGGTCCGCGCGAACGTACGTCGGGCTTGAGTCCAGAAACTGCCTGTCCCGCGTCAGCCCAGAAACTGTGCGGCTGTTGCAGCTTTGAACGTTTCAAATCTGCGACTGCTGCACAGTTTCCCGAGATGGTTTCCACCCCGACACGACTCGGTGCGCCGCACCACTAGGCTGCAAACCGTCTTTGCGGTGGCGAGAAGCATGGAGGGACAGTTCAGTGGACTTGTACGAGTACCAGGCGCGAGACGTCTTCGAGGCGCACGGCGTGCCCGTGCTGCGCGGCATCATCGCCACGACTGCGGAAGAGGCACGGTCGGCCGCCGCTGAGCTGGCCAGCCCGGTCGTGGTGGTCAAGGCTCAGGTGAAGACCGGCGGCCGCGGCAAGGCGGGTGGGGTGAAGATCGCCAAGAGTCCCGAGGAGGCCGCCGCTCGAGCCGAGGAGATCCTGGGCCTCGACATCAAGGGCCACATCGTCTCGACGGTGATGGTCACCGAAGGCGCGGACATCGCCGAGGAGTACTACTTCTCCTTGTTGCTGGATCGGGCCAACCGCAGGTACCTGGCCATGTGCTCCAAAGAAGGCGGTGTGGAGATCGAGCAGCTCGCGGTCGAGAGGCCCGAGGCCCTGGCTCGCGTCCCGGTCGACCCGACCGTGGGCATCGACCAGGCCAAGGCCGACGAGATCGTCGAGGCTGCCGGCTTCTCCGGCGACGATGCAGCCGAGATCGCCAGGGTGATCCAGCTGCTCGGCAAGGTCTACGAAGGAGAGGATGCCACCCTGGTCGAGGTGAACCCGCTGGTCAAGACCGCACCTTCGGACGGACACGGCACCGATGGACGCAGAGGCAGGATCATCGCGCTCGACGGGAAGGTCTCCCTCGACGCCAACGCGGGCTTCCGCCACCCCGGGCACGAGGCACTGGCCGACAAGTCCGCGGAAGACCCGCTGGAGGCCGCCGCCAAGGCGAAGGGACTCAACTACGTGAAGCTCGACGGCAGCGTCGGGATCATCGGCAACGGGGCCGGCCTGGTGATGAGCACGCTGGACGTCGTCGCGTACGCCGGCGACGAGTTCACGGGATCGCCCAAGCCGGCCAACTTCCTCGACATCGGTGGCGGCGCGAGCGCCGAGGTGATGGCGAACGGGCTCGAGATCATCATCGGTGACGAGCAGGTGAAGAGTGTTTTCGTCAACGTGTTCGGCGGCATCACCGCCTGCGACGCGGTGGCCAACGGCATCGTGCAGGCATTCGAACTGCTAGGTGGTCGTGGCGAGCGCGTCGACGTGCCGTTGGTGGTTCGTCTGGACGGCAACAACGCCGAACTCGCTCGCCAGATCCTCACCGAGGCGGCACTGCCGGGGTTGGAACAGGTGGACACGATGGACGGAGCGGCTCGCCGGGCCGCCGAGCTGGCCGTAGGCTGAGAGGGCGAATCCGACAATGGCAATCTTTCTGAACTCTGATTCCCTGGTGATCGTCCAGGGGATGACCGGATCCGAAGGCCGCAAGCACACCCAGCGAATGCTCGACTCCGGCACCAAGATCGTCGGCGGCGTCACACCCGGAAAGGGGGGCCAGGTCGTCGAGTTCGAGCAGGCGTCGGTGCCGGTGTTCGACTCCGTGGGCGAGGCGATCGAGACCACCGGCGCCAACGTGACGGTGATCTTCGTTCCGGCCAAGTTCACCAAGGGCGCGGTGATCGAGGCCATCGATGCCGAGATCGGTCTGGCTGTGGTGATCACCGAGGGTGTGCCCGTCAAGGACTCGGCCGAGGTCTACACCCTGGCCGCGGGGTCCAAGACCCGGATGATCGGCCCGAACTGTCCCGGACTGATTTCGCCCGGGCAGTCCAACGCGGGCATCATTCCGGCCGACATCGCCAAGCCGGGTCGGATCGGCCTCGTCAGCAAGTCGGGCACGCTGACCTATCAGATGATGTACGAGCTTCGCGACATCGGCTTCTCCACCGGCGTCGGTATCGGTGGCGATCCCGTGATCGGCACCACTCACATCGACTGCCTCCAGGCGTTCTCCGACGATCCCGATACCGACGCGATCGTCATGATCGGTGAGATCGGCGGCGATGCCGAGGAGCGGGCCGCCGAGTTCATCAAGACCAACGTCACGAAGCCCGTTGTCGGCTACGTCGCCGGATTCACCGCTCCGGAGGGGAAGACGATGGGCCACGCGGGTGCCATCGTGTCCGGCTCGTCCGGCACGGCGGCCGCCAAGAAGGACGCCCTCGAGGCCGCCGGAGTCAGGGTCGGCAAGACGCCGAGCGAGACGGCCGCCATCATGCGCGAGATCATGACCTCGCTCGGCTGACTGGTCGCCGATCCGGAGCACCGGCCGAAGTGCGAACCCGTTCCCTCACCATCGGCCCCGGCGTCCATCTCACGCACCGCCCGGGTTAGGCAGCGGTTCACTGCACCTGACTGGCGCGCTGCCCCGAGCGAAGCACGATGGTCGACCACTGGTCGTCGGTGAAATCCAGGTCGTCGGTGGGGTTGGCCAGGGTCCAGACGGCCTTGGAGCCGATCGCCACGATGCCGACGCGGAACTTGACCGTCGAGCTGGCGGTCTTGTGCGACACGTTAGCCGCCCAGCCGTCGACTTCGTTGTTCTCGGCACCCGGACCTTTGATGGCACTGGGCTTGGACACGGTTGCGGTGAGCTTGCGATCCGGGCAGGTGTCCAGGTCCTTCTTCACCTTCGCCACGAGCTGACCGGCGGACTTCTCGTCGTCCAAGGTGACGACAATCTGATCGACGCCGAACACGGTGGAGGTGTCCTGCAGGGTGTACGCCCGCATTGTCTTGGTCGTCGCGGCGACCTTGGACCAATCCGTGGTCTCGCAGTTCGCGCCCACGTAGTCCGAACCCGGGGGAGCGGGGCTGCTGCCGACCCACAGCGACGGCGTCTTGCCGACCGGAGGCAGATCGCCCGCCGCCAGGAAGCCGGGCTCGTCCCCGCCGAGCGGTGGCGGCCCAGCCTTGGTCTTGAGGTTCTCCGTGCAAGCCCCTCCACTGGTCGCGCACTGCACGGTGATCGCCTCGCCCAACGCCGTGGCTACGCCGGACGGCGCGGCCGCCTTCGCCGACTGTGCGACGTCGACGATGTCGACCACTCGGCCGGTCCGACTGATCACCAGCGTGTGGAAACTCTCTTTCCCGCTGTCGGTGACGGTGACCACCGCGCCCGCACTCTGATCACCCAGGCCGGTGATCGTGCGCCCGGAACCGATCCATGCGCCGACGACGGCGCAACTACCCACGGCTTTGGAGACGGCCACGTACGCCTGGGCGGCCTCCTCTGGCGTGCCGTACGACTCCGCCTGGTGCAGCAGAGCAGGGGGATTCTTGCCCGTGCTGCTCAGCAGTCGCTGAATCGTCTGCTGCGGGTCGGGTTGGCCGTCCACCGGATCGGAGGCAAAACATGCCGCCCGGGGCGAGTTGCTGTCCAGCCCCCGCTGGGTCGAGGCCACCTGCCAGGTGCGATCCCTGTCGATCTGCCGGGCCATCTGTTCGTTGATCATCGACGAGTCGTCGAGCAGAGCGACCGGTGACGGCGTGACGGACTCGCCGGTCGACGGATCGATGGTGGCGCCGACCGATGGTCCGGCCGCGGGACGGCCGTTGACATTGAGCGCGGCATAACCCAGGACGAGGCCGAGAACGACCACGGCGGCCACCCCGGCGATCATCAAGATCATCCGGGTCCGCCCGCGCAGCAGCGGTCGCACGTCTGCCTCGTCGTCGATCTCGTCGCGGCGGCGTCGCTCGACCGTCTTCGGCAAGATGGTGGTGCTGCGGTCGTCGCGGACGCGGGGCAGGATCGTGGTCGAGCGGTCGGACTCGGCCGGGGTCTTGCCCCGCGCGGATCCGCCGGCCGATCGGCCACCCTTACCCGATGAGCCCGATGAGCCCGATGAGCCCGATGAGCCCGATCCCGCCGGCCCGGAACCGCTCTGGCGTGGTCCCGCACCGGCATCCGTCGCCTCCTCGTCGGCGCTCTCGGGGTCGCCTGCCGCCCGTCGGGGCCGATACTCGTCGGGGTCCTTGCCTGCCATGCTGCGGTGGTCCTCCAGCTCTCAGATCACGTGTCCGGCCACCTCGACCTGACGTTCGCGGGGTCCCGAAACATCAAAACCTTACCTGGCAGGGCGTGTCTGCGCCCCGCCTATCAGGTGCGCCGGGGGAGCATGGAGGGGCCATGGCTCCCTTTCTCTCCCAGCGACCCGCCTGGTCCAGGCGATCCGCCCGCTCCGCATCCCCCGTCGAGCGCCGCTCAGACGAACTGACGCTGCACGCCACCGAACCCGATGAGCCGACGGTCGCACTGGGTTCCGGTCCGGATCACTTTCCGGTCTCCTGGCCGATCGCGGCGCCGCTCGCCGGGCTGCTGGTGGCGGGGGTCGGCTGGGTGATCGTCGCCGGTCTCGCGGTCGTCGGCTGGCTGGCCGCTGATGCCGAGACCGTGGCGGGTTCGCTGGGCCAGGCCCTGCTGGTCGGCACCCAGCTGTGGGTGTATGCCAATGGAGCGGGTCTTGCCGCGGCCGGGCTGCATCTGACCCTGGTGCCGTGGGGCACCGTTGCGCTGTTTGCGTTCCTGCTCGCCAGGTCAACCGGCTTCGCGGCCGTCCGTACGCTACGCGTCGGCGACGCGACCTCGCCGGCTTCGACACCGTCGGCGGAGCGCGAACCCGCAAGCCACACCGCGTTCGGGATCGCCTTGTTGGCCATGTTCGGCTACGTCGCGCCGATCGCGGTCGTGGCATTGCTGTTCGGCGCACCGGCCGTCAGCCCGCAGATGCTGATCGTGTTCGTCGTGCTCTTGGCGTCCGCGTTGTGGGGCAGCTGCCGTGCGCTCGAGGTGGATCCGACCGAGAGCTGGCCACGCTGGCTCCGGCCGGTGCCGACGGCCGTGCTCGGCACTCAGCTGATCCTCGTCACCACCGGCGCTGCCGTGGTCGTCGCCGGGCTGTTGCTCCAGCTGGACCGGGTGACCAAGCTGACCGATGCCCTGGGAGCGGGTACGGCGGGAAACGTGGCATTGTTGTTCGGCCAGTTGGCGTTCGCGCCGAACCTGCTGGTCTGGGGTGCGGCCTACGCGCTCGGCGCGGGCTTCGGCCTGGGCGATGGTTCCGTGGTAGCGCCGGCGGCGACGCAGGTGGGCCTCCTGCCCGGCATCCCGATCTTCGGTGCCGTGCCATCGTCGGGCCCGGGTGGTGCCTATCAGATTGTGTGGCTGGCCGCCGGGGTGATCGCCGGCCTGCTCGCGGCCTGGTTGGTCGTTCGTCGACGTCCGGCTGCTCGCTTCGACGAGACGGCTCTGGTCGGGGGCCTGTCCGGGGTCGTCGGTGCTCTGGTGTTCAGCGGCGTGGCGTGGGCCTGCTCGGGTGACCTCGGTCTGGGCCGGCTGTCCGACCTCGGTCCGCGGTTGCCCGAGCTGATCGTGATGGCCGTCAGCACCCTCGGCCTGTCCGGAATGATCGGTGGCCTGGTGCTCGGCCTGTGGCGCCGACGTTCGCACGAAGACGAGGACGGGACGGAGAGCGACGACGAGCCCGATCCCGAAGCCACCATCAACCTGGACCGGAAAGAGGTGCTCTCCGGGTCTCGGTAGAGTGACCGCCGTGCTCGGCGCCGGTTTCAGCTCCAGCGACGTGCGATGAGCCGCCCCACCCGTGCGAACGCCCGAACGAAGCGTTTGGTCGTCCTCGTCTCCGGGACAGGCACGCTGCTCCAGGCCCTGATCGACGCCACGTCGGAGCCCTCCTTCGGGGCGGAGATCGTCGCCGTCGGCTCGGACCGACCGGGCGTGCAGGGACTGGCTCGGGCGGAACGGGTCGGGATCCCGACCTTCGTCCACCCCCTGTCGAAGGGTGCAGACCGCGCGGAGTGGGATCGAGGACTGACTGCCCGGGTCGGCGCCTGGCAGCCGGATCTGGTGGTCGCCGCAGGGTTCCTGAAGCTGGTCGGCGCTGACTTCCTGGCGGCCTTCGGCGGTCGGACGATCAACACCCACCCTGCGCTGCTGCCGTCCTTCCCGGGCATCCACGGCCCGCGGGACGCGATGACGTACGGAGTCAAGGTCAGCGGGGCGACGGTCTTCCTGGTCGACGGCGGGGTGGACACCGGCGTGATCTTGGCGCAGCAGGCGGTCTCGGTCGCCGTGGACGACACGGTGGAGACCCTGCACGAGAAGATCAAGATCGTCGAGCGGGCCATGCTGCTCGAGGTCACCCATGACCTGGTCACCCGCGACTGGCAGGTGGTCGACCGAAAGGTGCGCTGGCGGACATGACCGACGCGGCTACTGAAGTACCTACCGTTGGCGAGGCCGCTGAGATCGTGGAGAAGGGCTGAAACGTGGCGGAGGGCGAGAACGTGGAGAAGAGCGAGAACGTGGAGAAGAGCGAGAACGTGGAGAAGAGCGAGAACTCCCAGCAGGACGGGAAGGGCGAGAACATCGAGACGAGTGGGCGCGACGACACCAGTGAGACCGCCGAGACCAGTGAGACCGCCGAGGCCAGTGGGACCCGGGAGAGCCGTGTGCAGATTCGCCGGGCGTTGGTCTCGGTGTTCGACAAGGCCGGTCTCGAAGATCTGGCGGGCGCACTCGTCGAGGCGGGTGTGGAACTCGTGTCCACCGGTTCGACGGCCGCCCGGATCGCGGCCGCCGGCCTGCCCGTCACCCAGGTCGAGGAGCTGACCGGTTTCCCGGAGCGCTTGGACGGTCGGGTCAAGACGCTGCACCCCGTAGTGCACGCCGGTCTGCTGGCCGACGTACGACGGGAGAGCCATCGGGCCGAGCTGGCCGAGCTGGGCATCGAACCCTTCCAGCTCTTGATCAGCAACCTGTATCCGTTCACCGAGACAGTGATCTCCGGGGCCACTGAGGCCGAGTGCATCGAGCAGATAGACATCGGCGGGCCGTCGATGGTGCGCGGCGCGGCCAAGAACCACGCCTGCGTTGCGGTGGTGACCTCGGCCGACCAGTACGAACCCCTGCGCGAAGCGCTGGCCGCCGGCGGCTTCACGCTCGCCCAGCGGCAGGCGCTGGCCGCGGCCGCCTTCGTTCACACGGCGACGTACGACGTGGCAGTCGCGTCCTGGCTGGGCAACGTGGTGGCCGAAACCAGCGGGGGAACCGGCTTCCCCGGATGGGTCGGCGCGACCTGGGATCGAGCAGCGGTGCTCCGCTACGGCGAGAACCCCCATCAGCGGGCTGCGCTGTATCGCAACGGCTTCGGCGCCCGCGGACTGGCGAACGCGGAGCAGCTGCACGGCAAGGAGATGTCGTACAACAACTACGTCGATACCGATGCGGCCCGCCGGGCCGCGTACGACTTCGACGAAACGGCTGTGGCGATCATCAAGCACGCCAACCCCTGCGGTATCGCGGTCGGCTCCGATATCGCCGACGCCCATGCCAAGGCGCATGCCTGCGACCCGGTGTCTGCGTACGGCGGCGTGGTCGCCGCCAACCGATCGGTGAGCGTCGCGATGGCGGAGCAGGTGGCGAACGTGTTCACCGAGGTGATCTCGGCTCCCGGCTATGAGGACGGCGCCGTCGAGGTGCTGGCCCGGAAGAAGAACATCCGCATCCTCCTCGCCGAACCGGTCGAACGCGGTGGCGTGGAGACCCGACCGATCGAGGGTGCGCTGCTCATGCAGACCCGTGACACCGTCGACAACGAACATGACTCTGCCGCCGATTGGGCGCTGGTCGCCGGCGAAGCGCTCCCACCCGAGTTGCTTGCCGATCTGGAGTTCGCGTGGAAGGCGTGCCGATCGGTGAAGTCCAACGCGATCCTTCTCGCGCGGCACGGCGCCTCTATAGGTGTCGGGATGGGCCAGGTCAATCGGGTCGACTCCTGTCGGCTGGCTGTGGAGCGGGCCGGTGACCGCGCAGCGGGCTCGGTAGCCGCATCGGATGCGTTCTTCCCGTTCGCCGACGGGCCGCAGATCCTCATCGACGCCGGCGTGCAGGCGATCGTCCAGCCCGGGGGATCCGTGCGCGACGCGGACGTGATCGACGCTGTCAAGGCGGCCGGGATCAGCATGTACTTCACCGGTGCGCGGCACTTCTTCCACTGACCCGCGACCAGAGCACGTACGTTTGGGCGTGCCCTGCCCGCGGAAAGTGGGCGCCAGTGGCAACGGTGGCCGGCGTGTCGCTGCCATTAGCGCCCACTTTCCGGCGGAGGAGGGTCCAAAGGAAGCCTTGAGCTGAGGATGGAGATCGAGATGACTGCGCATGTCCTCGACGGCAAGGCGCTGGCCGCCACGATCAGGACCGAGCTGACCGAGCGGGTGGCCAAGCTGGCCGAGTCCGGGATCGTGCCGGGTCTGGGCACTGTACTGGTCGGAGATCATCCCGGCAGCCGGTCATATGTCGCCGGTAAGCACCGTGACTGTGCCCAGGTCGGCATCGCATCGATCCAGGTCGAGCTCCCGGCCGACACCCGCGCCGACGTGCTGGCGGACCGGATCGGCGAGCTGAACGCCGATCCGGCCTGTACCGGCTACATCGTCCAGCTGCCGTTGCCGCCGCAGCTCGACGACAACTGGGCCCTGGCCCTGGTCGATCCGGCCAAGGACGCCGATGGACTCCATCCGACGAATCTGGGCAAGCTCGTCCTCGGTGATCCCGCGCCGCTGCCGTGCACGCCGAACGGAATCGTCGAGTTGTTGCGTCGCAACCACATTGAGATCGCCGGCGCCGAGATCTGTGTGGTGGGGCGCGGTACGACGGTCGGTCGCCCGCTCGGGCTGCTGCTGACCCGGAAGTCGGAGAACGCCACGGTTACTCTGTGTCATACCGGCACCCGGGATCTGGCCGCTCACACCAGGCGGGCCGACATCGTCGTCGCGGCGGCCGGCCGGCCCGGTTTGATCACCAAGAACATGGTGCGGTCCGGTTCGGTGTGCGTCGATGTGGGAATCACGCGGACCGCCGCCGGTCTGGTTGGCGACTTCGACCCGTCGGTGCGTGAAGTGGCAGGGTGGTTCGCGCCGGTGCCAGGCGGTGTGGGTCCGATGACGCGCGCGATGCTGCTCAGCAACGTGGTCGAGCTCGCCGAAGCCGGGCTGTCGGCCTGAGACCCGGGTGTCGATGTCAGGTAGCGCGATGGTGAGTCGGGGGACCACAGCGGCGCGGTCTCAGCGCTACTGGCCGCTGCTGATCGTGGTCATCGGCGTGGTGCTCGGGATGGGGATCGCGTTCGTCGCGGACGACAGCTGGCGGCTGGGCTGCCTGGTCGTCGGCAGTTCGCTGTGCATCGGTGCGGTGGAGCGGCTGGCGCTGCCGGCCGCCGACGCCGGCCTGCTCCAGGTGCGCAGCAAGCTCTTCGACATCATGTTCCTGGGCCTGGCCGGTGGTGCGATCATCGCCCTGGCGATCCGGGTGCCGCCCGGGCGTTGATCGCTGCCGGACCGGTTGCGGCTGCCGGACCCATCAGGCGCGAGCCAGCTCCTGGATGGCCAGCTCGGCGAGCAGCCGCGCCGCGTCCGGCAACACGCTGTCGTCGAATCTTGCCAACGGGGAGTGGTTGGTCGGCGCGGTGGCGAAGTCCTCGCCAGCACAAGCCCCGAGGAACAAGAAACAACCGCCGACCGCCGAAAGTAGCCGGGAGAAGTCCTCCGACCCCATCACGGGGTGCGGTAGCTCGATCACCCGCTCGGTCCCGAACAGATCGCGCGCCACGCCCAGCGCGAAGGCAGTCTCGCCCGGCGTATTGGCCGTGACCGGGTACTCGTCGACGAACTCGACATCGGCCACCAGCCCGAACGCCTCGGGTAGGCGGCTGCACAGGTCCGTGGCCCAACCCCGGACCTGGGCCATCGACTCATCGCCGAGGGCGCGGACGGTGGCCTCGAACCGCGCGTCGTCCGGGATGATGTTGCGACGCGTGCCGGCATGGAACTGACCGACCGTGATGACCACCGGATCGAAAGTGTCTGCCCGTCGAGTCAGCATGGTCTGCAAGGCGCTAACGAGCTCGGCCGCCACGACGATCGGGTCGGCCGCCTCATGTGGCCGCGAGCCATGCCCGCCGCGACCGCGGACCGTTACGAACAAGCCGGCGGAGGCTGCCATCAGGGTGCCCGGTCGGGTGGCAACCGTGCCGCGGGGCAGCAGACTCGACATCACGTGGAGTCCGTAGGCCGCCCGGACCGGCGGCCCAGCCGCCGTCAGCACACCCTCCTCGATCATGATGCGGGCGCCGTCCCATCCTTCCTCGCCCGGCTGGAACATGAAGACCACGTCACCGCATAAGTCGTCGCGGTGCTGACTCAGCAATCGAGCGGCTCCGACCAGCCCGGCGGTGTGCAGGTCGTGTCCGCAGGCGTGCATCACGTCCCCGTCGGCGGCGAACGGTTCTCGAACGCGCTCCCGAACCGGCAGTGCGTCCATGTCACCCCGCAACAGCACAGCCTGAGAATGCTCCTGCCTCGGCCCGGTGCCGCGCAGAACGGCGACGACCGACGTGGCGGCCGCACCCGTCGTGATCTCCAGTGGTAGACCCACGAGCGCCTCCAGCACCAGTGCCTGCGTGCGCGGGAGAGTGAGCCCGATCTCGGCCGCACGATGCAGCCGTCGGCGCAGGTGGGTGAGCTCCGGTCCAAGGGATTCGGCGTGTGTCGCCGACAGCACCGGCATCGGCTCAGCGAGACGCCGTGATCGCCGCGATAACTGCAATGATCAAGAAGATCACACCGAAGACGAGCCCGATGACCGCGAGTATCGTGATGATCATGCCGAGAAGGCGACCGACCCGGATCTGGTCCTCGTTGGAGTAGCGAACACCTGAGGTCTGGATCTCCGTCAAGGCCTTGGATCCGATGTACCACGCGAACGGCGCGCACAACGTGACGACGAATCCGAGGATGCCGAGCACCAAGACGGTGGTGCCCTGCGGATGCGGCTGCGGTAGTGCCGGATAGGGCTGGCCGTACGGCTGGGGTTGGTATGGCTGGAACGGCTGATCGGACATGCGCACCTCTCACTGAGGCAGGTCGTGGCACGGCAAGCAAAGGTCGGGACAGCGATTGTCCCGAACCCAGCCTACGGCGTCGCTTCTCGGGCGTAGCCGGCTCGGGTCTCAGCTTCCCGTGCTCGAAGCGATGGCAGCGATGATGACCACGACGTAGATGATGATGCCCAGGCCCCACAAGACGGTGCCGACGATGCCGAGGATGCGCCCGACGACAACGTTCTGACGGTTGTTGTATGCGGACGGGTTGGCATCGATCTCCTTGAGTGCCTTGTTGCCCATCACCAGAGCAACAACGGCGGCGATGCCGCAGACCACGATGCCGACGATGCCGAGCACCAAGATCGCGGTGCCCTGCGGATGCGGCTGGGCCATCGGCGCGTAACCCCCGTAGGGGTTCTGGCCATAGCCTGGTGGCTGGCCGTAGCCGGGTGGGGGTCCGTACGGCGGCTGCTGACCAGAAGGCGGCTGCTGACCGTAGGTCGGCGGTTGGTTGTAACCCTGATCGCTCGGCGGCGGGGGCGTCTGCCCGTAGTTGGGTGGCGACGAGGTCTGTCCGTAGCCTTGGTCGCCGGGCGGCGGCGGGGTCTGGCCGTAGCTGGGTGGCGGTGGCGTCTGGCCGTAACTCGGACCGCCGGGTGGCGGTGGGGTCTGGCCGTAGCTCGGCTGGTCACCCGAGCCGGGCTGGTCGTCTCCGGAGTTCGGCTCGGGATTCTGGCCGTAGGGATTGCTCATGACCGATATTGTCGCGCATCGGTGGTTCGTGGCCGGTCGGCCACGCCAACGACGGGCCGCTTCGGCCTGGCGAGACGACAGACTTCTAGGACGCGCGGCGGACGAAGTCGATCAGATCCGCCGACTGTCGGCGCCGACTCGGCTCGTGGACATACGTCATGTGCCCGGCTTCGTAGCGAGCCCATTCGATCCTCTCCCGCGCGGCCTCGGGGATGCGCAGATGGGCGAAGACGTGCTCAGCGGCGAAGTGCGGTGTCGCGCCGTCGTAGTAACCGCAGGAGACGTGCACTCGAAGGTGTGCGTTGGCGCGCATCGCGGTCGCCAGCTCGGTCGCGACCTCGACGGAGCGGCCCTCGAACTCCTTGTACGACCAGGGATTCACCTTGGGAGTCAGCAGATGGTAGGCGAGGTCGGATCGATAACCGAGCTCGCCGCGTACGTAGGAGTTGAAGGCCGCCGCGTACGGGCCCATCAAGACCCGGTAGCTCGGGTCGTCCTCGGCGATGCCTGCATTTCGGTTGTCCGGCCAACTGGTGAACCGCAGGTCGAGCCGACCGGCCTCCAGGCCGCGCTTGCGTAGCAGTTCGGCGCAGAACGCGAACAGGGTGACCCGGAGGTCGGCTCGATCCACGTAGTCCGGATCGAGTCCGGTGAGCTCGGCGTAGCGAGCGACGACCGCGTCGCGCTCGCCGCCCACCAGGCGGGCGCCACGGGCCAGCGCCCAGGGCAGGTCGCGACTCGCGAACTCCTCGGCTTGGGCGACTTTCGCGACCAGTTCTCCGTCGATCGCACCGTGGTAGTGCGCCGCGGCGGTGTAGGTGGGCAGGTACAGGGCGTACGGCAGGTCGTTGCCCTCCGTGAAATCGACCGATCCGATGTCGAGCACGCTCGAGATGAGGATCAGACCGTTGAGATACAGGCCGGCGTTCTCGGCCAGCCGCGCAGCGAGCGCGGCGGCCCGTGTGGTGCCGTAGGACTCGCCGGCCAGGAACTTCGGTGACAGCCAGCGGTCGTTGCGGCTGGTCCACAGCCGGATGAACTCCGCGACCGACTCCACGTCGCGGGTGTAGCCGTGGAAGTCGTCAGCGGTATGCCCCTCGGTGGTGCGGGAGTAGCCGGTCGTCACCGGGTCGACGAAGACCAGGTCGGAGACGGCGAGCAGGGTCTCCATGTTGTCGGCGAGCCCGTACGGCGGCGGCGTCAGGTCGCCGACGTCGCCCATCACCACCCGACGGGGGCCGAGCAAGCCGAGATGCAGCCACACCGACGACGAACCGGGGCCACCGTTGAACGCGAAGGTGACCGGCCTCGTGCCCGGCTCGGCACCGTCGAGGACGTAACTGACCGAGAAGATCTCGGCACGCGGTTTGGCCCCGAGGAACTTCTTCTCCTCCACCACCTCCTCACGCAGCACGACCCGACCGGCCGTCGCGGTGTAACTCAGCCGGTGACGGCCGCTGCCGATCGTGTGCTGGCTGGTGATCAGATCGTCGGACGGAGCCGGTGGCGCGTCGGCAGCCGGCTTGGCCCGGTCGGCGGATGATCCCCGAGCCGGTCCAAGGTCGTCGGCCGATCCCGGCTCAGCGGTCCCAGCCACCGGAGAACCCGATGATGAAGAACAATGTGGTCAACACCGCCAGCACGATACCGATGATTCCCATGATCCAGCCGGCGGTGGCCATGCCCAGCCCCGAATAGCGCTGCGGCTGGGCCAAGATCTCCTTTCGCGCCCGACCGCCGACGATGAATGCCGCGATACCGACGTAGGAACAGATCACCAGTCCGACCACGCCCATCACCAGTGACGCTACGGCCTGCGGGTGATTGGCCGGTGTGTATCCGTAGGCCGCGGCGGCGTACGGATTCGATCCGTAGGGGGCGGGGCCGTACGGCGACGTCGGCGCCGGGGACTGGGCTGGCGGGTACGGGGCTGGCGGGTACGGGTTGGAGCTTGGGTAGCTCGGCCAGGACTCGGAGCCGGTGTCGCCGGGCCCGGCAGCGCTGTTCTCCGGACGGGGAGATGGGTCGGCTCCCTCGCGGCTGAACGGGTTCGGCCACTGGGTCATGTGACAAGTCTGACGTAGTCATGGGGCGGCGCCGGCGGAAAGTGGTCACCAACGACAACCTCGGTCGGCGTGTCGCTGTCGCTTACGCCCACTTTCCGGGGGGGAGGGAGTAACGGCTCAGATCAGGTCGAGGGCCCTGACCGCCTCGCGCTCCTCGACCAACTCGGCGTTGCTCGCGTCGATCTTGGCGCGGGAGAAGTCGTTGATCTGCAGCCCCTGGACGATTTCGTAGCTGCCCGCCGACGTCGTGCACGGGAAGGACGTGATGATTCCCTCCGGGGCGCCATACGAACCGTCCGACGGCACAGACATCGACACCCAGTCGCCTTCGGGCGTGCCGAGCGCCCAGTCCCTCATGTGGTCGATCGTGGCGTTCGCGGCGCTGGCCGCCGAGCTGGCGCCACGGGCCTCGATGATCGCGGCCCCGCGCTGCTGCACGGTCGGCAAGAAGGTCGACTCGATCCAGGCCCGATCGTCGATGGCATCGGCGGCGTTCCTTCCGTCGACCAGGGCATTGAACACGTCCGGATATTGGGTCGCGGAGTGGTTGCCCCAGATGGTCATGTGAGTGACTGAGGTGACGCTGGTACCGAGCTTGGCGGCTAGCTGGGCCTTGGCCCGATTGTGGTCGAGCCGGGTGAGCGCGCTGAATCGCTCGTCGGCGATGTCCGGCGCGTTGCTCATGGCGATCAGGGCATTCGTGTTGGCCGGGTTGCCGGTGACCAACACCAAGACGTCGTCGGCGGCATGATCGTTGAGGGCACGTCCCTGCGGCTTGAAGATCGCCCCGTTGGCCTCGAGCAGGTCACCTCGCTCCATCCCCTTGGACCGCGGCCTCGCGCCGACCAGCAGGGCGATGTTGACGCCGTCGAACACCGCGTTCGGATCGTCGCCGATCTCGACCTTGCCGAGCAGCGGGAAGGCGCAGTCGTCGAGTTCCATGACCACCCCCTCGAGCGTCTTGAGTGCTGGGGTGATCTCCAGCAGGCGGAGCTCGACTGCGGTATCGGGGCCGAGCAGGGACCCGCTGGCGATCCGGAACAGCAGGCTGTAGCCGATCTGACCTGCCGCGCCGGTGACGGCGACCTTCACGGGTGTGCTCACGGGACTCTCCTCAACTCAGCAGCGCCGATCTCTTCATGCCTGCGCCGACGGACGATGTCGATCCGACTGCGAAACTAGCAAGTCGGCCGTGCACACCGACAGGAGGTAGGCGATGACATCCATCTCGTTCGCCGACGCTCCGGTCTGGGTCGCCGCCCGGATAGCGGCAGCGGGTGAGGGCACCCGGTGGATCGGCATCGACGGCTTCGGCGCGGCCGGCAAGAGCACCCTGGCGGCCCTGATCGCGGCCGAGGTCGAAGACTCGGTGGTGGTCCCGATCGACCACTTCGGCCGGAGTCGGCTGCGTGATTGGGACCGTGACCTCTTCGTCGCCCAGGTGGTCGAACCGATACTGGACGGTCGGCCCGGGCGGTATCAGCGCTGGGACCTGGTCGCCGACGAAGGTCTGGACTGGGTGGTGGTACCGATCGATCGACCGATCATCGTGGAAGGCGTGTCGGCCACCGACGTACGGCTGCCGGTGCCGTGGGACGTGAGACTGTGGATGGACGTGCCGGCGGAGGTTCGGCGAGCGCGGATCGCGCACCGCGACACTCCCGAGCTGCTGGAACGCTGGCGCACCGACTGGTGGCCCAGCGAGGAGGAGTACGTGCGCACGCAGGATCCCCGCTCGCGAGCCGATGCTGTCGTCCTCTCGGGGTGAAACGCTTGTCGGGCGCGGACAAGCTGCGTGCTGTCCCCTCGACCTCGACGTCGTCCGCGCCGGATCGCTCCTGCGACGCTCGGGTGTGGCGGTGGCATACTCACCCGCATGACGGGTACGCGTCTGGTCGCGGTAGGGCATTTCCAGCCGGCACGGGTCGTGTCGAACGCCGAGCTGGCGACCATGGTCGACACCAACGACGAGTGGATCCAACGCCGGGTCGGGATCAAGGAGCGGCGCTGGGCTGCTCCTGAGGAGACCGTCGACGTGATGGCAACCCGGGCGGCGCAGGACGCGCTCGCCAAGGGTGAAACCAGCGCGCAGGACGTCGACCTGGTGATCGTGGCCACCTGCAGTGCGGTGGACCGCTCGCCCAACATGGCTTCCCGGGTCGCCGCACGGCTCGGCATCGAGCGACAGCCGGCAACCATCGACATCAACGCGGCATGCTCGGGGTTCCCGCACGCGGTGGCGATCGCTCAACACGCCATCGCGGCCGGCGCTTCCAAGTCCGCGCTGGTGGTCGGAGCGGAGAAGCTGACCGACTTCACCGACTTCACCGACCGGACCACCTGCGTGCTCACCGCCGACGGGGCCGGCGCGTTCTTGCTCACCGCCGATCCGGACGAGCACATCTCGCCCGTGCTGTGGGGGTGCGTGCCCGAACTCGGTGACGCGGTGCGAATCGAGCACGACGACAACGACAAGTTCGCCCAGAACGGGCGCGCCGTGTTCCGCTGGACGATGTTCGAGCTGCCACAGATCGCCCGTGACGTGCTGGACCGTGCCAAGGTGGCACCGGAGGACCTCGCCGCGATCGTGCTGCACCAGGCGAATCTGAGGATCATCGAGCCGCTGGCCGCCAAGATCGGCACCGTCAACGCGGTGGTGGCTACCGATGTCACGGAGTCCGGCAACACCTCGGCCGCTTCGATCCCACTGGCGTTGTCCAAGTTGCAGGAGAGGGATCCACTCCCGTCCGGTTCGCCGGTGCTGCTGTTCGCGTTCGGCGGCGGGTTGGCCTACGCGGGTCAGGTCGTCCGGATGCCCTGAGACGTGGACGACGAAACCGGCCGGTGCCAGGGTTGATCAACTGGACCGGGCACCGTGCCAGGCGTCGGCTGGGATAGCTTGTGGTGCGCAGAACATGGCTTGTCGTGCGCACGACGTTGGGCGATTCGAGTTCGGAGGATGGCAGCGGTGGCGAAGATCAAGGTCGAGGGAACCGTCGTCGAGATCGACGGCGACGAGATGACGCGGATCATCTGGCAGTTCATCAAGGAACGGCTGATCCACCCTTACCTCGACCTGAACATCGACTACTACGACCTCGGCATCGAGCACCGCGACGCTACCGACGACCAGGTGACGATCGACGCGGCCCATGCGATCAAGCGGCACGGCGTCGGTGTGAAGTGCGCCACCATCACCCCGGACGAGGCGCGGGTGAAGGAGTTCGATCTCAAGCAGATGTGGGTGTCGCCCAACGGCACCATCCGCAACATCCTCGGCGGTGTCGTGTTCCGCGAGCCGATCATCATCTCCAACGTCCCCAGACTGGTGCCGGGCTGGACCAAGCCGATCGTCATCGGCCGTCACGCGCACGCCGACCAGTACAAGGCGACCAACTTCAAGGTTCCCGGGGCCGGCAGGCTGACCATCACCTTCACCCCCGATGACGGCTCCGACCCGATCGAGCACGTCGTCGCGAACTATCCCGCCGACGGCGGTGTGGCGATGGGCATGTACAACTTCAACGCCTCGATCGCGGACTTCGCCCGCGCCTCGTTCGCTTATGGACTGCAGCGGAATTACCCGGTCTACCTGTCGACCAAGAACACGATCTTGAAGGCGTACGACGGCGCCTTCAAGGACATCTTCGCCGAAGTCTTCGAGACCGAGTACGCCGACCAGTTCGCCGCCGCGGGCATCACCTACGAGCATCGGCTGATCGACGACATGGTCGCGGCAGTGATGAAGTGGGAGGGCGGCTACGTCTGGGCCTGCAAGAACTACGACGGCGACGTCCAGTCCGACACGGTGGCTCAGGGCTTCGGCTCCCTCGGTCTGATGACCAGCGTGTTGATGACCCCGGACGGCAAGACGGTCGAGGCGGAGGCTGCGCACGGCACCGTGACCCGGCACTACCGCCAGCACCAGCAGGGAAAGCCGACCTCTACCAACCCGATCGCCTCGATCTACGCCTGGACGGGAGGTCTCAAGCACCGCGGCAAGCTGGACGGCACCCCGGACGTGGTCAACTTCGCGGAGACGCTGGAGGATGTGGTGATCACCTCGGTCGAGTCCGGTGCGATGACCAAGGACCTTGCCCTCCTGGTCGGTCATGACCAGGAGTGGCAGACCACGGAAGAGTTTCTCGGCACACTCGACGAGAACCTCGCCGCCCGTCTCGGTTGAGACCTTCCGGCCGGCCTGTCAGAAGCTCAACGGCCTATGACCAGTTGAGGTTCTGACAACACGGCAGGTTTGGGAAGTTATCCACCCGGCGCTGGACCGCGGTCGGTGCCAATGTCATCCTGCTCCAGAACGCGCCGCCGGTGCGTAGCCAGTTGATGTGGCTCGCCGTCCTCGATGCGAGGCCGCCCGCGGCGTTGGGAAGCCACACCGCACTCGACCTGGCCGGATTCGCGGGCTTCGCAGCGGAAGCGAGAGACATCCATCTCCTGGTCTCCCGTGGCGCTCGTCCGACTCCGCTGGCCGGCGTTGTCGTGCATGAGTCGCGTCGGCTGCGCGCTGACGACATCGTCACGACAACCGGGCTCCCGCGTACGCGTCCCGCACGTTCCGCGGTCGATGCCGCAGCCTGGCAGCCGTTTCCACGATTCGCGTGCGCCATGGTCACGGCGGTGATCCAGCAACGTCTCGCCACCCCGACCCAACTGTTGGACACGCTGGAGAGCGTGGGACGGGTCCGGACACCGCGCATACCTGAGACTGGCGGTGCTGGATGCCGCCGATGGAGCACAGACTCTGGGCGAGCAAGACCTGCTTCGGGTCTGCCGACGATTCGCCCTGGTCCCACCGGCTCGCCAGATTAGGCGACGGGACCCGGCAGGGAGGTGGAGCTACCTCGACGCCGAGTGGGAGCTTCCCGACGGCGAGGTGGTCGTGCTCGAGGTCGACGGCAGCCATCACATGCAGGTCGAGCACACTGGGCCGCCGACATGCGTCGAGAACGGGCGATCGTGGTCAGTCGGCGCCGTGTGATCCGGGCCACCAACTTCGAGCTGCGGCTCGAACCGGCGGCCGTCGTCGCCGATCTCCGGGCACTGGGCGTACCCACAACCTCGGAGTTGTCAGAATCTCAGCGGGCTATGGCAAGTTGAGCTTCTGACAACTCGGCGGGGAAGGGTCAGATGGTGGCGGACCGCCCGATCTGGACCAGTTTCCAACCGGCGTTGCGCCACGTCGGGCCGTGCAGCTTGAGCCGGCCGTCGATGATGATCTTGGACTTGACCAGCTCGCCGAGCTCGTCCGGATTGAGCTGGCGGAACTCCGGCCACTCGGTCAGGTGCAGCACGACCTCGGCCCCCAGCAGCGCCTGCTCGACGCTGGCGACCTGGGTGAATCCCTCCCGGGGAGGCAGGCGGGCCTGCGGGTCGTAGATCCGGACGTCCGCCCCGCGCGCGTGCAGCTGATCGGCCACGGTGAGCGCGGGGGAGTTGCGAGTGTCGTCGGTGCCGGGTTTGAACGCGGCACCGAGCACGGCGATCCGCTTGCCCGAGACGTCACCACCGGCCTGGTCGACCGCGAGGTCGGCGAGTTCGGTCCGCTGCCCGGCGTTGATCGCCTCGACCGACCGGATGAAGTCGGTCAGCACGTTCACGCCGAGTTCTTCGGCGCGGACGGCGAGGGCGGCGATGTCTTTGGGCAGGCAGCCACCACCGAACCCGAGACCGGCGTTGAGGAACTCCCGGCCGATCCTGTTGTCGAAGCCGATCGCGTCCGCCAACAGCGTGACGTCGCCCCCGGCTGCCTGGCACATCTGCGCCATCGCGTTGATGAAGCTGATCTTGGTTGCCAGGAACGAGTTCGCGGCCACTTTGATCAGCTCGGCGGTGGCGATGTCACAGCGGACCACCGGTGTCCGCTCGGTGAGCGGGATCTCGTACACCTCCTCCAGGGTGACCATGGCCTGTTTGGAGTGGGTACCGAAGACGAGGCGGTCCGGACGCAGGGTGTCCTCCACGGCGTACGCCTCACGGAGAAACTCCGGGTTCCAGGCGACCTCGACCGCGTCGCCGGCGGGCGCCTTGGACCGCAGCCGCTCCTCCAGCGCCATGGCCGTGCCGACGGGGACCGTCGACTTGCCGACTACCAGGCACGGTCTGGTCAGTATCGGTGCCAACGTGTCGACCGCGGAGTGGAGCTGCGACAGATCTGCGGCACCGCCCGGTCCGGACGGCGTGCCCAGGGCCAGGAAGTGCACGTCGGCCCAGTCGGCGATTTCGGCGTAGTCCGTGGTGAACCGCAACCGTCCGGTCGCGGTGTGCTTGGCCAGCAGGGGTTCCAGTCCCACCTCGAAGATGTGGGACTGTCCCGAGTTCAGCGTCTTGACGCGGCCGGGGTCGATATCCACGCCGATCACGTCATGGCCGAACTCGGCCATGCCTGCGGCGTGGGTGGCCCCGAGGTAGTTGGTCCCGATGACACTGATCTGCAAAGTCACTGGGAAAGTTTGTCACAGAGCCGAACCCGCCTCAGGTGAACGACGCGATGGGTACGTCGCGTTCGTCACAGTGGGCGGCTCACGTCACAGCGCGATCCCGTACACGACGAGATCGTCGACGGAGCCATCGCCGAGCGGCTCGGCCCGGGGCAGCACGCCCAGCTGGGAGTACCCGGCGGACACCGCGACGTGGCGCGACGCCCGATTCGCAGCGGCGCAGCGGATCTGGATGAACGACGTCAACGACGTCTCGCGGGCGAACTCGGTCACCATCCGGACGGCCTCGCTGATCAGGCCGCGTCCCCTCGCCAGCGGATGGGCCCAGTAGCCGATCTCTCCGCGCCGCGCATAGTTGGCGTAGTCCTCCAGGCTGAGCGATCCCAGGCAGTGGTCGTCGTCCGGATCAGCCACACACCAGGCCAAACCGTGTCCTCGGGCGGCCATCTCTCGGCTCCCCTCGACGTAGGCCTCCGCGTGGGTCCGGGTGTACGGGCGTGGAAGGGACACCAGCCAATGCTGGGTACGGGCGTCGCCACTGCCCTGGACGATCAGATCCAGGTCGTCGTCGGCGAACGGGCGCAGCACCACACGATCACTGCGGAGCACGGGCGGCTCGAGCCAGGCTCGGGACCGGCGAGGATCATCTGCGGTCATCGTGGCCACCCAGCCGTCCACCAGCTCGCCGCGATGGTCGAGCAGCCGCCGCACCGAGCCGTCGAATCGAAACCCCGCCGCAGCCGCCACCCGGCGAGAGTCCCAGTTCCCG
The DNA here is from genome assembly GCA_038257965.1 of Propionibacteriales bacterium. Classification (GTDB taxonomy): domain Bacteria; phylum Actinomycetota; class Actinomycetes; order Propionibacteriales; family Propionibacteriaceae; genus Microlunatus. Next base: position 38,412 of record JBBSQJ010000004.1, read on the forward strand.
ACGGCCGCCCGCCAGCGCAGCACCGTGAGTCCGAGGGTGTCGAAGCCGTAGTCGCGGACCAGCCGCAGCGCCGCGCTCATCACACCCTGGCCGCGCGCGGCCGGGTGCAGTCCGAAGCCGACCTCCGCGGTGCCGTCGCCGCCGAGCCGCAGGTCGATCGAGCCGCTGAAAGCGTGGCCCGCCGCGGTGTCCCGTTCGATCGCCCAGCCCAACGCAGTGCCCCGCTCCCAACCGCCGGCCACCATCTCGTGGACGAAGCGGCGAGCGTCGTCAAGCGCGTACGGCGTCGGCACGGTGGTGAATCGGATCGAGCCGGGGTCGGTGCACTGCTCGACGATGGCGCTCAGATCGGCATCGCTGTGCGCCCGCAGCCGGATGCCGCGGGGGTCAACGAGAACCGGCACGATCTCGGGATGCGCGGCGCTGTTCACGGTTACTCATCCAAGTCGTCGCGGTACCCCCGGGCAACAGATGGGGCCGGATCCAGGGGCCAAACCACTAATCTTGAGTCGGTGAGCACCCGATGAACCAGACCCTGCTCGACATCCTCGTCATCTTCGTCCTCATCGCCGCCAGCGGGGTGTTCGTCGCCGCCGAGATGTCGCTGGTCTCGCTCCGCGACAGCCAGGTGCGTCAGCTGGCCCACAAGAGCAAGCGAGGACGTACGGTCGCAAAACTGAACGACAATCCCAACCGCTTTCTCTCGGCTGTCCAGATCGGCGTCACCCTGTTCGGATTCCTGTCCGCCGCCTTCGGCGGCGCGACCTTGGCCGATTCCTTCGCGCCGGTTCTCGTGCGGACCTTCGGACTCCGGGCGGGGGTCGCGTCGACCATCGCCCTGATCGCGGTGACCATCGTCATCTCCTACGTCTCGATCGTGCTCGGCGAGCTCACGGCCAAAAGGCTGGCCCTGCAGCGCTCGGAGTCCTTCGCCCTGGGTCTGGCGCCGCTCGTCGACTCGGTGGCGACGGTGCTCCGGCCGGTCATCTGGTTCCTCGGCGCGTCCACGAACGTCCTGGTCCGGTTGCTCGGCGGCGATCCGGGCGCCGGTCGTTCCGCGGTCAGCGACGAGGAGATCCGGGCACTGGTCAGCGGCTCGACCACGATTTCGGACGAGGAACGCCAGATCGTCGACGACGTGTTCTCCGCGGGCCAACGCGCCCTGCGTGAGGTCATGGTGCCGCGCACCGAGGTCGACTTCTTGCCCGGCGACATGCCGGCACATCGTGTGGTCCGCGAGCTCGTGAGGGCGCCGCACTCCCGCTATCCGGTGATGGGGGAGTCCGCCGACGACGTGATCGGCTTCCTCCACCTGCGCGAGTTGCTCGATCCCGAGGTCAGCTCCCGAACGACCCCCGTCCGCGAGTTGACCCGCCCGGTGCTATCCATGCCGGGCACGGTACGCGTCCTGCGGGCGCTCAACGACATGCGTCGGGAGCGTCAACACATTGCCATCGTGATGGACGAGTACGGCGGGACGGCCGGCATCGTCACCATCGAGGACCTGGTCGAAGAGCTCGTCGGCGAGATCTCCGACGAGTACGACGTCGTGGTCGAGGAGAAGATCGGTCTCCCCGGCGAGTTCGAGGTCGACGGCCTGCTGACGCTGGACGAGTTCGCCGAACGGACCGGGTTGGTGCTGGAGGAGGGGCCGTACGACACTCTTGCCGGCTACTTCATGGCTCAGCTGGGCAGGTTGCCGGTCGTCGAGGACGAGATCGAGACCCAGGCGTCGGAGGAGAGCGATCCGGACGTCGTCGTCCGACTCGAGTTGCGGGTGGTCGAGCTCGACGGACGTCGCGCATCGCGGTTCTGGATCAGGCGGAACGACGCGTACGACGAAGCGGAACCAATCCGCTCGGAGAACATCGCGACGTCGGCTGCGGAGGGGTCGGACGGCCGAGAGAGCAGTCGGCGATCGTAGCGTGCCGTGGGAGAATTCCCGTCGTGTCGACACCCACCACCCATGACCGGACCCGCCCCCGGGTCCTCTCGCTCGCCCAGCCCACCGCCGACTCGCTCCACCTCGGCAACTATCTGGGTGCCTTGCGGCAGTGGGTGCCGCTGCAGGAGACCCACGAGGCCTTCTACGGCGTGGCCGATCTCCATGCGCTGACGATCGAGCAGGATCCGGTGATCCTTCGTGAGCGGGTGCTGCGCAGCGCGGCTCAGCTGCTCGCCGCGGGGATCGATCCGCACAAGTCCACGGTCTTCATCCAGTCCCACGTGCCCGAGCACACCCAGCTCGCCTGGGTCCTCGGTTGCCTGACCGGATTCGGCCAGGCCCAGCGGATGACCCAGTTCAAGGACAAGGCCGCGAAACAGGGGGCCGAGGCGGCCAGCGTCGGACTGTTCACCTACCCGGTCCTGATGGCGGCCGACATCCTCATCTATCGCGCAGATCAGGTCCCGGTGGGGGAGGACCAGCGCCAGCACCTCGAGCTCACCCGCGATCTGGCGGTGCGGTTCAACGCGCGCTTCGGGCCGACCTTCGTCGTGCCGGAACCGCACATCGTCTCCTCGGTCGGGAAGATCCAGGACCTGGCCGACCCGACCGCGAAGATGAGCAAGTCCTCGTCCTCGCCGAGCGGGATCGTCGAGCTGCTCGACGAACCGAAACTGAACGTGAAGAAGATCAAGTCGGCGGTGACCGACTCGGGCCGGGAGATCACATTCGACGAGGCGAACAAGCCTGGCGTGTCGAACCTGCTGACCATCCTGTCCGCGCTCTCGGACACC
>JBBSQJ010000005.1:0-40083 GCA_038257965.1 Propionibacteriales bacterium
AGCGCAACCTGGCCAAGGTCGGCTACGATGCCAACCCGCTGGACGACGGCTCGCTGGCCGACTACCAGCTGCATGCCATGGATCTGACCGGGATGACGATCGAGGCGGTCAAGAAGTTCGGACTGTCCCGCAAGGATGCATCCCGCGCCAAGAACATGTTCGCCCTCGGCCTGCTGTCCTGGCTTTACCACCGCCCAACCGAAGGCACGCTCAACTTTCTCGGTACGAAATTCGCCAGCAAGCCCGCAATCCGCGACGCGAACATCACCGCGTTCAAGACCGGCTACAACTTCGGCGAGACGACCGAGGTCTTCGCCGTCACGTACGAGGTCGCGCCGGCTCCGATGCCCGCCGGTCAGTATCGGCAGATCTCCGGCAACCTGGCGCTGGCGTACGGCCTGATCACCGCCGCCCGCAAGGCAGACTTGCCGCTGTTTCTCGGCTCCTACCCGATCACGCCGGCTTCGGACGTGCTGCACGAGCTGAGCAAGCACAAGCGGTTCGGGGTGACCACGTTCCAAGCCGAGGACGAGATCGCCGGCGTCGGCGCGGCGCTCGGTGCGAGCTTCGCAGGCCACCTCGGCGTCACCACGACCTCCGGCCCCGGGGTCGCGTTGAAGGCCGAGACCATCGGACTGGCAGTGATGACCGAGCTACCGTTGATCATCTGCGACATCCAGCGCGCCGGTCCCAGCACCGGAATGCCGACCAAGACCGAGCAGGCCGACCTGCTCCAGGTGATGTACGGCCGCAACGGCGAGTCGCCCGTCCCCGTGCTCGCCGCTCAGTCGCCCGCTGACTGCTTCCCGACCGCCATCGAGGCGGTGCGGATCGCGGTGAAATACCGCACGCCGGTGATCGTGCTGTCCGACGGTTACATCGCCAACGGAGCCGAGCCGTGGCCCGTGCCGGATGTCGCCTCGATCCCGCCCATCAATGCCGACTTCGCCACCGCGACCAACTCGACCGACAAGGCCGGCAAGGACGTCTTCCTGCCGTACCTGCGCGATCCCGAGACCCTTGCGCGGCCGTGGGCCAGGCCGGGCGCAGCCGGGCTGCAGCATCGGATCGGTGGCATCGAGAAGGCCAAGGACACCGGAGCGGTCTCCTACGATCCAGCGAACCACGACGAGATGGTGCGCACTCGCCAGGCCAAGATCGACGGCATCGTCCGGGACATTCCCGATCTCATCGTCGACGATCCGGCCGGACCGGACGGCTCATACGCCAAGGTCCTCGTGCTGGGCTGGGGCTCGACGTACGGACCGATGGTGGCGGCCGTGCGACGGGTCCGAAAGACCGGACGCCAGGTCGCCTACACGCATCTGCGGCACCTGAACCCGTTCCCCACCAACCTCGGCGCGATCTTGACCGCGTACGACCGCGTGATCGTTCCGGAGATGAACCTCGGTCAGCTGGCGATGATGCTGCGCGCCAAGTTCCTGGTCGACGTGCACAGCTACTCGCGGGTGCGCGGTCTGCCGATCTCGCTCAGCGAGCTCGCCCGCGACCTGGAAACCGAGATCGACTTGCTGGAGGAGGCATCCTCGTGACCGCCGTGAATGGCCACGCCCGCACTGAGATCAGCCCTTCGACAAGCTCAGGGCACATAGAGACAAGCTCAGGGCACATAGAGCCAGGCTCTAACCCCCTTGAGCCAGACTCAAAGCGCCTGGAGCCAAACTCAGAGCAGACAGCAACGCACTCAGAGCCAGGTTCGAGGAAAGCAGAAACCAAGCCGGTCCACTCGGACATCCGTCCAGGTCCCACAGCAACGCGTTCAGGGCACAACGTCGCCGGGACAGGGTCGGGAACCCGGAGTGGTCTCGCCGGAGTTCCACTGTCGCTCGAACCGCTGAACCGCAAGGACTTCACCAGTGATCAAGAGGTCCGCTGGTGCCCGGGTTGCGGCGACTATGCCGTGCTGGCCGCGTTCCAGGGCTTCATGCCGGAGCTGGGGATCGCCAAGGAGAACACGGTGATCATCTCGGGCATCGGTTGCTCGTCGCGATTCCCGTACTACGTCGACTCGTTCGGCATGCACTCGATCCACGGTCGCGCGACGGCGATCGCCACCGGGGTCGCGACTGCGCGCGAGGACGTCGCGGTCTTCGTGATCACCGGTGACGGCGACGCGTTGTCGATCGGGGGAAACCATCTGATCCATGCGCTGCGTCGCAATGTCAACGTGACGATCTTGCTGTTCAACAACCGGATCTACGGTCTGACCAAGGGTCAGTACTCCCCCACGTCGGAGATCGGCAAGGTCACCAAGTCGACCCCGATGGGGTCGCTGGACAACCCGTTCAATCCGGTCTCGCTGGCTCTCGGCGCCGAGGCGACCTTTGTCGCGCGGACCATCGACTCCGACCGCAAGCATCTCACCGAGGTATTGCGAAAGGCCGCCGCACACCGGGGTACCTCGTTTGTCGAGATCTACCAGAACTGCCCGATCTTCAACGATGACGCATTCCTCGCGGTGAAGGATCCGAGCACGTCCGTGGACGCGATCATCCCGCTGACCCATGGTGAACCGATCCGGTTCGGGACCGACGACCACCTCGGTGTGGTCCGGAATCCACGGACGGGCGAGTTCAGCGTGGTGGAGGTCGGTGACGTCGGCGTCGACGCCCTCGCCGTGCACGATGCGCACGTTCCGGATCCGAGCTTCGCATTCGGGCTATCCCGGCTCACCGACGGCGGCGTGCTGCACCGGTCGCCGATCGGGATCTTCCGTGACGTCGACGCGCCGGCCTACGACGACCTCGCCCGTGAGCAGGTCGCTCTGGCGACCGGTGAACAGGACGCCGACGACGCCGCACTGCAGATGATGATCGCCGGCGCAGACACCTGGCTCGTGCCGTAGCCGCTTGGGCTGGCCAGGTGGCCAACCAAAACGCACCTCACCGGCGAACCGGCTTCAACTCGATCGGCAGATCTGGTCGTCGAAGGCGCTCCGTATGGCTGATGTATCAGTCTACGGCTCTATGCTGAGCAGCATCAGGCTAGGAGGAGGAACGTCATGGCGCATCCCGCACCACCGACCACGGCTCACGGTGTATCAGCGGTCGACTCCAGAGTTGCCGGCTCGCTGGCCGACCTCGCCTACGACGTGCTGCGAGCACGGCTCGTCACGCTCGAGATCGCGCCGGGGGAGGCCATCAACGACGACACCCTGGCTGTCGAGCTCAGCATCGGCCGAACGCCCGTCCGGGAGGCGTTGAAGCGACTCGAACAGGACCGCCTGGTGATCACGTACCCTCGCCGAGGCACGTTCGCGACGCGCGTGGAGATCACCGATCTGGCCTATCTGTCGGAGATTCGCGCCGAGCTGGAGCCGCTGGCGGCGCGGCGTGCGGCCCAGAACTCCGCAGCCGGCGTCGCCGACGCCTTGCGAGCGGCGATCGACGATCTCGACGGCCTGGACGACACGGTGGACATGGTCACGCTGCTCCAGGCGGACGCCGCGGTACACCGGGCGATCTATCGGGCTGCGGCCAATCCGTTCCTGGAAGACACCCTCGTCCGCTTCAACAATCTGGCGACGCGGATCTGGGTAGTGGTGATGGATCGCCTCAACCACGTGGCCGGTCACCTGCACAGCCACACCGATCTGGTCGCTGCCATTGTCGCCGGCGACGCCGAACAAGCCGCTGACCTGGCCCGGACCCACGTCGAACGCTTCGAGGAGGCGGTCCGCGCCGCCCTCTGACCTCTGCTGTGTAGCTGAGGTCGATCGTGCACCCATTCGACGAGGCGGCCAGCGGATGATGATCGAGAGCTCGGGACGCCACGCTCGCGAGGTGCCGGCCAAGGGTCGTGCGCTGGACCTGCATCCTCGGGTCGTCAGTGGGGATCCGTCGGGTCATTTCGGTCTCCGGCGTCCCGACATGTTCTTCCCTTCTCCATTTCCGTCCACCCCACGATCGGGGCGACCAGCCCACAAACGTCCCCGACCGGCCTCCTCATGGTCGGCATAGGATCCTTCTGGTCGTAGCGGCGGCCGCGGCGAGGAGATGATGGACGAAGACGATCGAGAGCACACGAGGAGTCGACGAGGCGCGCTCTACGGCATCGGCGCCTACGGCATCTGGGGGGTGTTTCCGCTCTTCTGGCCGCTGCTGGAGCCCGCCGGGGCGCTCGAGATCCTCGCCAGCAGGGTGATCTGGTCTCTGGTCACTGCGGTCATTCTGTCGCTGTTCCTGGTCCCGCGAACCCGATGGCGACCGTTCCTGTCGCCGCGCAATCTGGCTCTGCTGGTGCTGGCCGCCGTGTTCATCGCCGTCAACTGGGGCGTCTACATCTGGTCGGTCAACAGTGGTCACGTCGTGGAGGCGGCACTGGGCTACTACATCAACCCGATCCTCTCGATCATCCTGGGTGTCGCGCTGCTGCACGAGCGGCTGGCCGCCGTGCAGTGGGTCAGCGTCGGACTTGCCGTTCTTGCCGTGATCGTGCTGACGATCGATTACGGCCATCCGCCGTGGGTCGCGCTGACCCTGGCCGCGAGCTTCGCAACGTACGGCCTGATCAAGAACCGGCTCAACGCCGGCGCGGTCGAGACGCTCACGGTCGAGTCGGCCCTGCTGACCCCACTGTCCATCGGCTACCTCGTCTTCCTGCAGGCCACAGGCCAGCTCACGTTCGGTCACGCCGGCGGAGCACACACCGCCCTGCTCATCCTCGCCGGGCCGATCACCGCAGTCCCCCTGCTGCTGTTCGCGGCCGCGGCCACCAGAATCCCGCTCAGCACCCTTGGTCTGTTGCAATACATCACCCCGACGATGCAGTTCTTGCTCGGCGTCGTCTACTACAAAGAGACGATGTCGCCGGCCCGCTGGATCGGTTTCGGGCTGGTCTGGGTCGCCTTGATGGTCCTGACGACGTACGGGCTGAGGCAGGCGCAGCGCGACCGACGGCAACGACGAGCGGACTCGTGGAGCGATGACATAGGATGCGTTGGGCAGAGTTGGAACTAGACGGTACGTCTCGAACAGCACACCAGAGCACCTGCACCTCGCTGCGTTCTCCTCGGTCCAGAGACGGCCCGTTCGCCCTCCTTCGTCAGCCTCGCAATGCACGCACCAGGCACCGCATTTTCAGCAAGCTGGTTGAAGGACATACCACCATGGACATGAGATGACGACCTTCGAGGCGATCGAGACGGATGCGGCCTGGGGCGAGCTGGCCAGGTTGGACCTGCGCGAGCAGTCCCTGCCCGAGGCCCTGCGGCAGGTCTCCGAACTCGCCAAGCGAGTCATTCCGGGGGCGGACGAGACTTCGGTGACCGTCATCCGCGACGGTCGCCCCAAGACGATGGTGTTCACCAGCCCGTTGGCCGTTCAACTCGATGAGCGGCAGTACGAATCCGGCTTCGGGCCGTGCCTGGACGCCGCTGCGACCGGTATGACCATCGTCCTCGATCACGATGAGGCTACACCGCTGTATCCCGAGTTCACCCGAGCTGCGCTCCGAGCCGGGGTGATTCACACTGCCGCGGTCCCCCTCCTCACACCCGCACGCACCGCTGGCGCGCTGAATCTCTACACCTGCCGTGCCGAGCGCTTCAGCGACCGGGCCGTGACGTTCGCCGAACGCTTCGCCAGCTATGCCGCGTTCGCCGTCTCCAATGCCGATCATGTCGACAGCGCCGAGGAGCTCGCCCGCCAATTGCAGGAGGCGATGCGGTCGCGGGCAGTCATCGAGCAGGCCAAGGGAATCGTGATGGGCGGTTGCGGGGTGAGCGCCGACGAGGCGTTCCGCCGGCTCGCCAAGCAGTCGCAGGACACCAATACGCGGTTGCACGACCTCGCGACCCGGATCGTCGCGAATACCGTAAGAGACAGTTGACTTTCGCTCCGAAGGAATTCCGCACCGGTGACCCGATTGTCAGTTAGGGTTTGCCAGTCACACCAGCCACCCGCGGGGCTGGTGGATGTCGACCAGTGTCGCGGGGTCAACGCTCGAAAGAGATCTTCATCGTGAGCAATCCGCAACCACCATCCGGATCCGATCCGCAGCAGCCCTACGGCCAGCAACCGTACGGCCAGCAGCCCTACGGCCAGCAACCGCAACCCTACGGTCAACCCACTCCGCCGGCGGGTCAGGGCCCGCCCGCCGGCTACGGGTCAGGCGGTAGTTACGCAGGCGGCGGCTACAGCCCCGTTCCCGGCGGCCCCGCCGGCCCCGGTGGACCCGGTGCCCCAGGTGGACCCGCGGGGTTCGGTGGCCCCCTCCCTCCGGGCTACCAGCCGATGTACGGCCAACCAGGCGGTCCCGGTCAACCGGGCGGTCCCGGTCAGCCCCCTCAACCGCCGAGCAAATCGGGACTGCCGAAGGTGGCCATCATCGTGGGTGCCGGGGTGCTGGCGCTGATCCTGATCGTCGTCGGCGTCGTGGCGCTGGTGAGTCGCGGCTCGACACCCACTGCGGACGGCGGCGGTGGCGGTGGCACCGCCACGAGTGCACCGGCCCCGGAACCCACCAAGGCATCCGACGCCGTCAAGGGCTACCTCGATGCGCTCGCTGCCGGCCAGGCGGAGGCCGCGTTGGCCTTCGGCAAGGACCAGCCGGCCGACAAGACCTTCATCACCGATACGGTCCTCGCCGAGTCGCTGAAGCGGGCACCGATCACCGAGATCAACGTGCCCGAGGTCGTCGACGAAAACGCCTACCAGGTGTCGGCGACGTACAAGATCGGCGGCCAGGCGGTGAACGCGACCTTCTATGTGAGCAAGGAGGGCGACGTCTTCCAACTCTCCAACACCACCCAGGATGTCAACCTGGGCTCGGCGTTCAACAACACCGTGCCCATGATCATCAACGGCGTCGACGTCACCGCTGACAAGGTCACTCTGCTGCCCGGTTCGTACGCCGCCACCAGCGGAGTGGCCAACATCGACTATGGCAGTAAGAGCACCTTCTTGATCAAGAGTCCCGAGGACTACTCCTCGATCCGGCTCGAGCCGACGCTGACCAAGGCCGGCCGGGACGCGTTCGTCAAGTCGGCGAAGTCGGCCATGTCGAACTGCCTCAAGGAGCACAACAGCCTGTCTCCCAAGGGGTGCCCGTTCGGCCTCAAGAAGCAGTCTGGCCAGAAGATCAACTCCGACAGCGTCCGGTGGAAGCTTCTCGGCGATCCGTGGTCGAACCTCAAGCCAAGACTCGACTACGAGAATCCGGCAAGGGCGGAGGCGTCCGCGTCGATGACGTTCACCTTCACGGCCAAGGGCACGCAGAACGGCCGGCCGGGCACGTTCGGCCCGCAGAAGGTGTACGAGTACGTCCAGATGAGTGCCAATATGACGAGGTCGCCGGTGAAGGTCACCTTCGGCTGAACGGGAGCCGAGTTCTTCCTGCGCCCACGAGCCGGGTGCCCGGCCCGGCTCGGACACCGGGTTCGCATCGGGAACTCCCATGTCGACGCTCCGATCCGTGGCAACCTGCATCTGGTCGCCATGGGTCCGGGCCGTTTCGCGGCCCAGGCTGTCGCCACCCGTGGGTAACATCGGGGCCGTGACCGAGACCCCAGCCGTCCCCGCGATCGACTTCTCCGCCGTCGACCACTCCGTCCGCGTCCAGGACGACCTGTTTCGCCATGTGAACGGCCGCTGGCTCGCCGCGGCCGAGATCCCCGCCGACAAGCCGTTGACGGGATCATTCATGCAACTCCGCGACGACGCCGAGGCCGCGGTCCGCGACATCATCACCACCATCGAGCCGGGGGAGCCGGGCAGCGAGACGTCGAAGATCGCCGATCTCTACGCGAGCTTCATGGACACCGAAAAGATCGAGGCGAACGGGATCACCCCACTCGAACCCCTGCTCGCCGCCGTCGATGCCGTCTCCGACACCGAAGGTCTGACAGCGCTGCTCGGTGAACACCTGCGACTAGGAATCGACGGGCTGATCGGGGTCGGCGCCGAGTCCGATCCCGGCGACCCGAGTCGTTACGTCATGTTCCTCCAGCAGGGCGGCATCGGCCTGCCGGACGAGGAATATTACCGCCTCGACGGATACGCGACGATCCGCGACGAGTACCGCAAGCACATCGCTGCATCCTTCTCCATCGCCGGTATGCCCGATGCCGACGACCAGGCTGCCGCGGTGTTCGACCTCGAGACCGATATCGCCGCCCGCCACTGGGACAAGGTCAAGACCCGCGACATGCGGCTGATGTACAACCTGCGCACCTTGCAGGAATTCGTCGACTCCGCCCCGGACCTGCACTTTCGTACCTTCTTGTCCGGCGCGCAACTCTCGGAGCAGACGATGGCGGAGATCGTGAACGCCCAGCCGTCCTTCTTCAGCGATGTCGCCGAGCTGGTCGATGAGGACCGGCTGGAGGCGTGGAAGAGCTGGGCCCGCTGGAAGCTCATCACCAGCCTGTCGCCGTATCTGATGAGCGCTTTGGTGGACGAGCGGTTCCGCTTCTACGGCACGGTGCTGTCGGGCACCCCAGAGCTTCGTGCCCGTTGGAAGCGCGGCGTGGCGCTGGTGGAGGGGGCACTGGGTGAGGCGGTCGGCAAGGTGTACGTCGACCGTCACTTCTCCCCGGTCGCCAAGGAGCGGATGGATACGCTGGTGGCCAACCTGATCGAGGCCTATCGGCGTTCGATCACCGACTTGGACTGGATGACCGACGACACCAAGACCAGTGCCTTGGACAAGCTGTCGAAGTTCTGCCCGCACATCGGCTATCCCGCCAAGTGGCGTGATTACTCCAACCTCGAAATCAGTGCCGGCGACCTGATCGGCAATGTCTTGCGCTCGTCGGGCTACGAGCTGAACCGCTCCGTCGAGAAGATCGGCTCCCCGATCGATCGCGAGGAGTGGCTGATGACGCCACAGACGGTGAATGCGTACTACCACCCGCTGAAGAACGAGATCGTCTTCCCGGCAGCCATTCTGCAGCCGCCGTTCTTCAACGAGAAGGCCGACGATGCGGTGAACTACGGGGGCATCGGAGCGGTGATCGGCCACGAGATCGGCCACGGTTTCGACGACCAGGGCTCCACCTGCGACGGGGACGGCCGGCTGCGCGACTGGTGGACCCAGGACGACCGCGCGGCGTTCGAAGAGCGCACGAAGGCGCTGGTCGACCAGTATGCGCAGCTGTCGCCGGAGGGCGCCGGCGGACAGCGGGTCAACGGCGAGCTCACCATCGGCGAGAACATCGGCGATCTCGGCGGGTTGACCATCGCATTGCTCGCGTACACGATCGCTCGCGGGGACAGCCAGATCGAGCCGATCGACGGCTACACCGATCTCCAGCGGATGTTCATCAGCTGGGCCGCGATCTGGCAGCAGAAGACCCGGCCGGAGACGGTCCTCCAGCGGCTTGCCACCGATCCGCACTCACCGCCGGAGTTCCGCTGCAACCAGATCGTCCGCAACGTGCCGGAGTTCTACGAGGTCTTCGACGTCACCGAGTCCGACGCTCTCTGGATGCCGAGCGAGGAGCGCGTCAAGATCTGGTAGTCGTCAGGTCCCGGGGACGTGATTGAACGTGTCGGGATCCGGACCGGTGCGCTCATCCCGGTTCAGCCTGTCGATCGCGACCATGTCGTCGTCGGAGAGCTCGAAGTCGAACAACCGGAAGTTCTCCTCCACTCGGCTCCGCGTCACGGACTTGGGAAAGACGATGTCCCCGCGCTGGATGTGCCAACGCAGTGTGACCTGAGCCGGAGTCCGACCGATCCGCTCGGCGATCGTCACGATCGACGGGTCCTCCAGCACGCCGCCCTGGGCGATCGGGGACCAGGCTTCGATAGCGATGCCGTGGTCTCGCCCGTACGCCCGCACGGCCTCGTTGGTCAGGTAGGGATTGCACCTCGATCTGGTTCACCGCTGGCACCGTCTCGGTCTCGGCCGCGAGGCGCTCGAGATGGGCGACCTGGAAGTTCGACACACCGATGGCTCGGCACCGGCCACCGGCGGAGATCTTCTCCATCGCCCGCCACGTCTCTACGTAGTCGCCGACCTCCGGTAGCGGCCAGTAGATCAAGAACAGGTCCAGATAGTCCAGGCCCAACTCGTCCATCGTCTGGTCGAACGCACGGAGTGCGTCATCGTAGGCGTGGAAGCTGTTGTTCAGCTTGCTGGTGACGAACACGTCGGCACGGTCGATCCCGGACTCGCGCACCGCTTCGCCGACGCCGGCCTCGTTGCCGTACATCTCCGCGGTGTCGATGTGTCGATACCCGACTTCGAGAGCGCTGAGCGTCGCGGCCTTGGTCTGTGGCGGAGGCACCTGGAAGACACCGAACCCGAGTTGCGGGATCTCTACCCCGTTGTTCAAGGTCACGACAGGCACGTCACTCATCTGGGTCTCTCCTCCTCGACTCTGGTCCGACGTCCGACCCTAGTCGTGGACAAAGCGGCGGTTGGCGCCGGGTAATCGCGGCAGCGGCCGCCAATCCGGAAACTGTGCACGAACCGCAGTTTTGAATCGGTTCACAATGCAGGACGTGCACAGTTTTCGGGTGACGGGGGCAAGCGGCGATCAGGACGTACGGGTGACGACGGTGTCGCACAGCTCGGCGAGTGCGGCTTTGGCGGGTCCCTCGGGCAGCGGAGCGAGATGCGCTCGTGCTCGGTCGGCCCGACGTCGAACTTCGGTCCGGGCCTCGTCGACGGCGGGATGGCGCCGCAGCAGTTCGAGCGCCTCGGCCAGCGCCTGGTCGGAGCTCAGATCACCGTCGAGCAACTCGTGGAGCCTCGCGTCTGCCGGATCCGTGGAACGGCGCGCGAGCAGCGTCGGCAGCGTGGGCACGCCCTCGCGCAGATCCGTGCCGGGCATCTTTCCCGTTTCGTCGCTGGTGATGTCGATGATGTCGTCGCTGAGTTGGAACACGACGCCGATCTCCTCGCCGAAGGCCTGCATCGCCCGCTGGATCTCGTCGGTGGCCGCCGCCAGCTTGGCGCCGAACACCGCCGACGTGGCGATCAGGGAGCCGGTCTTGTCCGCCATCACGGCGAGGTAGTGCTCAAGCGCGTCGGCCTCGCCCGGTCCCACCGTCTCCGCGATCTGGCCCTGGACCAGACGGGCGAAGGTTCGCGCCTGCAGCTTGACGTAGTCCGGTCCGAGCTCGGCCACCAGGTCCGAGGCGCGCGCGAACAAGAAGTCACCGACCAGGATGGCGACGCTGTTGCCCCAACGAGCGTTGGCGCTGGGTGCCGCGCGGCGGATCAGCGCCTCGTCCATGACATCGTCGTGGTACAGGCTCGCGACATGGGTGAGCTCGACCACAACCGCGGCCCGCACGATGTCGTCCTGCGTGGCTTCGGCACCGAACTGGGCGGCCAGCACGACCAGCAACGGTCGGAATCGTTTGCCGCCGGCCGCGATGACGTGCCGGGCGGCTTCGGTCACCAGGTCCGTGTCGGCGGTGGCCGCCTCGAGCAGGGCCGTCTCGACCTGCTGGAGCACGTCCCGCATGGTCAGCTCGAGCACGTCGTCTCGGGTCTGCTCGGCCAGCACGTCGTCACTCCTACATCATCGCTAGTCCCACCAAGTCCTGAGTCGTTCAAGTCTGGGTCTCGCCGATCTCAGACGCAGTTCAGCGCATGAACTCGCTTGCCTGCTGAGCGAGGGTGAGGACCGGCCCTGGGAAGACGCCCAGAGCCACAGTAGCGAGCACTCCAACTCCGACGGCGACGAGCGTCCCCGCGCCGGGGCGCACCACCGTCGTCGTCGACGCATCCGAATCGACGAAATACATCAACACGATGACTCGGATGTAGAAGACCGCCGCCACGACGCTGATCACCACCGCCAGCACGACGAGAAGGTGCTCACCCCCTGTCCAGGCGCTGGCGAACACGGCCCACTTCCCGATGAAACCGCTGGTCAGCGGGATGCCGGCGAAGCTGAGCAGGAACAGCGAGAAGATCCCCGCCACCAGGGGTGAACGACGGCCCAGCCCGGTCCAGCGATGCAGCGCGGCTACCTCCCCGCCCACGTCACGAACCACCGTGAGCAGTGCGAAGGCACCGACGGTCGCCGCGCCATAGGCCACCAGATAGAACATCACCGAGGAGATCGACGTCAACGATCCTGCCGTCGCGCCGTTCGCGGCCTGGGACGCTCCGACGAAAGCCGTCATCAAGAACCCGGCGTGGGCGATCGAGGAGTAGATCAGCATCCGCTTGATGTCGGTCTGGGTGAGGGCGAGCACCGAACCGAGGGCCATCGTCGCCACGGCCAGGATCGCCATCAACGGTTGCCAGTCCCACCGGACCCCGCCCAGTGCGACATAGAACACCCGCATCAGCGCGCCGATGGCCGCGATCTTCGTGCAGGCCGCCATGAACCCGGTTACCGGGGTAGGAGCGCCGGTGTAGACATCCGGCGTCCAGGCGTGGAACGGGACGGCCGCGAACTTGAACAGCAGTCCCACCCCGATCAGCGCCATTCCCGCCAGCAGCAGACCGTAGCCCTGGGTGCCGGCCTGCGTGGCCGCGTCGATCGCGGACAGATCGAAAGACCCGGTGTAGCCGTACAGCAGCGCAGCGCCGTAGACGAAGATGGCCGAGGACAAGGCGCCCAGCAAGAAGTACTTGAGCGCCGCCTCCTGGGACAGCAGGCGGCGCCGGCGAGCCATCCCGCACAGCAGATACAGCGGTAGCGACAAGACCTCCAGCCCGATGAACATCGTGATGAGGTCGTTCGACGCGGGGAAGAGCATCATTCCCGCCAGCGCGAACAGCGCTAGCGGGAAGACCTCGGTCTGTTCGATCCGGGCGGCCAACGCCTCCTGTTCCGCCGCGCTTCCGGGCACCGTCGAGGCCTGCGGGCTGAACACGCTGGCTCCGTCGATCTTGCGCTCGGCAAACACCAGCAGAGCGGTCCCGCCCAGCACGAGCAGCATGGCCCAGAGGAAGTACGTGGGTCCGTCGATCGCCACCGAGCCCATCGCGGTGATCGCCTCGCCGTTCGTGCTGCTCCAGTTGATGACGAGGACCACGAGGGCGACGACGATCGAGCCGAAGGTGAGCAGGAGCTGGATGGGGCGACGCAGAGATCGCGGCACGAGCGCCTCGACGAGGACGCCGAGGCAGGCGGCCGCAAAGACCACGATGAACGGCATGAGCAGGCCGTACTCGATGGTCGGGGCGTTGATCTCCAGCACCGGATTCATCATCGGCCTCCCTCCGCGGTGATCGTTGGTTCGGGGTCACTCATCCCGACGTGCTGCATGGTGGCGGTGACGTCCGGCTCGATCAGAGCGAGCACCGGTTGGGGAAAGATGCCGAGGACCAAGATCAGCAGGACCAGCGGGATCATCGCCACCCGCTCTCGGGCGTCGAGATCACTGGTCACCGACTGCTCGACCGCCGGCGTGACCGGCCCCGTCATGGTTCGTTGGTAGACGATCAGGATGTAGAGGGCGGCCAGCACGATCGCCAAGGTGGAGACCACGGCAGCCACGCGGAAACGCGCAAAGGTTCCGGCCAACACCATGAACTCCGAGACGAAGTTGGACAGGCCGGGAAGGGAGAGGGTGGACATCGCCGTGAACAACAGCAGTCCGGCCAGCACGGGTGCCACCTTGACCACGCCCCCGAACGCGTCCACGGTCCGCGCCCCACGACGCTTGATCAGGTAGCCGGCGATCAGGAACAGCATCGCCGTGGACAGACCGTGGTTCAGCATGTAGAAGGTCGAACCGACCATGCCCTGGGAGGTGAAGGCGAAGATGCCCAGCACGATGAAGCCGAAGTGGCTGATCGAGATGTAGCCGATCAGCCTCATCAAGTCCTTGCTGCCGATCGCCAGGAAGGCTCCGTAGATGACGGAGATCACCGCCAACGTGATCACCACCGGCGTGGCCCAGGTGCTCGCCTCGGGAAAAAGGCCGAGGCAGAACCTGATCATCCCGAAGGTGCCGATCTTGTCCATCACACCCACCAGCATGGTGGCCCCGCCGGGTGTCGACTGCTCGGCGGCGTCGGGCAGCCAGGAGTGGAACGGAACCAGCGGCGCTTTGATGGCGAAGGCGAACATGAAGCCGACGAACAGCCAACGCGCCGTACCGGTCGCGATGTCGAGATGCATCAGGTCCGACAGCAGATAGCTGGCCTGACCGGCCTGCGCGGACAAGACGTACAACCCGATCACCGAGGCCAGCATGACGAACCCGCCGAGCAGGCCGAAGATCAAGAACTTGATCGCCGCTTGCGCGCGCCGGGCACCGCCGAAGCCGCCGATCAGTAAGTACATCGGGATCAGGATGACCTCGAAGAACACGTAGAAGAGAAAGACATCGGTGGCCAGGAACAGATAGAGCGCGCAGCTCTCGACCAGCAGCACCATCGCGAAGAACACCCGTGCGTTGTACTTCGGTGCCGGCGCGGTGTCAGCGCCGGCAGAGATGCGTCCCGAGCCTGTCGAGGGGCCTTCATCCAGGTCAGGCCGCAGAGACGTGTCGAAATCGCTCCAGCTGGCGAGGATCACCACCGGAGTGACGATCACGGTCAAGATCACCAGGGTCAGCCCGATGCCGTCGAGCCCGAGGGCGTAGTAGGCGCCGAGCGCATGGATCCACACGACCTGCTCGACGAACTGCATGCCGGCGCCGGGGGTGTAGGCGAATCCGACGACTGCTGCTACGGCGACGCTCAGCAGGGAGAACACCAGGGCCACCAGCTTGGCGGCAGGGTCCTTGACGAAGATCAGCAGCAACGCACCGATCGCCGGGAGAAGCGCGAGAATGGTCAACCAGGGAATCATCGGTGTCGCCTCTCAGCCCAGTCGTCCGAGGACGAGGATCGCACCGACCACCGCGGCACCCAGCACCATCGCGAGCGCGTACGTGCGGACGAACCCGTTCTGCGCCCTGCGGAGCACGCCGGACAAGGTGGCGATGCCACCCACGGTGCCGTTCACCACTCCGTCCACGCCACTGTCGTCGAAGGCCATGACTCCGTCCGTCAACTGCTGACCGGGTCGCATGAACACCGCCTCGTTGAACGCGTCTCCGTACAGGTCCCTGCGTCCAGCCACCACGAACGGGGAGCTGCTCTGCGGCGCTATCACCGGAATCTCCTTGCGCGGTCCGAAGATCATCACCGCGATGACGATTCCGATGGCCACAACGACCAACGTGACCGCGCCGACCAGGGAGAAGTGCAACAGACTCGGTGCGGTCTCCGGTCCTTCGGGAACACCGACCGCGGGATCCAGCCATCCGCCGATCCAGTTGTTGAGCACCAGACCACCGATCGCCGACGCCACGCCGAGGATGATCAGCGGGATCGTCATCACTGCCGGGGACTCGTGCGGGTGCACGCCCTCGGCCCAACGCTTCCGACCCAGGAACGTCATCAGCATCAGCCGGGTCATGTAGAACGCCGTGACACCCGCGCCGACCACGGCCAGCACGCCGACCAGCGCGCTGCGCTCGAACGCGACCTCGATGATCGGGTCCTTGGAGTAGTAGCCGTCGAAGAACGGGAAGCCGATGATCGCGAGATAACCGGCCGCGAACGTGACGAAGGTGATCGGCATCGCCCGCGCCAGAGCCCCGTAGCGGCGCATGTCGACGTCGTCGTTCATCCCGTGCATGACCGAGCCGGCACCGAGGAACATGTTCGCCTTGAAGAACCCGTGGGTGAGCAGGTGGAAGATGGCGAAGGCATAGCCGGCCGGTCCGATCCCGGCGGCCAGCATCATGTAGCCGATCTGGGACATGGTCGAGCCGGCCAGCACCTTCTTGATGTCGTCCTTGGCACAGCCGATCCACGCCCCGAAGAGCAACGTCACGGTGCCGACGATGACGACCGCGGTAGACGCGGCACTCGACTCGGCGAAGATCGCGTTGCTGCGGGTGACGAGGTAGACACCGGCGGTGACCATCGTCGCGGCGTGGATCAGCGCCGACACCGGGGTCGGGCCTTCCATGGCGTCGAGCAGCCACGACTGCAGCGGCACCTGGGCCGACTTCGCGCAGGCTCCGAACAGCAGTAGCAGACCCATAGCGGTCGCCGTTCCCCCGCTCATCTGCGCCGCGCCCGCATTGACGTCGACGAAGGCCGAAGATCCGAATGTGGCCAGCATGAGCATGATCGCGATGGACATGCCCATGTCTCCGACCCGGTTGACGATGAACGCCTTCTTGGCCGCCGTGGCCGCCACCGGCTTGTGTTGCCAGAACCCGATCAGCAGGTACGAGGCGAGGCCGACGCCCTCCCAGCCGACGAACAAGATGAGGTAGTTGTCCGCCAGCACCAGCAGCAGCATCGCCGCGACGAAGAGATTCAGGTAGGCGAAGAACGTCCGGCGGCCCGGATCGTGGGCCATGTAGCCGATCGAGTAGATGTGGATCAGCCCGCCGACTCCGGTGATCAACAACACGAAGACGATCGACAACTGGTCGATCAGCATGCCGACGCCGACGTCCCACCCGCCGGTGGGTATCCAGGAATACAACGGCGCGCCGACCGCACGCTGCGCCGTGTCGCTGCCGAGGAGATCCACGAAGAGCACGAGTCCGATGACGAACGACGCCCACGGCGCCACCGCGCCAAGCAGATGACCCCACGCGTTGCCGGCCTTGCCGACCAGCAGCAGGACCCCGGCGCTCACCGCAGGAATGGCGACCATCAGCCAGGCGTAACTGAACAGGCCAGTGGGCGCCACCGGAGTAACGGCTTCGAGAAGGATCATCCCCGCCTCAGAACTTCAACAGGTTCGCGTCGTCGACCGAGGCCGAGCGTCGGGTCCGGAATATCGTCACGATGATCGCCAGCCCGATCACGACCTCCGCCGCCGCTACCACCATGACGAAGAACGCGGCGATCTGTCCGTCCAACGCGCCGTGCATCCGGGAGAAGGCGACCAGCGACAGGTTCGCTGCGTTGAGCATCAGCTCCACACACATGAAGGCGACGATCGCGTTGCGTCGGACCATGAAGCCGACCGTGCCGATGGTGAACAGGATCGCCGAGAGGACGATGTAGTAGGTCGGGCTCACCGATCCTCCTCACGAGCCGGTCCGGACTGGCTGGTACCAGAGCCGGGCGCAGGATCGGACCGCGCTGGCGTCGACGATCCCGGACCGAGTTGCGCGGTGCCGATCTGCGTGCCTGCGTACGGCTCCCGGGCAGATGTGTCCTCGTCCTCGCCCGCGATCGCCCGCACGGTCCGCCGGACCGGGCCGACCAGTTCGTCGGCGTCGAGGATCTCACCGCGCGACTTCAAGGTGGCCGAGACCGAACGCTCGGCGATCGTGCCGTCGGGCAGCAGCGCGGGGGTGTCGACGGCGTTGTGCCGAGCGAACACGCCCGGAGTGGGCAACGGGCCGGGATGCTCGCCGAGATCGGCGTAGCGCCGCATCCGCGCCGCCACCAGGTCGGCCTGCGTCTTCTTCTTGGTCAGCCGTTCACGGTGGGACAGCACCATGGCGCCGACCGCGGCCGTGATCAACAGAGCCGACGTTGCCTCGAAGGCGAACACGTATCGGGTGAAGATGAGCGCGGCGATGCCCTGGACATTCCCGCCGTAGGCGCCGTTGGCCTGGTCCAGACCGGTCGGCTGACCGACGATCGCTCCGCCGACGGCAAAGATCAGCAGAAAGCCGAACCCGAGCCCGGCGATGATCGCCAGCACGCGCTGACCCTTGATCGTCTCGATCAGGGAATCCGCCGAGTCCACGCCGACCAGCATCAGCACGAACAAGAACAGCATGAGGATGGCGCCGGTGTAGACGATGATCTGCACGACGAACAGGAAGGGCGCCTGCAGCGCGGCGTACTGCACGGCGAGCGAGATCATCACGACGGCCAGACACAGCGCGCAGTGCACCGCCCTCCTGGCGAAGATCAGGCCGAGCGCGGCCAGGACCATCACCGGGGCCAGCAGCCAGAAGGCGACTTCGGCCCCGGTGACCAGGGGTAGGAGTCCGATCATCGTTTCCCCTTCAGGCCTTGGTTGATCTCGGGCGGTTGAAAGCCGCTGATGTCGCCGGCGCGGTCGTCGGGCTTGCCGGTCGGTGGCAGTCCGAGGAAGTACGTCTTCTCGTCGTCCCCCAGCCGGCGTGGATGGGGTGGTTGCTCCATGCCGGGCAGCAGCGGTCCCAGCAACTGGTCCTTCTCATAGATCAACTTGGCTCGGGTGTCGTCGGCCAGTTCGAACTCGTTCGTCATGGTCAGTGCCCGGGTGGGGCAGGCTTCGATGCACAGTCCACACAGGATGCAGCGCAAGTAGTTGATCTGATAGACGCGGCCGTAGCGCTCGCCCGGGGAGAAGCGCTCCTCCTCGGTGTTCTGCGCACCCTCGACGTAGATCGCGTCCGCCGGGCACGCCCACGCACACAGTTCGCAGCCCACACATTTCTCCAGCCCGTCCGGCCACCGGTTCAGCTGATGCCGACCGTGGAATCGCGGCGCCGTGATCTTTGGCTCGTGCGGGTAACGCTCGGTGAAGGTCTTGCGGAACATGGTCTTGAACGTGACCCCGAAGCCCGCGATCGGATCGAAGAACCCCATCTATGCGCCCCCATCATCGAATGTGCGTCCATTGGCACCGGCATCGGGCCCCGATCTAGCCGCCCGCGCCGGCGGAGCCTCATCAGCGGTGGCGCTGACCACTCCGGCCAGCTCGGGCAGCACCTGGTCACCGGTCGGCGGCACAGGGTACCCGCCGGCGAACGCATCGAAGTCAGCCTCGACCTCCGGCGCCGCACCCGAGTCGTCCTTCGCGCCCCCGAAGAAGGCGAAGGCGATCAGGGCCACGACGACCACCACGGCTGCGATCCGCACGATCGGGTTGGCGAGCCACTGCTCCTCCCGGCCGACCTGGAACGCGGCGACCGCGACGATCCAGACCAGCGCGATCGGGATGAGCCAGCGCCAGCCGAACCGCATGAACTGGTCGTAGCGCAACCGCGGGAGCGTGCCACGCAGCCAGATGAAGATGAACAAGAAGAACAAGACCTTGAGCAAGAACCAGAGCAGACCCCAGTAGCCGGTGTCGATCGCCGGAATCAGGTTGAACGGGATCGGAGCGTGGAAACCGCCGAGGAACAGCGTCGCGGCCAGCGCCGAGACCGTGATCATGTTCATGTACTCCGCCATGAAGAACATCGCGAACCGCATGGAGTTGTATTCGGTGTGGAAGCCGCCGACCAGCTCGCCCTCGGCCTCGGGCAGGTCGAACGGGGCCCGGTTCGTCTCGCCGACCATCGAGATGAGGTAGATGACGAACGATGGCAGCAGTGTCACGGCATACCAGCTGGGCAGCGGGACGTTCACGCCGAACACCACGGCATGATTGACCACGGACTGTGCCGCCACGATCTCCGACGTCGACAGCGAGTGGGCATAGAGGAACACCGCGACCAGGGCGAGGCCCATGGCGACCTCGTAGCTGATCAACTGGGCGCTGGAACGCAGGGCCCCCAGCAGGGAGTACGTCGAGCCGGACGACCAGCCGGCCAGCACGATGCCGTAGATGCCGATCGAGGCGACCGCGACGATGAACAGCACCGACACCGGCAGATCGGTGACCTGCAGTGGAGTGACGATGTCGGTGAACGGCACCCGGACCTCACCGGCCATCGGGATCACGACGAAGGCGGTGACGGCCGGGATCGCCATCACGAACGGCGCGAGCATGAACACCAGCTTGTCGGCCGCGGTCGGGGTGAAGTCCTCCTTGAACATGAGTTTCATGCCGTCGGCCAGTGATTGCAGCAGGCCGAAAGGACCGTTCATGTTCGGACCCTTGCGGTGCTGCATGAAGGCCACGATGCGACGCTCGAACCAGATGGTGAAAAGCGTCATCAACAACAGCACGACGAAGGCGAAGACCGCCTTGAGCAGCACCACCCACCACGGCGCGGCGCCGAAGATCGTCAGGTCCAGCGGAGTCAGGTTCATCACTGCCCTTCTCCTCGGTCGTCGGAGTGCCCGCGGTGCGCCCTGAGCCGGTCCAAGGGCTCCTTGAGCTTTTGTAACGGTGAGTGATGGCCCTCTGGCGGCGCCGCGGCATGTCCGCCCAGCCGGTCGGCCGCCACCAGCGTGACGAGGTCGCCGGAGGCCGCGGCGAGGTTCTCCGCGAGACCGTGACGCGGCGCGCGGGTCGGCGCCCAGACCACTCCGACCGGCATGTCGTCGACCAACTCGACCGGTAGGGCGACCGAGCCGCGCTCGGTGCCGATCGCTGCATAGTCGGTGATCCCGGCTGCGGCTGCGGTCGCCGGACCCATCCGGAGGACCGGCTTGCGGGCTGTCGCCGCCAGATGTGGCTCACCGGCCATCGCCGAGCTCTCGTCCAGGGCCACTCGCCAGGTCGCCAGCACCGCCTGTCCGTCCGCGACGGTCACCGGCCGCGCCGGTGCCGCGGTCGGTTCGAGCGCTCGCGCACCGTCCCAGACGCTCAGCTCCACCAGCTCGGCCTTGGCCTGGGCCGGCGTCCGGAACCCGAGGTCGGAACCGAGACCGTCGGCCAGCGCCGACAGCACCCGCAGGTCGCCCATCTCCGTCGGACGCGCTATGGCTGCCTCGAAGCTGCGGTCGCGGCCTTCCCAGTTGAGGAAAGTGCCCGCCCGCTGCTCCATCAGTGACACCGGCAGCACGACATCGGCCCGCTCGGTGACCGCAGTCGCCCTGGTCTCCAGACTGACCACGAAAGCGGCCCGCTCGAGCGCTTCGAGTGCGGCCACCGGATCGATCAGGTCGCTCGGGTCGACTCCGGCCACGACCAGCCCGGCGAGATCACCGTGGGATGCGGCCAGCAGGATCTCGTCGGTATCGCGACCCTCGGCGCTCGGCAGTGAGTCGGTTCCCCAGGTGGTCTGGGTGTCGATGCGCGCAGTGGCGTCGGCCACCGGGCGCCCGCCGGGCAGCAGGTTCGGCAGACATCCGGCCTCCACCGCGCCCCGATCACCGGCACGGCGTGGCACCCAGGCCAACCGGGCACCGGTCCGCTCGGCCAACCGCAGCACCGCAGTCAGGGCGCCCGGGATGATGGCGGCCCGCTCACCCACCAAGATCACGGCGTCACCGTCGAGATCGTCGCCGGTCAGCCGGTCCAGCGTCGCCGGCTCGTCGCCGGGGACGGTGGGAACGAGGGTGGCGCCGTGCTTGCGCGCACCGTCGGTGAGGTACGGCGCGAGGGTCCACGACTTCAACCCCCTCTTGCGCGAGGCCTTGCGCAGCCGGAGGAAGATCGTACCGGCCTCCTCCTCGGCTTCCAGCGCAACCAGGAGCACACCGGAGGCGGACTCCAGGTCGGCGTAGCTGACACCGCGATCGTCGTCGAAGGACTGTCCGCGGCCGGCGACCGTGTGGGCCAAGAACTCGGCCTCCTCGCTCGTGTGCGGGCGAGCCCGGAAGTCGATGTCGTTGGTGCCGAGCACCGCCCGCGCGAACTTGCTGTAGGCGTATGCGTCCTCCAGCGTCAGCCGTCCGCCGGTGAGCACGCCGACGCCCTTGCGCGTCCTATCGCCGTCGGAGGTGACTCCCTCCATCGCGGCGCGCAGTCCACGAACGGCGACGTCGATGGCCTCCGACCAGGAGGCCGGTCGCAACACGGTCTGTCCCGAGCCCGTCGAAGGATCGACGTCACGGACCAGTGGCCGGGTGAGCCGGTCCGGGCCACGGCCGTACACGAAGGCAAAACGGTCCTTGTCGGTGATCCACTCCTCGTTGACCTCGGGATCGTCGCCGGCCATCCGCCGCATCACGGTGCCGCGCCGGTAGTCGATCCGGATGGCCGCACCGCAAGCGTCGTGCTCGGCGATCGAGGGCACCGAGACCAGATCGAACGGCCGGGCGCGGAACCGGTACTCCGCGCTGGTCAACGCACCGACCGGGCAGATCTGGATGACGTTGCCGGAGAAGTAGGACTCGTACGGCTCTCGCTCGTAGATGCCGACCTGCTGCATCACGCCGCGCTCGAGCATCGCGATCAACGGATCGCCGGCGATCTCGTCCGCGAACCTGGTGCAGCGGGCGCACAACACGCAGCGGTCGCGATCCAACAAGACGTTGGGTGAGATGTAGATCGGCTTCGGAAAGGTCCGCTTCACGTCGCTGAACCGGGACTCGCCGTATCCGTTGGACAACGACTGATTCTGCAGCGGGCACTCCCCGCCCTTGTCGCAGATCGGACAGTCGAGCGGGTGGTTGATCAGCAGGAACTCCATGTTCCCGTGTTGCGCCTTTTCCGCGACGGGTGAGGTGACCTGGGTCTTGACCACCATGCCTGGCGCGACCTCGAGCGTGCACGAAGCCTGTGGCTTGGGAATCGCCCGGCCGTTGCCGGCGTCGGGCACCTCGACCAGGCACTGGCGGCAGGCGCCGACCGGAACCAGAAGCGGGTGGTCACAGAACCGCGGGATGGCCGTGCCGATCAGTTCGGCCGCCCGGATCACCAGCGTGCCCTTGGGCACACTCACCTCGACGTCGTCGATGGTGAGGGTGACCAGGTCCTCCCGCTTCGCGACGTCGGCTCCGGCATTGGTTGTCGCGGTCATGGCGACACTCTCCTTCCCGACTTGTCAGAGCGACACGGTGCCATGGCCAGGTGAGATTCTGACCACTCCCGGTAGCGGCTCATGCGGACGCTCCAGCGGTGTCGCGGACGAAGATCGTGCTGCGTTCGTACGGGAAGAGCTCCCAGGCCGGCGTGTGCATGCCCGCCTCGAACTCGTCGCGGAAGTACATGATCGCGGAACTGATCGGCGAGGTCGCACCGTCGCCCAACGCGCAGAACGCCCGGCCGAGGATGTTCTCGCACAGATCGAGCAGCTTCTCGATGTCGCCCTGCTCGCCCCTGCCCGCCTCCAGCCGCGCCAGGATCTGCGCCAGCCACCACGTGCCCTCCCGGCAGGGCGTGCACTTGCCGCACGACTCGTGCTTGTAGAACTCCGTCCAGCGCAGCACCGTGCGGACCACCGAGGTGGTCTCGTCGAAGCACTGCAGCGCCTTGGTGCCCAGCATGGACTTCACACTCGCGACAGCCTCGTAGTCGAGCGGTACATCGAGGTGCTCGGCGGTCAGGATCGGCGTCGAGGAGCCGCCCGGGGTCCAGAACTTCAGCTCGTGGCCGTCCCGGATGCCGCCGGCGACGTCGAGCAGTTCGCGCAGGGTGATGCCGAGCGGCGCCTCGAACTGGCCGGGGTTGTTGACGTGGCCGGACAGCGAGTAGATCGTCATCCCCTTGGACTTGTCGGTGCCCATCGAGGCGAACCAGTCGGCCCCGTTGGCGATGATGCACGGCACGGAGGCGATCGACTCGACGTTGTTGATCACCGTCGGGCTGGCGTACAGACCGGCGACGGCCGGGAACGGCGGGCGGAGCCGGGGTTGGCCACGCCGCCCTTCCAGCGAGTCCAGCAGCGCGGTCTCCTCGCCGCAGATGTACGCGCCCGCGCCGGCGTGCACGACGATTTCGAGGTCGTACCCGGTGCCGAGGATGTTCTTGCCCGCATACCCAGCGGAATACACCTCCCGGACCGCCTGCTGGAGCCGGCGCACGACGTGCAGCACCTCACCACGGATGTAGATGAACGCATACGAGGCACGGATGGCGTAGGAGGAGATGATCACACCCTCGATCAGGGTGTGCGGCGAGGCCAGCATCAGCGGGATGTCCTTGCAGGTTCCCGGCTCGGACTCGTCGGCGTTGACCACGAGGTACTTCGGTTTGGGATTGTCCTGCGGGATGAACGACCACTTCATGCCCGTGGGGAAGCCGGCACCGCCACGCCCCCGCAGACCCGAGTCCTTGACCATGGTCACCACGTCCGCCGGAGCCATGGTCAAGGCCTTGCGCAGCGCCTGATAGCCACCGCGACGGCTGTAGTTCACGTAGCTCCAGGCCCGGTCGTCGCCCCAGTTGGCGGTGAGTACCGGAGTCAGCACGTCGGGTCCTGAGCGTGTCGAAGGGCCCTGTTCGGTCGATGGGCCGTCGGTCGATGGGCCGTCGGTCGATGGGCTGCTCACTGCTTCCCCTCCTGCTCCGGCTGTTGCTGCTGGCCCGTCCGCGCCGGCGCCGGCGGTGCCGACCAGCCTCGTTCGTCGGCGATCCGAAGGCCCAGCACAGATGCCGGGCCCGCCGTCGGGCCCTCGTCCGCCCGGCCATCCGGGAAGCCGGCGAGCACCCGCTCGGCCTGCTTCCAGGTGCAGACCCGGGCGCCGCGAGTCGCGGTGACCTCCTGTCCGGACCGTAACGCGTCCACCACCTCGCACGCCCGCGCCGGGGTGGTGTTGTCGAAGAACTCCCAGTTGACCATCATCACCGGTGCGAAGTCGCACGCGGCGTTGCACTCGACGTGCTCGAGCGTGATCATCCCGTCGTCGGTGGTCTCGTCATTGCCGATCCCGAGATGATCTTGGAGTGCCGACAACAACTCGTCGCCGCCCATCACCGCGCACAGCGCGGTGGTGCAGATACCGACGTGGTATTGGCCGACGGGGCGCCGCTTGTACATCGTGTAGAACGTCGCCACCCCGGCAACGTCGGCCTCGGAGATGTCCAGAATGCGCGCACAGGCTTCGATCCCGGCCGGTGTCACCCGACCGTCGACGCTCTGCATGAGGTGCAGCATCGGCAGCAGGGCCGAGCGCGGCTGCGGGTAGCGCGCCGCGATCAGCCGCAACTCCTCCAACGTCTCCTCCGAGACACTCGAACGATGGCCGTAGTCCAGGCTCGGCTCGTCGAAGTGGCTGACGAAGTGTTCCTGACCCATCAGGTTCTCGCTGGCGACGTCCCCGCTGTGACCGTCGATCGGTGCTGTCGGCTCGGTCATGCTCATCGATCGACACCTGCTCTCTTTTCGGTGCCGACCCGAATCGCCCACCGCGCAGAAACGGCGGAGCCGACTCCGTCGGCACGATGTTCGACGCGCGATGGGCTCATCGATCGACACCGCCCATCACGGGGTCGAGACTCGCCACCGCGACCACGACGTCGGAGACCATGCCACCCTCGCACAGCGCAGGCATCGCCTGCAGGTTCACAAAACTCGGGTCCCGGAAGTGGGCCCGGAAAGGTCGGGTGCCGCCGTCGGACACGACGTGCGCGCCGAGTTCGCCGCGCGGGCTCTCGATCGGGACGTACGCCTGGCCGGGCGGCACACGAAAACCTTCGGTGACCAACTTGAAGTGATGGATCAGCGCCTCCATCGACTCGCCCATGATGTGTTTGAGGTGTTCGTTGGAATTGCCCATGCCGTCATTGCCGACGGACAGCTGAGCCGGCCAGGCGATCTTCTTGTCGGCGACCATCACCGGATCGCCCTTCATCTTCTCCAGCCGAGCCACGCACTGCTCGATGATCTTCAGGCTCTCCCACATCTCGTTCAGCCGGATCCGGAACCTGCCGTAGGAGTCGGGCGTGTCCCAGGTCTGGACCTCGAAGTCGTACGTCTCGTACCCGCAGTAGGGCTGCTTCTTGCGCAGATCCCAGTCGTATCCGGTTGCGCGCAGCGGTGGCCCGGTGATCCCGAGGGCGAGACAGCCGGCCAGGTCGAGCCTGCCCACGTCACACAGACGGCCCTTGAAGATCGGGTTCTCGTTGCACAACGCCGCATACTCCGGCAGGTGTTTCCTCATCCAGGTCACGAGTTCCTTGACTTGCTCCAACGCGTTGTCGGGCAGGTCCTGGGCGACGCCGCCCGGCCGGATGTAGGCGTGGTTCATCCGCAGCCCGGTGATCAACTCGAAAGCATCGAGCACGATCTCCCGCTCGCGGAAGCCGATCGTCATCACGGTGAGCGCGCCGATCTCCATCCCGCCGGTCGCGATGCAGACCATGTGGGAGGAGATCCGGTTGAGCTCCATCATCATCACCCGGATGACGTTGGCCTTCTCCGGGATCTGGTCCTCGATGTCGAGCAACCGCTCGATCCCGAGGCAGTACGCCGCCTCCTGATACAGCGGAGAGAGGTAGTCCATCCGGGTGCAGAAGGTCACCCCCAACGTCCAGTTGCGGAACTCCATGTTCTTCTCGATGCCGGTGTGCAGGTAACCGACGCCGCAACGGGCCTCGGTGACCGTCTCACCCTCCATCTCCAAGATCAATCGAAGCACGCCGTGGGTGGACGGGTGCTGCGGACCCATGTTGACGACGATGCGTTCGTCGCCACGCTCGGCCTGATCGGCGACCAGGGAGTCCCAGTCCTGCCCGGTGACGGTGTAGACCCGGCCTTCCAGCGGATCGGCAACGCCATAGGGGTCCGTGGCGTACGGATCCGGGCCCTGCTGGGTGGGATCGGTCCGATCTTGGGCGGTGCCGGACGCGGTTTCGTCGGTGACACTCATGAATAGCTCCTGCGCTGATCGGGCGGCGGGATGACCGCGCCCTTGTACTCCACGTCGATGCCGCCGAGCGGATAGTCCTTGCGCTGCGGGTGGCCCGGCCAGTCGTCCGGCATCAGGATGCGGGTCAGAGCGGGATGACCGTCGAAGATCAACCCGAACATGTCGTACGTCTCGCGTTCGTGCCAGTCGGCGGTGGGGTAGGTGGCCACCACCGACGGGAGGTGAGGGTCTGCGTCGGGGACCGAGACCTCCAGCCGGATCCGTCGATTGTGCGTCATCGACTGCAGGTGATAGACCGCATGCAGCTCACGACCCTTGTCCTGTGGGTAATGCACCCCCGAGATGCTGCTGCAGAACTCGAACCGCAGTTCCGCATCGTCACGCAGGTGCTGGACCAGCATCCCCAGCTGGGCACGCGCCACGTGGAAGGTGATCTCGCCGCGGTGCACGACGACCTTCTCGATCACGTCGGAGTAGTTTCCGACGAGGGAGTTGATCCGGTCGTTCACCTGGTCCCACCAACCGCCGTAGGGTGGCTGGCTGGCCGACGGAAACTCCACGTTACGGGTCAGGCCACCGTAGCCGCTGGTGTCACCGGTGCCGCGAACGCCGAACATCCCTTGCCGGGTCTCGATGACCTCCTCCCGCGGCACGGCGGCCTCGACTTCGGCGGTCTTCTCGCCGGCCTCGCTGTCGGTGGTCGCGACGCCGGGTGCCGATCCCGTCTGCTGTCCGGGCAACGTCTCACGATCGGGCGCGGACTCGCCCTTCGGGTCCGCGCCCTTGACCGGAGCCTTGGCATCGGACTCGAGGTGCAGCTCAGTGGGGTCCTTGTCCTTGTCGTCGCTCACCGGAGCAGGCCCTTCATCTCGCGCGTCGGCGTGGCGACCAGCTGGCGCTGCTCGGCCTCGGTGTTCGCGTCGACGAGGTTCTGCCCCACCGGCAGGTGCCGGACCTTGTCACGCAGCTTGAACATCGCGTCGATCAGCATCTCCGGCCGTGGTGGACACCCTGGCAGGTACATGTCCACCGGCACCACGTGATCGACGCCCTGGACGATCGCGTAGTTGTTGAACATGCCGCCGGTGCTCGCGCAGACGCCCATCGCCAGCACCCACTTGGGATTCGGCATCTGGTCGTAGATCTGACGGAGCACCGGAGCCATCTTCTGGCTGACCCGGCCCGCGACGATCATCAGGTCCGCCTGCCGCGGCGAGGCCCGGAAAACCTCCTGGCCCCAGCGGCCCGAGTCGTAGCGGGGGGCGCCGTAGGTCATCATCTCGATGGCGCAACAGGCCAGGCCGAACGTGGCCGGCCAGAACGACGCGCTTCGCATGTATCCGAACAAGTTCTCGATCGTGGTCAGCAAGACCCCGCTCGGCAGTTGCTCCTCAACGCCCATGGCTGATTTCCTCTCTCATCCCGATCCCGGCCTAATCCCAGTCCAGACCGCCGCGCCGCAGCACGTAGATGTAGGCCAAGAACACGGTGATGATGAACAAGACCATCTCGACGAGGGCGAACAGACCGAGCTGATCGAAGGTGACCGCCCACGGATAGAGGAAGACGATCTCGATGTCGAAGACGATGAACAGCATCGCCGTGATGTAGTACTTCACCGGGAACCGGCCGCCGCCGATCGGCTGCGGGGTCGGCTCGATGCCGCACTCGTAGGAGTCGTACTTGGCCCGGTTGTAGCGGCCGGGCCCGACGATCATGGTCGTCAAGATGGTCAGCCCGACGAAGGCCGCCGCGATGACGAGCATGATCACGATGCCGAGATAAAGGCTCGTCACCACATTCTCCTCTCGATCCTGATCATTCGTATGCCTTCATGCTGCCGGCGCGATCTTGGTCAAGACGTTGATCAACTTGTCCGATGCGTCGCCGTCGGTGCTGTCGTGCAGGTTGGCGAGCAGCTTGAGGGTGAAACGCATCAGGGACCTGCGTGGGAGGCCGTAGGTCGTGCAGAGCCGCATGATCTCCGGCCGCGCGATGAGTTTCACGAAGATCCGACCCAGCGTGTAGTAGCCACCGAGGGACTTTTTCATCCGGACCGGGTACGCGCTCAGTGCCCGTTCGGCGCTCGCCGTGCCCACCCCGCGGTAATGAGCCTCCGCGATGGACTCGGCCGCGATATCGGCCGATTCCATGGCGTAAGCGATTCCCTCGCCGTTGAACGGGTTGACCATGCCACCGGAGTCGCCGACCAGGACCAACCCGCGGCAGTAGTGGGGCTGGCGGTTGAAGCCCATCGGCAAGGCGGCGCCTCGGATCGGCGCGGTCATGTTCTCGTCGCGATAGCCCCACTCCGGTGGAGTGTTCGCCAGCCAGCGCTTGAGCAGCTCGCGGTAGTCGGTCTTGCCGAAGGCAGATGACGTGTTGAGAATGCCCAGGCCGACGTTGGATGTACCGTCGCCCATGCCGAAGATCCAGCCATAGCCGGGTAGCAGGTTGCTCGCGCCTGGCTCACCGTCCCACAGCTCCAGCCACGACTCGAGGTAGTCGTCGTCGGTGCGCGGACTCGTGTAGTAGGTGCGCACGGCTACGCCCATCGGCCGATCATCGCGGGTGTGCAGATCCAGGCCCAGGCTCAGCCGGGACGAGTTTCCGTCCGCCGCGACCACGACCGGCGCGCGGAACGTGCGCCCGTCCTTGGTGCTGACGCCGACGATCCGGTCGGTCCGGTCGTCCATGATCGGCGCCGTGACGTTGGCCAGTTCGTAGAGCTTGGCGCCGGAGGTCACCGCGTTGCGGGCCAGCAGGTCGTCGAAGTCCGAGCGTGGTCGGACCAGGCCGTAGGACGGGAAGTCGGCCAGCTCGGGCCAATCCAGGTGGAACGGCTGCTGCTTTCCGCCGTAGATCCGCAGTCCCTTGTTGTGCAGCCAGCCGGCCCCGGTGCTGGTGTCGATGCCGAGCTTGATGAGTTGCCGAGTGGCGCGCGGTGTCAGCCCGTCGCCGCAGACCTTCTCCCGCGGGAACTGCGCCTTCTCCAGCAGGGCGACGTTCAGCCCGCTGCGCGCCAGATAGGTCGCGGTCGACGATCCTGCCGGACCGGCACCGACCACGATGACGTCGGCCTCCACCGCTCCGCTCGTGTCGGGCGGCGGCTTGGCCTGACCGCCGGCATGGAGACGTCGACGGCCCCAGCTCTCCATCTGGCCGGTCTCCATCTGGCCGGTCTCCGCCTGGCCGGTCTCCGCCTGGCCGGTCTCGGGCTGGCCGGTTCCCGGCTCGGCCATCTCGGTCTGGACGCGGACGTCGTCGGCCGGAGAAGCCATCGGCTGGTCAGCCATCGCCTCGCCTCTCCTGGTCAAGTCGGCTCTCCTGGTCGCGTCGGCTTGGCGCGGAACCGCACGCTTCACCGTTGATCGTCGTCGAGTCGTCGGGGGACTCGTCTTCAGGTGTTCCAGGACTTAGTGAAAATGTTCACTAACTCCCGATTGGAGAGTCTACGACGTTCGGACGGGGTCGGACAGCGGGGCGTCGGGGGTGTCCGGAGCGTGAGTTTTCCAAGCCAGCAAGGATCAATACGTATCATTGATGTTGCGTAATTGGCCGACCCGCCGGACGCTCGGTGACTACCGGCCGGTGGTGACGGTGGGGGACGAGCGTCGGAGCAGCTCAGGCCTGCCGGTCACGCCAACGCCGGAGGTCCTCTTGCGTGTCGATGTCGGTGTGGAGATCAGCGGGCAGCCCGATCCGGCTGACGCCGAGGACGCCGACCAGCGCCCGCGCCGAGGCGCCCCGAGCTGCGCCGTGTCCCGCGGCATCGATCAGCCGAGTTGCCGCGCTCGCGCGAAGAGCGAGCTGCAGCGGCTGGTCACGGTCGTCGGCGTCGACGCCGACCAGACCGCACGCGCCGGGGTCGGCCAGGAGTGTTTCGAGCAGGAACGCTGCCGCCGCACCTGCTGCCGGGGTGTCGCCGGGAAGCACCAGGAAGATGTCTTCGGGGTGACCCGGAGGGTCGGCGAGGCCGGCTCGTAGCCCCGCGACCATGGCCGCGGCCGGTCCAGTGCCGGGCGGGTCCTCACGGACGAAGGACATCGGCCGACCGGAGTCGAGATCGGCGCGTTCCGGTCCGACCACGATCAACCCGGCCTGCGCCGGGAGCCCACCGATCGCGTGTTCCAGGAGCCGTCGTGCACCCAGCCGAGCCTCCAGCTTGTCCGATCCGAACCGCCGTGAAGCTCCCCCGGCCAGCACGATCGCCCAGACGCGGCTCACGCGGGAATCGTGGTCATCGGGAATATCGCCGGCACCGGGCCTCACCCACCCAACGCGTCGCGCATCGGGACCAGCTTGGCGGCCGCCTCGGCGAGCTCGGCCTCGGGGTCAGAGCCGGCCACGATCCCGCATCCGGCGAACAGGCGGATCTGGCGCGGGTCGGTCTCGTCGATTTGGCCGCAGCGCAGTGCGATCCCCCACTCCCCGTCTCCCCTCGCGTCGATCCACCCCACCGGCCCCGCGTAGCGTTCACGATCCATCTGCTCCAGCTCGGCGATCATCGCCCGGGCCGGCACGGTCGGCGTCCCGCACACGGCCGCGCTGGGGTGCAGCGCGGCGGCCAGTCGGAGCGCGGACGTGCCGTGCTCGGTCACGGCGGCCACGTCGGTGGCCAGGTGGAGAACGTTGGGCAGTTCGAGGACGTACGGCGCCTCGGGGACGTGCATGCCTGAACAGAACGGGGTGAGCGCCTCGGCCACCGAGGCGACGGCGTACTCATGCTCTTCCAGGTCCTTGCTGGATCGGGCCAGCGCGGCGGCGGAAGCGAGATCTCGCTGCGAGTCGCCGGAGCGACGGATCGTGCCCGCCAGGACTCGGGAGGTGGCCAGCCCATTCTCCTGGCGCACCAGCATCTCCGGTGTCGCACCGACCAAGCCGTCGATCCCGTACGTCCAGCAGCGTGCGTACTCCGCGCCGAGACGCCCGATCAGCCAACGGGTGTCGATGTCGCGATCCGCCCGAGCTATCAGGTCGCGCGCGAGGACGACCTTGTCCACCTCGCCGGTGCCGATCCGAGCCACCGCCTGCGCCACCGCCGAAGCCCACTGCGGGCCGGTGAGGCCGCCGTCGGCATAGCAGACTTCGCGCGGGGCCCGCGCGGGGCTGACGTGACGACGTACGTCGTCGTGGCGGAACTCGGCGCCGATCCGGGTCACCCAGGCCCGGCCACGACGGCGACCGACGATGGTCTGCGGCACCGTGAGCACCGAGCGGGCGTCGGTGTTGTCGGGGTCGAAGACGAAACTGCCGAACGCCATGAATCCCGACCCGGCGGGGGCGTCCGGCATATCACTGACGGCGACGACCTGGGACACGAGGTTCGACCACCACTGATCTGCGTCGAGGACCGTCGACGGCTTGTGGGTGGCCACCTCGCCGTAGGCCACCATGCCGTCGCCGTCGCGGACCCAGGCGAACGCGTCCCGTTCGGGCAGCCGGTCGAGCAGGGGTCCCGGATCGTCGATCTCGACAGTGCGGGCGTACAGCCGTGGCGGCGCGGTGTCGGGCCAGGTCACCACGACAGCGTAGCCAGGCTGTGGTCATCGACACGTCGCGCCCACTTCACGCCCCTCCCCTGACAAGAACCCCCCCCTGCCAAGAAAGTGTGCGTCTCTCGCAATGCCGCCCGGCGTGTCGCTGTCACGCGCGCACAGTTCCGGGGACGGGGACAGGGACAGGGACTAGGAAAGGAAAAGGACTCAGCGCTTGCGCTGCTTCTGTGCGTCGCGCTCCTTGCGCTGCTTCGCCAACTGCTTCTGCTGCTCGGCC
Source organism: Propionibacteriales bacterium (assembly GCA_038257965.1). GTDB lineage: Bacteria > Actinomycetota > Actinomycetes > Propionibacteriales > Propionibacteriaceae > Microlunatus. The sequence continues at coordinate 32,047 of JBBSQJ010000005.1, forward strand.
TGCCGGGCGCGGAGGGACTCCGCATCCATCGAGTTGAGCAGGATCAGGGCCGCGATGACCGCGATCAGGAACGACCAGAACGGCGACCCGCCCAGCAGCATCGGGAAGGTGACCAACAACACGATGTCGAACCCGCGGAACAGGTTGGTCATCAGCCCCGGCGGCACCGCGCCGGCCTGGGTCGAGACCATGGGTGCGCCGAAGTCGACCCCCTTCGCCTGGGTCCAGCGCACCGCACCCAGCAGTCCGGCTGCCGCGGTCGCCACGGCCATCAACGACGCGTCCGTCACCGAACGCGCGACGACCCCCGATCCGAAACCGCGAAACGCCGCGGTCGTGCCGATCGCCCACAGCACGGCGATGGCGGCCGGTACGACCACCGAGGCCAGTTTGAGCTGTGACAACGAGAAGGGCAGGGCCCGGGCCAGTCCGCCGCTGCGGGTCAGCACGCGAAGCCCACCGAGGGTCGGGATGAGCGCCCCGAACAGCGCCAACGCTCCGACAACCGGACTGAGCACGCTCATCCCGAGGGCGTCGGCGGCATAGGGCACCACGATCGTGCCGGCCACCACGACGAGCGGTTGCGGGAAGCGACGCAACCGCTGCCACTCTCGCCAGGTGATCGCGCTCAGTCCCGATCCCTTCCCCGGGGTCGGCTTCACGTGGCCGACCTCCATCGCCCGGCGAGCGACCAGGATGTCGCGGGCCAAGCCGATGTCCAGCGCGAAGAACGCACCCGAAACACCTCGGACCAGCGACCCACCGCTGACCAACCGGGTCCGACGGATATCGCGGATCCGGATCCGGGCCACGACCAGCGCCACCACCAGCACCAGCGCCGCGATGCCCGTGACGGCGACGCCCAGCTGCAGCGCGCGAGACGTGCTCAGTGGCGAGACGAACCAGCCGGCGGCGACCCCGATCACCACCAGCAAGGCGGCCAGGCCGAGCACGGTGAAGACGTAGGTCAGGAAGCGGGTCAGCCGGCGTCTGTCCTTGCCCTGTTGGGCGGCCGCGAACGACACCGAGGCGCCCGTGGACAAGGCGGTGGCGGCGGTGATCACCACGATGGCCTGCACGCCGGAACCGGTGAGAGCGGAGATCAGCGCACCGATCACGGCTCCGCCGAGCAGACCGAGGACGACCGCGGCGACCATCCGCCGGCCGAGCAGCGCAGGGCGCGACACCGGCGTGTCCAGCAACCAGAAGCCCTCCGCCGCCGACGCGAGAACCGGCCCGAACAACCGGCTGGCGGCCAGCGCGGCGGCCACCGAGAGAGCGAACGCCGCCCAGGGCAGCATTGAGCGGGCCGACAGGCAGGAGACGCTGTTGCACTCGGCCACCACGGCTTGGGCCTTGAGGATGACGTTGACGACCATCGCACCGATCATCAAGGCGGCGATGACGACGACGTACGCGTCCTGGAAGGCTTCTCGCAGGTTCTTGGTGGCCCGGCCGGTGCGCCAGTCCTTCATCAACCGGCGGAGCTCGCGAGCGGACGGGGGCGTGGGCGGCGGACCTTCGCTGGCGCCTTCGAATCCGGAATCGAGGGGAACCGCGCTCATCCGCGAGACCCCCCCAGTTCGAGCACCCGGGTCGCGACGGCCTGGACCAGCGACGGCTCATGGCTGGCGAATACGATCGCCAACCCCTGCGCCCGCTCTTGCTTGAGCCGGTTCGCGAGCCAGGACACCCCCTCGGTGTCCAGTCGCTGCTCCGGCTCGTCCATGATCAGCAGCTTGCGCGGTCGGACGAACGCGGTCGCCAAGGCGAGCCGGCGCCGCTGGCCCGAAGACAAGGTGCCGGGCAGCTGGCCCGACTGCGGCACCAGCTGGACCTCGTCGAGCACCTCGTCGACCATGGCGTCGGGATCGGTCAGTCCGTGGGCCCGGGCCAACAGATCGAGATGCTCGACGACACTCAGGTCGGGAAAGAAGTCCAGGTCGTCGATCACCGTGGCGACATTGCGCCGGATCTCCGGCGAGGTCTCGACCAGCGGTGTCCCGAGCACCTCGATACTGCCCTCGTCCGGCCGGTCGGCGCCGACCAGGCAGCGGAGCAGCGTGGACTTGCCGGCACCGTTGCGACCGGTCAGGGCGATGGCCTCGCCTGCGCGAACCTCCAGATTGAACTTGTCGATGATGGTGTTGGGTCCGAAGGCTCGCTTCAGCCCCGAGACCTTGAGGACGGTCGGACGTTTGGCCATGGAGGCGATTCTGCCTGCCCATGCCGAATGAGGCCGACGCCGCGCGAGAAACGGAACCCCCGTGGTCCGGATCGGATCACCAATCCGAGTACCTACCCGCTGCGAATCATGTGGTCGGGGAGGGCTGCATCGGGTCGGGCCCCGGGAGTGCGTTGCCGGATGGCGGAGGAGGTGGAAGTCTCAGTGATGATGAGCGTTCCGCCTTCGCCGACTGGCGAGCACGGCCCCGACCCGATCGGCTCCGGCGCCGGTGATGCCGCCGCCGAGCTCATCGATCTGCTCCGGCGCAGCGCTCGGGGGCACGAGGATGCGTTCACCGCGTTGTACGACCGGACCTGCGCACGGATCTACGGCATCGTGCTCAGGGTACTTCGATCGCCGGACCAGGCAGCGGAGGTCACGCAGGAGGTGTACGTCGAGGTGTGGCGCCAATCGGCCCGTTATGCACCCGAGAAGGGCGGGGTGCTGGCCTGGATGGCGACGATGGCCCATCGTCGGGCGATCGACCGGGTGCGCTCGGTGAGCAGCGAGACGGCCCGCGACCAGCGCTACGCCCTCCGCGAGGCGACCCCGGCCCAGGACAACGTGTGGACCGGTGTCGAGCAACGCCTCGACGCCGAACGGGTCCACCGCGGCCTGTCCACCCTGACCTCCATCCAGCGCGAGGCGATCCTGCTTGCCTATTTCGGCGGCTACACCCAAAGTCAGGTCGCTGCCCTGCTCGACCTACCGCTCGGGACCGTCAAGACCAGGATCCGGGACGGACTGATCCGTCTCCGTGACGCGTTGGGGGTGGAACTGTGAGCGAGTTCCACGTCGAGGTCGGCGCCTACGCGCTGGACGCCTTGGACGAGGCCGAGCGCGGCGCCTTCGAGGAACACCTCGCCGGCTGCGCCGACTGCCAGCGCGAGCTGGCGGAGTTCACCGAGACCACAGCACGTCTGGGTGCGCTGGGCGATGTTGCGCCGCCGGCCGCACTACGGTCCTCGCTGCTGGGTGCCATCGGCGAGGTCCGTCCGCTGCCACCGCTGGATGCGCCGGCGCTGCGGTCCGAGCAGATCCCGCCGACGGCGACCCCCGACCCGGGGCTCGTCGGCCCGATCGAGTCCGACGTCGCGCGCTCGGCAGCGGGTTCGCACTCCGAAGACGGCAGCCCGCACCCGGAAGCAGTCACGGCCGGCCCGGGAGAACCAGCACCCAAGCGAGCTCTGGAGCCGACCTGGGACCTCGAACCCGACGCGCCGGAACCCTTCGCCGGACACGGACCGACCGGCTCGAACGAGCCCGCCGACCAGCTTGCGCAGCGTCGATCCTCACGTGCGGGGCGGCAGGGTCGCCGGGCCCGGCTGCTCACCTTGGCCGTCGCAGCGGTGACGGTGATCGCCCTGGCCTTCGGTGGTTGGGTGTACGTCCTGCAGCGTCAGCAACAGGTCGTCGCCTCGCAGTCAGCCGCGGCCAATCAGCTACTCAGCGCGCCGGACGTGCAGACGTACCCGGTGACCGTGGACGGCTCGCCCGCGACGTTCGTGGTCTCGAAGTCCCTCGACAAGGCAATGTTCGTCGGGGCGAACCTCCCGGCTGCGGCGCAGGGACGGACCTACCAGCTCTGGACTCTGGACGCTGCCCAGACACCGAAGCCGGACGCGACCTTCCCCGGCGGGCCGGACACCTCGGTGTTCATGACCGGCGATATCCGCGACGCGGCCTATCTGGCGGTCAGCACGGAACCGGCGGGCGGGTCCAAGGCACCGACGACCACGCCCACGGTCGCCGCGCTGTAGCCGATCGTCGACCGGTAGCCCATTCGTCGACGGATCACCAGACGTTCCTCCGACGGACGCGGCAAGCCGCGGTCGACAGGGAAGGGACGAAACGAAGCACCACCAGTGCGTCGAGCCGGAGTCCGGCCGAGCGTCAAACGAGGCTCGGTCAAGCCGACGGGCCGCAATTCTTCCGTTCCCGGTCAAGAGGCCCCGTTCGGTCCGGCGTAGCTCGAGCCACCACGACGGCGCGTTTCGTCGGTGGCACCTGGCACGCTGTCGGTGTGCCCGAGCTGAAGCATTCCGAAGCCGTCCGGTCGCGCGCGACCCTCGCGAAACGCAGGGCCGACGTCGCCGCCATGTTCGACGCCGTGGCGCCGCGCTATGACCTGGCCAACGACGTGCTGTCACTCGGCCAGGACCGGGCCTGGCGCAAGGCGGTCGTGGCGGCGGTCGATCCGCAGCCCCGACAGCGGATCCTCGACCTGGCCGCCGGCACCGGCACCTCGAGCGAACCGTTTTCCGCAGCCGGGTCGTTCGTGGTGCCGACCGACCTCTCACTCGGCATGCTCCGGATCGGACGCGAACGCCGCCCGGAGCTCTCGTTCGTGGCGGGCGACGCGCTACAGCTGCCGTTCGGCGACGGGTCGTTCGACACGGTGACGATCTCGTTCGGCCTCCGCAACGTCGAGGACACCGGCGGCGCGCTGACCGAGCTCGCACGGGTCACCCGGCCCGGCGGCACGCTCGTGGTCTGCGAGTTCTCGACCCCGACCTGGAAGCCGTTCCGATCGGTGTATCGCAACTACCTGCTCGGCGCGCTGCCCCCGGTCGCGAAGCGGATCTCATCGAACCCGGCCGCCTACAGCTACCTGTCCGAGTCGATCCTGGTCTGGCCTGACCAGTCAGCACTCGCCGAGCTGATCGGTCGCTCCGGCTGGCGGACGGTCGAGTGGCGCAACCTGTCCGGAGGCATCGTCGCCCTGCACCGGGCCCGGGCATGAGCGCCGGCGCCCGACTGGCGGCACCGCCCATCGTCTTGGACGCCGTCGCCGCGACGGCCTGTCCGGTCAAGACCAGGCACGCGTTCGAGTCGGGGCAGCACCGGTCAGCGAACCGGTCCGCCGCCGACGGCTCCGCCGACCACGCCATGACCCATCGCGAAGCCGAGCGGACGGTTTTCGTCGCCGACACCCTCACGCGGCTGCTGAGTGCCAACCCGCGGTCGGCAGATCTTCGCGACATCGCCGAACCGGATCAGCGGCGATCACGCACTGCCCGGTTGATGCGGGCTGGTTGGGACATCATCGTCGGGCCGCTGCTGCCCGATGACCCCGTCGGCCACCGGGCGGGGGCACCCGAGGCCCTCCTGCGATCGGACGGCGGCATCGGGCGAGCGGGCTACCACCCGTTGCTGGTCCGTTGGCACAAGGTCCTGCTCCGGCGTCGTGACGACGAGCCCGAGCCGGCCGACGCGCCCGAACCGGCCCACGAGCCCGACGGCGCCCGGCCGTGGCTGGCCGAGCTGACCGGCCCACTGGTCGCCGACGAGTCGGCGGCGGAGCCGGCCCTGCGGCTCGAAACGCGCCGCGCGGACTTCCGCCAGCTGGCCCACCACCATCGGGTGCTGGAGGCGGCGGGCTTCGCGGGCGCACCGTGGGGCGCCGTGATCGGCACGGACTCGCTCCCGGCCGATCCGACGATCACGTGGGTCCGGCTGGACCGACCGGTGGTGCGAGTCGTCGATCACCACGCCGCGCTCGGCTGGCGCTCGATCAGCCTCCTGTCCGACGCCGACACGGAGCTGAAGCGTCGGGTGGCGATAGCCGACGCCGTCCGCCTCCCCGGCGTCCGGTCCGCCGATGTGGCCCAGCCGGTCGTGGTCGACGAGTGCCGGACCTGTCCGTGGTGGTCGGCCTGCCGCGCCGAACTGGACCCGGACGATCTCTCGCTGCGTATCGCCCGTGGCCGGCTGGACCAGACCGAGGTGAGTGAGTTGCGCAGCCGTGGCGTGACGACGGTGGCAGACCTCGCCGCGGCCGACGTCGATGCGCTGGTGGCGGTCTACCTGCCCGACGTGGCACACCGTGCGGACGCGGAGCGCCGGGTCCGTTCCGTGGCCCGCCGGGCGCGGATGCTGCAGCGTGGCGAGCCGATCGCACGAGAAACCAGCGGGCCGATCGCCTTGCCCGAAGCTGCCGTCGAGATCGACCTGGACATCGAGACGTCCGCCGCGGGCCGGATCTATCTGTGGGGGTTCGCCGTCGACCGGGGTCCGTCATCGGGGGTCGGTCCCGTGACGAGGCCGGCGTATGTGCAGTTCAGCCGCTTCGAGGAGCTCGACGAGGCGGGTGAGGAAGCGTTGGCACGCGAAGCGCTCGGCTGGTTGCGCCGTGAGGTCGCCGACGCCCACGGCCTGCTGGTCTTCCACTACAGCGGCTACGAGGTCGCGATGATCGAGGCGCTCGCCGCCCGGCGCCCCGACGACGAGGTGCTGGCGTGGGCGTCGACGTACGCACGCAGCGAGTTCGTCGACCTGCTCGAGACCGTGCAGGCCAACTTCTTCGGAGCTGTCGGTCTGGGCCTGAAGCAGATCGCGGTCACCGCGGGTTTCGGCTGGCGCGACCCCGATCCGGGTGGACTGAACTCCCAGCGGTGGTTCGACCAGGCGGTGCACGGCAACGGCGTCGAGACCAGGGCGGCGTCGCGCCGACGAGTGCTCGCCTACAACGAGGACGACGTCCGCGCGACCGCCCACCTCAGATCGTGGCTGCGAGCCCAGTGATCGCCTGGTCGAGCGCTCGACGACCGAGCCGGTCGACGACCACCTCGACGACCTCGATGCTCGACGGCGCCTCGCGCAGCGCGTCCGCCAGGTCGTCGCCGGTCCGCACCCGTCGGATCGGGATGTTGAGCCCCCGCACCAGTGCGGTCAGATCGGCATGGTGAGCGGTGCCGAACATCCGCTCGTGATCGGCTGCGTGCTCCGGCGCGCCCTGTTCGAGCGTGGAGAAGATGCTGCCCCCGTCGTCGTTGGCCACCACGATCCGTAGATCGGGCCGCGGCTCGAGCGGGCCGATCACCAGCCCCGTCAGGTCGTGCAGAAATGTGAGATCGCCGACCAGCGCGTGGGTGGGCCGGCCCAGCGCCAGTGCGATACCGATCGCCGTCGACAGGGTCCCGTCGATGCCGGACAGTCCCCGGTTGGCGTAGACGTCGCCGAGGTCGTCCCGGATCGGCCCGAGGTCGGCGTCGCGGATCGGGTTGCTGGAGCCCAGCACCAGCGGAGTGCCGGCCGGCACCAACGCAAGCAGGGTGCGGGCGAGCTGCGGCCCGGTCAACGTCTCGCCGCCGCGGACCACGTTCTCCAGCGCTGCGACGAGCCGCGAGTCGGCCGTTTGCCAGCGGGTCGGCCAGTCCCGCTCGACGTCTAAGACCGCGGCCGGTTCGAACTCGACGGCATCGACCACGGCCGGGCGCCGCAACCCCGGGTCGGGCCAGTCCGCGCGTCCACTCACCACGACTAGCTCGATGTCGGTCCGGGCCAGCAGTGAGCTGATCGGCCGGGACAATGTCGGCCTGCCGACCACGACGACCCGCTGGATCTCCTCGGCCAGCCGCGACGCCAGCAAGATCCGCGACGTGACCAGCGCGGACCGACCGCGGCGCGCGTTGCTGGACGGCTCGGCGAGCAGCGGCACGCGGGCCTCGGCGCACAGGGTGGCGATCGCCCGCCCGGTCGCCGGATCCGCATCCCCGGCGACCACCACGGTCCGCGGGCCCGCCGGGAGCCGGACGGGCGCCGCAGGCGGTGCCGCGGTGATGACCGGTGAGTCACAGGTCACCGGGCTCGCCGGGCCATTCGGCACCAAAGGAGCGGTCAGTGCGAGGTTGAGCTGAACCGGACCCGGTAGCCGCGTCCGGATGCCGGTGGCGAGGGCGACAAGGCGGCCGACCTCGGCCTGCCAGCCGGCCGTCGGCCAGGAATCCTCGACGGCGGCGAAACCACGAACGGCGGAGCCGAACAGCCGAAGCTGGTCGGTCGTCTGGTTGGCGCCACTGTGGCGCAGC
>JBBSQJ010000006.1:0-35165 GCA_038257965.1 Propionibacteriales bacterium
AACACCGAATAGATCGAGTCCTCCGGCACCCGCCCGGCGCAGAACGGCACCGTCGACCGAAACAGATCACCCTGCGTCGGCGTCATCCCCAGCGTCATCAACACACCCCTCAGACGGACTCCGACCATCCTCCAAGGCCCGACCCGGAACTCCGGTCAACGCCACGCGAAAAACACCAGCCACCTAGATGAGCTTGTCGTCATCGATGTCGAAGAGAGGCTAGATGTGCACGCCTTCGTAATCGCCGAACGGGAACCGGCTGTCTCTGACAATGAGGACATCGACCCTCGCGAGCACCGCGGTTGCAAGGTGGATCGCCCACGTCTTCAGGCCGTGCTCGGCGCGCTGCCCCCGTCGCGCTTCCCGGCCTGGCCGTCGATCCAGCCGAAGCAGAGCAGCTCCTCTACTGCGCTCGCCCACGTGATCGTGGTGTCCGAGCCGCCCTCTTCGTCAGCACCAGCCGCACGCCGAGCGACCTCGCGTGGTGCTCTTCGAGCCACGCCCGCAGCGCTTTCGGATCGGGCACGAGCAGATCGGGCAGCAGGACTGCCATACTCCGACGCTAGCCGCGACCACCGACGCTGCGTCGCACATGCGACGAACCGCTGCAGTTCATTCAACGGTCGCCTTGCGACGATCGCGGTGCTGCTTATGGCTGCGGCGGCTCGGCCCGATTCTGCGCTTCGCAGGAGGGACGTGATCTGGCGCGGCCATCAACAGAGCGGAGGCCAGCTGCTGTCGCTAGCTACTTCGACCTGAAGAACTCGGATCTGGCGGAATCGGCCGATTTGGATTGATCCCGTCCAGGTGCGGTGCGGGTCGCGGGTGTCCCCATTGGGCCCCGTCAGACGGTCAGGGCGGCGATCTTGGTTAGGTTGTGGGCGAAGACTCCCTGTCCGATCCAGATTCGGGCTCCTTCGGTGGTGTCGATCATGGTGCGGTCCCAGCCGTAGCTGCGTTTCAGGTGACTGATCCGGCCCTCGCAGCCAGTCCGCCATTTCACATGCTGGCGGAAGCTTCGTCGTCGTTCGGTGGCTTGTCGAGCCTTGGTCGGTCGGCCCTTGCGGGGGATGACTACGTTGGCGACGCCGAGGTCGGCCAGGGCGTCGTCGACGCTGGCTTCGCCGTAGCCGCGGTCGGCTGCCACCACGCGGGGTTTCCGTTTGGTGCGTTTGATGACGCGTTCCACTGCGGGTTTCAGCCGGGGCGCGTCGGCAGGGTTGCCGGGCTGGACGTCGTGGTCGACCACGATGCCGTCGGCGTTGTCACAGACGTGCGCTTTCGCGCCGAACTCGACCGGCTTCCCGAGTCGACCCTTCGCGATCGGGCGAGCGTCCGGGTCGTGCAGACTGACCCGTCGTGTCGCTCCATCGGGGCTGGTGCCGGCCATCCGCTGTCTGGTTTGTGCGGCGATCCGTCGGGTCGCTTCCACCAGCTCGGTGAGGTCGTCGACGGCCCGGACCAGACGACCCCGTTTGCGTCCCGCGGCAGGATCGCAGTGGCCCTGCGTCTTCAGCTGGGCCGCCTTCTTTCTTCGCCGCACGGATGGCTCGTTTCGCATTCGCCAGCAGCCGTTCGGCGTCGGCGGCGGCGGTCTCGGCCAGCTGAGCAAGCTCGAGGTTCTTGCGCCGCACCACCGCCAACGCCTCCTCTTTGGCCTCAGCGTTGCGGGTGCGGAGCTTCGCGTTCAGATCGTGCGCTCGCTGCCCGGCCGCCCGGGACCGGTTCCGGACCTTGGTGCGGACCGCGCCGCCGGCCGCGTGGATCCGTCGCCCGACCTGACCGATCCGGTTGACCGCTTTCGCCAACAGACCGGAGTCGGTCGGATACGCCACGTTCGCGGGAACGACGGTGGTGTCGATTCGGATCTTGGTGGTGCGCAGCACCTTCGCCTGCACCGCCTTCGCCAGCAGAGCCTCGTTCAACCCGTCGACGGCGGCGGAACCGCAGCGGGTGGTGAGCTTCATCAGCGTGGTCGGGTGCGGCACCAACTGGTCGATCCCGATCCGGCAGAACTGCCGCCAGGTGATCGAGTCCGACACTTCCCGGCACAGTGACTCATAGCCGAGCCGGTAGCGGAACTTGAGGAACATCAACCGTAGGTAGGTCTCCATCGGTGTCGACGGACGACCGATCCTGGGGTCGAAGAACGGGATGAAGGGTGCGAAGAACGCCGGGTCGTCCAGCAACACATCGATCCGGGCCAACTCGGTCGGGAGCCGAAGCAGCTCCTCGGGCAGGATCGACTCCCACAGCGTCGGCTGATCAGCTACGGTGCGCAACATGAACGGTCACAATCCCTTCCAGGCCAGGGGTCTGAGGCCATTCTCCCTTGTCAGAGCCGCATTCACCGCTCGACACGCCTCGACTTTTTCAGGTCGAAGTAGCTAGTGTCGATCGCCACGTTGCTGACCAGACGGCCATCACGCTGTGCTGCCAATCGACACCGTGGCGGCGTGCCACGCACGGCGTAGATGGCTGTTCCCTGCGACAAGCCCGTCGCGGTCCCGTCAGGCCATGGCGGGTTCACTAGTCGCTCGCCCACACTGCTCAACGGCCCATCGACCAAGCTGCAGGTCACTTCGCCGACCTTTGATCCAGTCGGCATAGGACTCGGCGACGCACCCGCAGGAAGCACGCCCGAGTCTGCACCGATGTAGCGACATTCCTTGGTCAGCTCGACCTGGTCGACGACGCTGCGGTCGCAGCGCTGCGCGACCCCGCCGACCTGATGGCGGCCCTATCCAGATCAGTTGACTCCGCCATGTACTGGCAAGAGCCCCACGAGGAGAACCAGATCCTCGACGACCCGCTCATCGTGACCGCGCTCGAGCCCGTGGCACGCGCGCTCGCCGCCGCTCCGGCCGCGCATTGGTGGTGGTCACCAGCGGACCTGGAAGAGCAGGCCATCACCCGGTGGCTGGATCGAGAGCAGGCGAAGCGGCCCGAGATGGTCGGCGTCCGCGACCGTCTGGAACGGTGGCGCAGCGACACGATCGCCGAGGAGGCACAAGCAGGCAAGGAGCGACCGGCCGCCTTTGACGCGAGCTACTCCGGATCGTGGTGGTCGACTCCCGTCTTGGCCAACATCACGACCACGAGTCGGCGGATCGGCTACTTGCCAGCTGCTGCCCAGCTCGAGCTGGTCGAGGACTCGATGGGCTGGACGAGCGCCGGGCGCGATGGTGCTGGTCAGGGTGACTAGCGCCGCCGGGCTTGACCCCGACCCCGTTCATGGTCAACGGCCACTGGCCATCGTTGCCGAATCGGTAACCCGCTGGACCTTCCCGCTGCGGCCCGCCAGCTGTGCGGTAGACGGTCCGCTTTGGGCGGCTTGGGTGAAGCCTATCTGGGTTTGGCCCACTCGATCGTGTGGCGGAAACCGAGTCGGTGCCGGATGATTGCCCCCGGCATGATCTCGTCGAGGATCTGCCGTAACTCGTCGAACGACAGCGTGGGATCGCGGACCGGAAACGGCTGTGGCCGCACTCCGTCGGCTCGACTGGGCCACGGGTGCTTCACGTACCCGATGACCGGATTGGTGACCATGGAGGCGACGTCCCATGCGTGATCGCGCACGGTGCGCGACTGAGCGAGTCCGACGGCCAGGAAACGCCCGCCGGGGCTGAGTCGCCGACGTACCTCGTGGACCGCCTCGGGTATGTCGAGGTGATGCAGGACAGCAACCATCGTCACCAGGTCGTACGCTTCTTCGCTCCCGGTCCAGGCGTCGTCTGTGATCGTGACATTCGGTAGACCGGCACAACGCTGCGCCGCCTCGACACGCATCAACGGATCGATGTCGTTGCCGATCACCCGATCCACGTATGGTGCGAGGGCGGCGGCCAGTTCACCCCGCCCGCATCCAACGTCGAGCGCTGTCCGGCACGGCTCAGGTAGGTTCGCGACGATCCAACTGTGGAAGTGGTCGTTATGGCTCCACGGGTGACGGGCGTTCAGTTTGGCGATCGCCGCCGACGGCGCTCCGCCGGCGAAAGTTCGAGCCCATCGCCGTATCGCCATCGGTCGATCCTGCCAGGTGAGCGAGACTGTGCCGCGACACCGGCGCGAGGTGTGTCCAAGTGGATCCGCCCCCGCCACGCGACCAGCTTCTCGCAAAAGGGTCGGCTAGCGGTCGATGGATCGGGAGCCGGCCGGGCCTGCTTGACTGAGATCGTGTTGACGGAGATCAATCTCATAGTCCGCGACCTCGCGTTGAGCCACACTTCTACACCACTCTTGGTTGGACCATGAGGCCCATTACTTTCCCGGGAAGCGACGAGCCGCAGGCTTGGGCGACGTCGAGTGGACCGGCGCGCCGGTTACTCTCCACAGCCAGTCGTTCGCTGTCTGGTGGGACTCGTCTGGGCCCCAGCCTGAGCCAGGCTCAACGACTATCGATCTGACCTTCGACGCCCACGACCTGACCGCCAGTTTTCGTACAGGCCGTACCCGGGGCCGGCGGAGCCGTTCTTGCCGAGCTGCAACCGATGCCTTGGGGACAGGGATAGTCACCGATCCAGACCGCTACCGATGGGGTATCAAGTCTCCACTACCCGGATGAGTTGCCCTCGCGGCTCATTGCCCGCTCAACGATCCGTCTGCGGCGTCACGGCGACACTTGCTGCCAACCGGTGACCTCCGCTAGCGGCAAGCCGCTGTCTCGCCGACACGGCGCTTGACGGGCGGCACTCGTGTCGGTGTCTGTCAGCCGACGCGGATTTCCCGAGCAGCGAGGAACTCACGCGCGCGCCCCAGCTGGCGGTCGGCGGCGAAGGCATACCACTGGTCGGCGAGGTCCTCGTCGTGGACAAGGTCACGGAACCGGCGGAAGGCACCCGTGCCGTGGATCGCCTGCTCCAGCCGCTCACGAAGACCTGTCTCCCGCTGCCGCTGAGCAAAGTCAGCCATGTCCCGCCACCCGTCCCGCGAGCCGACGCGGTCGAACCGGAGCCAACGGTCGGGGTCCTCTTCGACATCGATGGCGGCATCCTCCCCGACGATCGCCGGATCAGCGGCGGAATCTCCGTACACCTCCCCGGTGTGGAGGTCGAGATAGGCCCCGATCGACAAGCTCACATCGCCCTCCAGCTCCAGACTCAGCATCTCGAGATCTACCGCCACTGCCGACCCCGCTAATGGCTCACGACGCAGACAAGCGAGCAAGTCTTCTGCCAGCACCTGGTCGCCGGGTCCGCCCCGCCACGTGAGCCGGTTGATCACCGACAACGCCACCGATTCAGCCTGGTCCCGCCGCTGTTGCAGCGCCATCGGCACCCCCGCCCCCACCTGTTGCAGGACATCGTCGACGTCGCATCCCGTCACCACGGCCAGGAATCGAGCAGCATCGTGGCCCGCGATCGCTTCGCGCAAAGCGACCAGATCCAGCGTCGGCAACTGCTCGCGGCCGGGCCAGGCATGAAGCAGCATCGGGTGCGGCTGGGTCGGTTTCCGCGGTGGCCGACTCTCCCCGTCGTCGGACGCCCACCGGCGGCCGTACTGGTCCGGGATTGTTCCCCACCCCCAATACGGCAACGGGGTGGCCGGGCGCATGCCCAGCGCCTCGACGGGGTCGATCTTCTCCTCCGCGACTTCACACCGGTGTGTCCACGCATCACCGAGGTCGAAAGTGAACTGGAACTCCGCGCCGAGCTCTAGCACTTTGGCCACCTTCACCGACTCGATGTTCAGGGGAGCGATGATCGGGCCGCCGGCCGCTTCAGCCATCTCGGCTCCCGTCGACTCGTCAGTGACCACCCGACCGTCGGCGAGAGTGAACATCGACAGATGCGAGCGGTCCCAGCGCCCGAACGCATCGTTGATCGCATCCGCGAGGGCGAAGAAGGTGTGGGACGGCCCGACCGCGAAGATGCGACCAGGCCAAGGCCACAGCTCCTCGCCGCGGCCGCCGAGTAGCTCCACCGTCACCGACAGCCAAGTTCGTGCCATCCCCCGAGGATGACATGCGGCGCCCGGACACAACCCGCCGATCCGACAGGCTGAAATGTCGCAGTCACCGGTCGGCTACTGCGTGCGTCACGCGCACGACGGTGGTCGCACGGACCTGCGGTGCTCGGGGTTCGGGGACCACCGGTGGAGGGTGTAAGCGATCGCAACCAAGAGCGCCAGGCTTCGGACGCTAAGAATCAGGGAAACCTCGGGGTCACGCCGCGACCGCGGATGCTGATCGCAGAAGTACCGTGAGAAGTCCAGCCGAGCCGTTTGCGAAGTGATCATGACATTCATCGTTCTTGTCATCCTCATCGTCATTGGCGTCGTGGCCTATCGCAACCGCGTGCCGCTGCTCGCCAGAATCACCGGCCAGAAAGAGAGCCGGATTCGTCGTGCCCTGGATCAGCGCAAGCTCAACTGACACCGGTCTCGCCACCGACCTGACGCCGCCGGCTTCGGCGAGCACCTGTCACGCCCGCTGCGCCGGCCCGTAAGCGGTCCTTCTGCGGCGCCGTCGAGACCAGGAGTCGGGCAGCACGAACCGGTCAGATCTGGCCGTGAGCCCAATGTTGCGTGAAGTCCGTTACGCGCCGTCGACCCGGCGTAGGGTGCGACCGTGACCAGGAGGGCCTACACCGGGCTGGCGATCGGCTTTGTCGCGTGCCTCGCGGTCGCCGGCTTCATCGTTCTCATGGGCATGTTCACAGATGAATACTGGTGCGGAGACCGCTCGCCATGGTGGGGGCCGCCGGAGAACCCTCACTCGACTTGTAGCGGACACGCGTGGGCACATGAGCATCCCGGTGAGTACCCCGAGACGATGCCGAAGTAGCTGCGGCCGATCATGTGTCAGAGGCATCTCCCTATGAGCTTGGCCATCCGCCCGTTCGGCGACGTTCCCGCAGGGGCCAACAGGGCGGTCGCTAACACGACGACAACCTGTACGGCGCCGCTCCACACCTAGAGCTCGTCGGTCGACGGAACGTCAACCATTCGCCCGAAAGGCTCCGGGACCACATCAGTCGGCACGGAAAGCCACCAAGGACGCCGATCGGCAGCGCCCCAAACGTGCAGCCTCCGCGCCCCAACCTGGTCGCTTTCACCCGCTGTTCGCGGAGGCTGCGATACCTGCGTCCGAGACCACTCAGTATCCGCCGCAGCGCCCCAGTCGGCACGCTTCGGCTCCTCCGACCAGCGACGTTCCGATTCCGTCCACAGGGAGCCGGACTCCACCATCCGCCATGCGAGCGAAGAACCAGCCGCGGCTGGGTGCCGCAGACCCTCGCTGGCAGGCGAAGATCAAAAAGGCCGTCGAACCGATGTCGACCATCCGCAGCAACCGGCCAGTGGCACCACGCCCTCCGTGCGCCGAACAAGGGTGATCATGACAAAGCTCAGGTGCGTCGTGAGGCTGAGTGGTGCGGCGATGCTCATCTTGCTAGCCGGTTGCGGCACAGTCCCCCGCTGTGGCGCGTCAGCAGCAGGACCAGGGCCGAGGAGACTCGGCAGCCAACAATAGGCGGCGCCGACGGTGGCGAAAGAGTCGGCTGTCCGCACCCACAGCAGCGATCCGAGCTGCCGGCCGGCCTACCCATGCACCGCCACAACCAGTGACCCTGCGGTGTCGAGCGGCGTCCCTCGACGGGTCGGCCGTCTCGGGACCGGCCACCTCCGCCTGCACCTCTGAATCACGAGCCGATAACGCCGACGACGATTCGTCGGCGCCGAGCGAAAACCACTGTTAGCGTCGGCCTCTCAATCGACATCGAACGTCTGGGGTCTGCAGTGAGGATTGGTCGGCTCGTCGCATCAGCAGCGGCAGGCTCCGTCATAGCGGCTGGGCTGGTGACGGCGTTGCCCGCCGAAGCAGCATCCTCAAAGGTGCAGATCACCAGGGTGTACGTGAATGCGCCCGGATCGGATCGTCACACCAACAAGAGTGTCAACGGCGAGTATGTCCGGATCAAGAACAAGGGCAAGAAGTCGGTGTCACTGAGCGGCTATACCCTGCGGGATCGGCAGCACCACGTGTACACGTTCGGCTCGTACTCACTCAAGCCCGGCAAGACGGTCACCGTGCACACCGGCAAGGGCAGCGACACTCCCAAAACCCTGTACATGGACCGCGGCTGGCACATCTGGAACAACAGCGGCGGCGACTCCGCCACCCTCCGCAACACGAACGGTGGCAAGGTCGACTCGTGCAGTTGGAAGACGGTCAGGTCCTACAAGACCTGCTGACGTGTCCCTGACCCAGCACCGGCGCACGCCGCGATGACACAATCCATTCTGTTCGACCCCAACGAGATACTCCACCCGTGAGCCATGTCCAACGGGAGTCAGGCCGGGCTGGGTACAGCCGATGACGCGGCGTTTCAACCCGCCGCCCGGGTGGCCGACACCACCCGCCGGCTGGACACCACCGCCGGGCTGGGAGCCGCCGCCAGATCTGCCTTCCGCTCCCATGGGCTGGCAGTTCTGGACCGACGACCCGTCCCCGGCGCCGAGGGAGGTTGGCCTGACGGCACGCGCACGCCGGATCGGATGGCGGACCTGGACCGCCGCGGGCCTCGTGGGATTCTTTGCCCTGTTCGGCCTGCTTGCCGGAGCGCCCGGAGCGCTGGTGTTCGGCGGGCTGGCGGCCGTACTCGTCGGCGTCGTCGCCCTGATCCGGCCGTCTTGGATGGGCGCCGGCACCCGGAAGATGCCTGGCCTGATCGCCGCCGCTGGACTCGCCGGTCTCATCGCTGGAGCGGCCATCGCGCCACCGGCACCCGTCGCCCTGCCTGCCCCGGCCGCGACCTCGACGGCAAGCCCCACCGAGACCGCGACCTCCCCGAATCCCACACCGACCGCAAGCCAGCCCACGGCGACACAGCCCACCGCGACACCGATTCCGCGCGCCAGCACAACAGCGAAGCCCCAACCCAAACCCACGACGACACCCGGGGCGGGGACGGCTCTCGCCCTGCTTGCCGGGCTCGACGTGAAAGGCCGCGCGCCGAAGACCGGATACGGCCGTGGCCAGTTCGGATCCGGGTGGGCAACACGCCCGGACGGCTGCACCACCCGGGAAACGGCGCTACGCCGCGACCTGGCCGACGTGAAACTGCTGGCCGCCGACAGATGCATCGTCCTCGGCGGCAAGCTCAACGATCCCTACACCGGCGCCGCGTTCACCGCGAAAACCACCAGCCTCGACGAACTCGACATCGACCATGTCGTGCCGCTGTCGGACGCCTGGCAGAAAGGCTCCCAGAAATGGAGCAGCACCCGACGGGCGGCCTTCGCCAACGACCTGCTCAACCTCCAGACCACCCAGGGCGGAGTGAACTCCAGCAAGGGCGACGGCGACGCCGCGACCTGGCTGCCGCCCAACACCAGCTACCGGTGCAGCTACGTCGCCCGCCAGATCGCCGTCAAGCACGCCTACGACCTGAGCGTGACCAAAGCCGAGAAGTCAGCCATGCAACGGGTCCTCGCCACCTGCCCGACACAGAAACTGCCGACGCGGGCGAGCGCGCAGAAAGTCGTCGACAAGAAGCCCACGATCGTCAAACCGAAACCGAAATCCAAGTCGAAGGGGCCGACCACTGATCCTCGGTTCCCCACCTGCAAGGCAGCGAACGCCGCAGGCTACGGGCCCTACTACCGCGGCAAGGACACCGAATACGGCTGGTACCGCGACAATGATCATGACGGCACGGTCTGCGAACGATGAATCACCCACCCGGGCGGAGCGGCAGCTTCGGCCGTAGGGTGACGGAATCGACTCGATGACGAGGAGCAACACACATGGCCAAATTCGAGCTGTACGAGGACACCCGCGGCGAGTTCCGTTGGAGGCTGAAGTCAGGCAACGGGCAGAACATCGCGAACGGCGGCGAGGGCTACACCACGAAGGCGGCCGCCCTGAACGGGATCGCAGCGGTCCAGCGCGACGCTCCGAACGCGGACATCGACGACCACTCCTGACCTGGCACCGGCCGAAGCGAACCCTGACCTGGGACCAGGGGGTCGAGATGGCTAGACACCAAGATCTGACCATTGCGAGCGGAGTCCCGATCTACTTCGCCGAACACTGCAGCCCATGGCAGCGTGGCGCGAACGAGAACTTCAACGGCCTCGCACGGCAATACTTTCCAAAGGGCACCGACCTGGCCGTCCACTCCCCGGCACGCGTCGCCAACGTCACGCCGAACTCAACCACCGACCGCGAAAAGGCCTCGGCTACGACACCCCAGGCCTCCGATTCGCCGCCGAGATCGCTCGCCCGCCCATGATCGGATAGCCTCCTGAGACGGGCGCATCAGCGCCTTCAACACTCAGGTGTTGCTTCGACTCCTAGAATCCGCCGGAGTCCAATGCAGCAATGATCCGGGTTGCTGGAACGACCTATGGCCGGGCTTCCGCCGAGACCGCCCGGTTCGGCATGAGCTGACCGACCGATGGACAGTTGATCTTCACTGGCCGTCCTCGCCGTATCAGTCGTTGCCCTGTTCCACGCTCACGTCCGGCGAAGTGCCCCGCGTACGAGTCACCCCGGTAACGCTTCGGCAACAAAGACTCGATACAGACCCAACTGACGGGAGCCGAAGTAATGTGTCAGGCTCCAACCCGTTCAGAGATCGACAGGCCAATAGACCCGCATGAAACGATGGAACAGTCCCCCAGGCTGGCCACCGCCACCGGACGGCTGGCGACCGCCGGCCGATTGGAGCCCCGATCCAAATTGGGCGCCGCCTCCACCCGGGTGGCAGTTCTGGCTGAACGTGCCCTGGTATCGCCGCCCGGCGATCGCTGGCACGGTCGCAGCCGCGGCGCTCGTGCTTGGCACCGCTGTCGTCACGGGTGCTGGCGGAACAGCGCCTACGACGGTCGCGGAGATTCCCGCAGCAACGGTTAGCGCACGAAGCTATCCGACAGCGAGCCTCGCACCTACGCCTTCTGTAAACCCCACGCCCAATGCCTCCGCATCTGCCAAGGCCCGCGCAGCCGAGGAAGCCAGCGCCGCAGCCACCGCGAAGAAGGCGGAAGCAGCGAAAAAGGCGGAAGCAGCGAAGAAGAAGGCAGCAGCGAAGAAGAAGGCAGCAGCGAAGAAGAAGGCAGCAGCGAAGAAGAAGGCAGCGGCCAAAGCCCGTGCCGAAGCAGCTTCGAAGGCTGCCGCCCGAGCCAAAGCAAAGAAGTCGGCAGCCGCCCGCAAGAGGGCTGCCCAGCAGCGCCAAGCGTCCCACGTTGTCCATCCCGGCGCATTCTGCTCGTCGGCCGGGGCCTCCGGTGTGACCGATCGCGGCACGGCGATGATGTGCCAGACGGCCAGTGATGGTCGGCTGCGATGGAAGCGGGCGTAGTGGGGCCGGCCAGCAGCGGGCAAATGCGGCAGTGGGTTGGGCCATGCGTTTCTCAGTGAAGCTTGCGCCTGGGGTGCGGGTCAGCGCGACGAGCCGAGGGCTGCGCACCAGTGTCGGCTCAAAAACGATGCGGGTCGGCGTCGGCGGCGGCCGGACGACAGTGTCGGGAACAGTTGCGGGAGCGCGATACTCCACTTCGGCCAAGGCAAGTGCATACAGTTCAAGTCAAGCCGTGCCCTCGCAAAACCCGATGGCCGCGATTCGCCAACAGTTCGTGGCCGGTAGCAAGGCCGAGCAAGCAGCCGAGATAGGCGCGGCGTTGGATCGCATTGCCCGACTCCACGAGGCCCGGTTCCAACCGGTCACGCAGCGCAGCGCTCGGCCGGCCGCCGTTGACAACCAAATGGCGATTCTCCAGGCCCAACTCACACAGCATCTCAACGGTGTGAGCCGTCTCAAGCTACGGCAATGGCGCAAGGCGAAGCAGGATGCGGCATGGGCCGCCTACCGGCAGATTGACGAGCAGTATCAAGCGGGCCGGCGGCGAAATGCAGCAGAGCAGGCCCGACTCGATGGTTGGTGGGCACGGCTGCGAGCCAACGATCGAGACGCTGTCATCGATGAACTCATCGCTGCATTCGCCGACAACGAGGCAGCAGCCGCACCACTTGACGTGGAGGGCGACACGGCATCAGTGCTTGTGTACCTGCCGCCGCTGTCCTCCCTGCCCGATCGCCAACCAGCGGTTACTCCCGCCGGGAACCTGTCGCTGCGGAAGATGACCAAAGCACAGTCCGCAGTCCAATACAAGCGATTCATAGCCGGCTTCGTGATCGCTACAGCCAAAGAGGCGTTTGCCGTGGCACCGGGACTGCAGCACGTTGCCATTCTCGCGGTGCGAGACGGAAAATCCGGTTCGAATGGCGGAACCTCGCTGGAATGCATTGTTGCGACACGGCTTTCGAGAGAGAATCTGAGATCAGTAAATTGGACCGATTCTGATTCGATATCAGTCCTGACAGCATCGGCCGAGGAATTGCGCCTGAACCAGCGTGGTGCGGCACAGTCATGGGAACCTATCTCACTTGACGAGGAATCAGAGATTCGCTTGCTTATCGAGTCGATTGAGCGTTGAACGATGGCCAGGGCGGCCGCGACGCTGATCTGGTTCGTATCCGGGCCGCCCCGGACCGGATTGTCGAATGCTTCGCGGCCCACTTCGAGCCAACTTGGAAGTCTGCTGCCTGATCTGATGCACTCGGCAGCGGACGGTCCTTAGGAGGGAAGACCGGGCACTCATCTGGGTCTGCACAGCGGAACTCGCCACAGTCCGCGCTGGATGTCGCCGCCGGGGCGGTCAGCAACGAGCTCGTCGTGCGGTACCAGAACATCGGTCTCACGCTGATCAGCCGTCCGGATGGTGCCGCGACGAACAGGAATCGGGGACAGCCAACTGGCCACCACCGGGGACTTTTCCGGCTCTACGATTTTTAGCGGGGTGTGACCCGTTCATGCTGCTGATCTCAGCGGTCGGGTGACCGCGATGTGGGTCAGGATACGACGTTGGTAGTTGATCATGTTGCGGTAGCCGCAGCCGGTTCGTTTGACTTGTTTGATGATCCGGTTGAACCCTTCGGTCCTCGCGTTGTTGACGTCCTCGAGGAGCGCGACGAGGACGGCGGGCCACCAGGTCTGGATCGTGTTGGCGAGCCGGGTCGCTTCGGGCAACTGTGCGTCGATCGCCGCTTCGTAGAAGTCGGCCCGCCGCCACCGGATCCTCGACGGCTCCGACTCGCCGAGCAGGAGCCGGAGGCGTTCCTTGACCGCCCATGCTGCTTGGACCTCTTTCGTCGGATCGCACGCGTCGAACGTGGCCCACAGGCGCCTCCACTGCTTCGATGACAGGTGCTCGGCGCCGGTCAACAACATGTGCCGGTTCACCCAGACCGGGTCGGCGGTGGTGCCACGACGGCCCAGCAGGGTGCGGGTGACACGTTGCCGGACATCAGTCAGCATCGTGTTCGCGAGCGCAACGAGATGCCACTTGTCGACCGCGATCCGTACTCCCGGCAGAGCGGCCCGGATCCCCGACGCGTACGGCGCCGACGGGTCGATCACGACGATCTCTATCCGACGCCGGAACGCGTCGGACTGGACTCCCAACCAGTCCCTCACACAGCCGCCGCTGCGACCCGGTGTCAGGCCCAAGAGTGGTCCGGGATGACCGGGGGTGCAGTCGACGAAGCTCGTCATCCACGGATCGGACCGCTTCCAGGCGATGCCGTCGAGAATCCAGCGCACGGACCGGAACCGGGTCTCGCCGATCCCGAGCACCCGTGCCGGGGTGGGTTCGGGCAACCAACGCGTCGCGGCCGCGATCAGCGCCTTGTGTGCGGTCGGCCACGACAGCCCGTACTCGGCGGCGACGTCGGCGACGGCCCGGTTGCTGGTCGCGATCGCCGACGCGACCTTGTCCTTGAGCCGTTCGCTCAGCCGGGCCCGAGGCAGGATCGTCGACGCGGTCTGGGTGAACGACCGGCGACGGCACAACACCTCCGCGCAGACGAGGCGGCGTTTGCGCCACCACAGCTCCACCATCTGGCCCGACGCCGGCAGGTCCTTCACCCGGACCATCGGCCGGTCCTTCACCGCCGAGCTGAGCACCCCGCAGGTCGGGCAGGTCCCGTCCCGGGCGATCTGCGCGATGATCATCTTCACTGCCGTCGGCCCAGTCCGTACGACCTCGAGGACGGCGAACTCGGCCTCCAAACCGAACAACACCGTGGTCGAGTCGGACAACACCCCGGACAACACTTGGCAGGGGTCGGGTGACGTAGCATCCGTCATACTCGTGGCCTCGCTTGCTGGAAGTTGTGGAAGACCAACAGCATGGCGGGGCCACGAGCCCACCAGCGGCTACGACACGAACCTCAACCCTGGCAAGCGACCCCCGCTAAAAATCGGAGAGCCACTTTTCCATGGCCACGGACATGAGCTCACTATCTGGACAGCGGTTGCTCCGAGTACGCCGTGCGGTTGCGAACCGGACACCGTGATTTGCGTCTCGGACGACGTCGGCATCGATCTGGCCTACGAGCGACCAGCAGCGAAGTGGCGTCGGTTGGAGCGCGAGACCTTGGCTTCATCCGGTGCCGATTCGTCCGCCTCAAGTCCCTCGCGGCTGAGTGCGGCCCGGTAAGCCGGGCTTCGTACCCAGGAGTCGGGGAGCTTCAGCGCACCCTTCCGTAGCAGGTGGCCCGTGATGTCCGCAGCGAGATCGGTGGTCGGAATGCCGGGCAGGCCGTAGAGTCGGCGGGCCCACCGCGGCAACATTGCGGCGGCCAAGCACATCAGCCCTGCCCACGCGGGCCGTGCCGGCGTGCCGAACCGTACCCAGGTAGGCATCGGTGGAACGAACCCCCACATGACGTTCCGGCGTGCCTGCGCCGTCAACCGTAGTTGCGGCCTCACAGACACGTAATAGTCGGCGAGCTCCGCCTCGGTCGACGGCACACCGCCGACCGGGAGGCCGACCAGCCGAGCGCTTTGCCGCATCTCGTCCACATATCGATCCCCCTCGTCACGGGCCAAGGGACCGCCGCAGCGTCGGTAGGTCGAGAGGAAGGACTCCACCTCGGTGCAATGCACCCACAGCAGCAGCGCCGGGTCGTCAACCCGATAGGACTCACCCGACTCCGGCTCGACACCAGGCGACAGGCGCGCATGGATCCGGCGCAGAACCGCTCCGGCCCGTTCGGCTTCAGCGGTGGTCCCGTAGGTGACGGCCGCGATCCAATCGCCGGTCCGACGAAGGCGCCCCCACGGATCCTCTCGAAAGAACGAATTGTCGTCGAAGCCCGCCATCACCAGCGGATGGACCGCCTGCAGCTGCAACGCTCGGAATCCAGCGACCAGCATGGAGGGATCTCCGTGGACGCGCCACGCGACGGAGTCCGGACCGAACAGACCCGGGTCGGTCGATGGGGAACCAGCCGATGGTGACATCGACTCCCGTCGGCGAAAGCTGAACTGCGCGTGGCGCCCATACCTGACGTTCTGATCCATTGCCATCTACCGATGCAGCTTCCCGCCGCGGATCCGGTCCCCGAACCGCAGCGTATCCCGTCTCCGCCGGGAGAACGCACCGAGCCCGGCAGTGCTGCAGGCCTTCTTTGACAGCCAGCCCGCACGAACTCTCGGCCCGCTCGCACACGACTCGGGGAATACCCATATCCCGGCGTCAACAAGATCAACTTCGGCAGACGGGCCGGCCACCCGCGCTCGACGTTCCGGCTGCCGCCGTCGAGAAGAAG
The DNA here is from genome assembly GCA_038257965.1 of Propionibacteriales bacterium. Classification (GTDB taxonomy): domain Bacteria; phylum Actinomycetota; class Actinomycetes; order Propionibacteriales; family Propionibacteriaceae; genus Microlunatus. The sequence continues at coordinate 15,617 of JBBSQJ010000006.1, forward strand.
CGCACGCTGGACGACGTCAACGAGTCGGAGGAGGTCTCGATCGAGCAAGCGATGACCACGGCGGCCTCGATCGTGTGCTGGTCGAGCGTTCAAAGTGGCGGAGAAGGGCTGGCATTCGCAGTGTCGCCGAGGCGTGGGAACTGGTGCAATAGATCAGCTCGATCGATGCGGATGCTAGGGCGTCAGCTGCGGACCGGCAGCAGTGCCCATACGCCGCGCCGGCCGCTCATGAGGCCCTGCATCCGGGCACCGAAGTCGGGGTCGTTGAAGTCGCCGGCGTCCTCGTGCCGAACCACGATCACCACGCACAGGCCGCCGAGCCCGTCGACTGCGTCCCACCAACCTGGAGGGCTGGCCGGGTTGATGTCGTCCAGGATCGTCTGGTCGTCGACGACGAGGGCGAGCCGGTCGTGGGTGATGCGGAGTTCACCTGTCCCGTGCGCGGGCATGTCGTCGCCGAACCACCCCCATCCGAGTTCGATCAGCTGCGGCATCAGAATGTCCCCGTCGCTCGTGGTGCTGATCAGGGTCGGCGTGGGTGTTGGCCCGGGGATGATGGACTTGGAGTACGTCACGACTGGGACCCGGACGGTGCGAAGCGGTCTGTGTGGAGGATCACCATGGGCCATGACCGTACGCGGGACCGCTGACAGCGGGAACCCCGACACGAGTCCGTCGGCCAGGGTTTGCCGGTCTCCTGCGCAGCGGGACCCAATGTCGAACATCAGGCGCCGAACATCAGTCAACGGGCCCATGCTGTTTGAGGCCTACCGGTCGCCGACACTGGTTGCGATCACACACGACGCGCTGGTAGCGGTTGGTCATCGACACGCGCCTCGGGCCGGTGCCGCAGGCGTCGCGGCCAAACCAACGACCACCGCCGCGTCCTTGTCGCTTCCACCCGTCGTCCGGGGAGGCTGCGATAAGTGTCGTTATCGCACCTCGAGGGGGTGCGCTGAACACCCGATCGTCGCTACGAAGTCCGCCCTGTGGCGCTGTGTCGCAGCACTGTCATGTGATCTACGCCCGGGTCGGTGCGTTCGGTGGCGACCGGTTCCAACAGACTCTCCGACGGGCTATCGCAGTACGGTCAACTCCCGGACGGCGTCGATTCGTCGTCCCGCAGCACGGGGACAGGAACCGGCACGTTGCCCCGCTGTCACCCGGGCTGACGGGTGGGGTGCCGCCTCCGGTTCCGCTGCCTGTGCCGCCGGCGCTGGTCGGCGCGCTACCCCACCTCCGCCGACCCAGCGGTCCAGCGGTCCAGCAACCCGAGCATCTCGGCCCGTTCGGGACCCTCCGGTAGCCTCGTCAGCGCGTTCCGCAGGATCGCCGCGACCTCAGGCAGTCGCGGCAGGAACCGCCACCGGGTCAACTGCATCTTACTCCGGATGGAAGCCCACCTGATCCGGCCGTCCTCCGCCGGCACCCACTTCGCGGTCGCGAGCTCGGCGTTCATTCTGAGCGCCTCGGCGTGCTCGGGGGTGAATTCGAACGGTTCGCCCGAGTCGATCTGCCTGATCAGCTCGATCATCCGTGCCCGGGTGACCGGAACCGCGGCGACTGTTCCCCGGTCTCGGCAGGGACGGTCTCACCGGGACCCTGCTCACCCGGAACGCGGCCACCCGGACCACGCTCCCGCACCGGAACGTTCCCTTCGCCGGTACGGCCGAAAAGCTTCTTCGCTCCGCCGGCGACCACCAGCGCAAGGTTGATCACACCCTGGGTGCCTCGCTCCCACCGTTCGAAGTCCGACATCGGTTTCGGCGCGAACGCCCGTCGACCGACCGCCGCCTCGACGATGTAGGGAACGCCTGTCAGGTCCGCGATGCCGAGCCCGACCGGAGCGGCGCCCTCCCAGAAGCTCGGTCCGTTGCCGCCGTGGTCTGCGCTGTACTCGCTGAACCGGTTGTAGATGCCCAGGCCCGCGCCGACCACCGCCAGACCGATCAAGATTCCCAGCCGACCGGCCCGGCAAAGAGGAGGCCGACACCGATGATGATCGCCGGGATGGACAGGATGATTCCCGAGACGATGCCTCCCCAGACGTCGCCCAGCTTGTCGCGCAGCCACGAGCACGCCTCGTACTGCTCGGCACCCTGCCTGGTCCGCTGCCCTGCGTCGGCCGCCCAGGCGGACCGGGTCGTCTCGGTCCGACCTGCGGCGGCCCCGAGTTCGGCGTTGCCGCGGGTGTGCTCTTCGGCCAGCGTCTCAGCCGCCCGGCTCGGAGCTTGCTGGAGCTCGCCCGCCGCGGCCGCCGCACCCGTCCCGACAACTTGAGCGAATGCCGTCGAGCCACGACGGGCCGCCTGGGTTGCAGCGGCGCCGACCGCGGTGAAACCGCCCGAAATCCGCCGCCGGCCTGTTCAGCCGCAGACCGCAGACCTTCGTCCGGCGAGTGGTCAGCGCCTGCGTCACGGTCCGATGCGCCTCGTCTGTGGACGTCCGCGTGTGCGCTGCGGTGCGGCGCAGGAACTGCTGCGACGTGGTCAGGGCGCCGGTGACGGCGCGATCAGCCTGATCGGCGCCGGCCCTCACCTGCGCTGTGGCCTTCGCCTTCGCCGGTTCGCGAACTGGGTGCGTCCAGTCGGGAGGCCGCGGCCGCGGTCCCAGAAGCCGGCGCTGTGGCCGTGGCGAGTCAGCCAGAAGTCGTGGCCGACCTGCGCAGGGGTGCAGCGAGGGTGCCTCGCCCGGATGCGCGCGATGGTTGCGTTGCTCGCCTCGGGGAAGTCGTACAGATCGGCCCCGCAAGTGGACCGCGGTATCGGCGTCGATGTCTTCGGCGCTGTAGGCGCCTCGGTGCGAGGACGGCGACAGACTGTCCGAGGCAAGGTGTACGGAGGCCTTCGACCTCTACTGGGCGACGACGGGCTGGTGCACGGCAGCTGACGCGTATCGGTGTGCGGCTGCTTCTGGATCGGTGTGAGCCGCACACCTGCTGGGCATGACCACCGTCATCAACGACCGGAGCACCACGAGCGACCCGAAGTGGAGGGCCGCCGTCCGCGAATGGGCGGAGGAGCAGGTGGCCGCAGCTCCGCCGCTGACCGAAGAGGCGGTGCGGCTCGTCCGTGGCGCCTTCCGTGGCGCACCGGACTTCCCGGCGGGTTGGGCCGAGCCGGCAACCACATACCCGGACCGTGAGGCCGGCTAGCGCCAGTTCAGCGAGATCCGGCGCAGCACCGACTCTTCACTCCGTTGGCCGGGCTTCTCCGCCCGCTGGACCCGGGGCGTCACCACCGCCCGAATGATCCTTCGTCGGGTGTCGAGGTCGATGCCGTCCCAGTGCAGCCGGGGGCTGCCGCTTCGGACCATCTGAAGGACGTTCGCGTCGATGTCGAGTAGCCGTTCCAGCCGTCTCTGCGCCGCCTCGATGAGTGGCTTCACCCTCGCCTCCTGGTCGAACAGCAGGTCGAGGTTCTGCTCCCGCATGGCCCGGTCCCGGACCTTCTCCAGCCAGGCCTGGTGCTTCTCGATCTCTTCTCGCAACGAGGTCCGCTCGTCGCTGTTGTCGTCCTGTTCGGCACCCAGCAGCTGCAGCACGTCAGGCGACGACAGTCTTCGGACGACGGCATCCACCACGGCGTGGTCCAGGAACTCGCACTTGATGGTGGCGTGAAAGCCAGGCTTTCCTGGCGCACCCTGACAGATATAGGTGTGGTATTTGTACTGGATCTTCTGCTCACCTGAGGAACCCCTGACGATCCTTGGACGGCCGTAGTTCTGCAGGCCGACCCGCATATGGTTCCCGCACTCGCCGCACAACGCGATGCCCGACAAGAGATGCACCACTGTCTCGTTACGGAGACGCCCACGTACAGGGTCGAACAGGATGCTCTGCAGCCTGTCCCAGTCCTCCCGCTGCACCAACGCGGGCCAGATGGCTTCGGCGGCAATCTCGCCGCGGTGCACTCTCAACCCCGCATAGCCCGGCTGAATCAGCATCTGCTTGATCGCAACAGGGGTCCACCCCAGGTTCCGACGGTGCTCCTTGAAGGCGGACCTGCGGGGGTCGATACCACGCTGGTTGAAGGACTTCGCGATCTTGTACATCGTCTCGCCGGCGAGGATGCGCCGCGCAGCCTCCCTGACGACCGGCGCCTGCTCCGGATGCGGCTCGATGCGCAGCAGCAACCGGGTCTCCGGGTCGTACACCCGCCGGTAGCCGTACAGGTTCTTCCCGCCCGGTCGCCCGGCCAGCGCCGCGTGGCGGGCCGTCCGTAGCAGCCGCTCGCTCGTCCTGGCGGCCTCGTCCTCGGCCAGCAGCGCGTCCAACCCGGTGCGGAACCGCGCGTCGCGGTCCGACAAATCATGAAGCCTCCCGGAGTACCCCCACTTCACGCCCGCCGTGACACAAGCGTCCCTCAGCTCGGCGTAGGCGGTCAGGTCGCGCGTCGCGCGGCTCGACTCCCAGGTGAGGAGCGCATCCATCTCCCGGTTCTCGATCGCCTGCATGACAAGAGCCCAGTCGTCCCGCTTGGAACGCGCGTACCGGCTCGCCGATCCGGTCTCGCGCACGACCCGGACCACCTGCCAGTCTTCGCGGTCCGCCCATTCGATGCACTCGGATACCTGCTCGTCGACCGAACGGCCCAATTGCCGCGGATCGCGGGAGACGCGGCCGTAGATCAGGACGCGCATCGTCCACCTCGTTCGGCATGGACGGCGTCGGTAAGAATGCGGATTCTCATGGCCGCAACGTGTGCGGCGCAGGCGACTTTGCCGCCCTCCGGGCATCGGGTATGAACCCGTTTCGGCGGCCTTGCAGCATGCGTTTCAACCCATACCCCTAACGAACTATCACCCCGGATACGGCGGTCAGGTGGGTCAGCCCGCCGACCTTGAATGCCTCGACCAGATCCGGCGGCACCGCTGAGGTGTCACCCAGGACCAGGGCAGGCACCAGGCCACGTGCGTCGGCGCCGCGGTGCTGGACTGCGGCGCGGAGCCCGGCACGAACGCGTTCGACCACGCGCAATCCGCTGCCCGGTGGTGCGATGAACTCCGCCCGCCTCACTCGCAGCTCGGCCGCCATGCCGGATCCCGGCTCCGGCGGCTCCAGCCGCCCCTCGACCGCCCACCGACTGCCGACCGGCGCCGAAAGCCAGGCGGCCAGTGGACCGCTGACCATCACCACCACCGGCAGGCGGACCCGCCAGCCCTCGCCCCGACCCGCTACAGCGACCACGGCGGCCCGAACGGCCAGAGACGGTGGTCTCATCGGGCCGACCACCCGGATCGACGGGTCGGCCGTGGTCACCACGACCGCGGACACGACCGCTCGCTGGCTCGCCAACTCCGCCACCGGCCCCGACGTGAGCCGCTGTTCATGCAGCGTTCCCGCTCCACCGGAGGTGAGCAGTGCCAGGGCAACGGCAACGGTAACGATCGACCGGCGCAAACCGCCGGCCACCAAGACCGCGACGGCGACAGCCATCGCCACTGCGATCAGGTCGGCCTGGCCGGAGGTAGCGCACCAGCAGCCGGACCATGTCGCCACAGCCGCCGGGACGAGTCGCAGGTCCGCCGGGGTGCAGACCGCCGACTCTTCACTCGGATCGCTCACACGCGGACGTGTGGCGCGATCTGCGCATACGTCTTGGGACCGATCCCGTCGACCTCCTGCAGCTCTTCTACCCGGGAGAACCTGCCATGCGCGGTCCGCCAGGCGAGGATCCGCTCCGCGGTCACCGGTCCCACCCCCGGCAGTGTGTCCAGCTGCGTGACGGTGGCCGTGTTCAGCTCGACGGTGACGCCCGCCGATGCCCGAGGCCCAGGTCCGGACCCGCCGCCGGCTCCCCCCACTGACCCATTCGCCGACCCTCCGGGCACCGTGGTTCCGTCACGGACCTCCCCGCGCGGATGTCGGGCGGTGCCGATCACGATCTGCTGACCGTCCCGCACGACCTGGGCCAGGTTCAACTCGACCGGGCGAGCGTCGCTCCGCAGCCCGCCGGCCGCTTCGATGGCATCTTTCACCCGCGAACGCTCCGACAGGTTCACCACGCCCGGCTTTCGGACCGCCCCGACCACATGGACCACGATGGTTGCGGCACCCGGTGTGGCGACCGGCTCGACACCCGGTGTCGTGGCCGGCGACGGGCGGCCGGAGGACTGCTCGGGTCCGCCGCTCGCCGGCTGTCGCCCCGGGTCGCTCGTCGTCGCCACCGTCAGCGGGGTGGCTTCGGCCACGGGTCTTGCGCGCAGCACTGCCCACCCTGCGGCGCCCAGCCCGACGAGGAGCACGAGAGCCAGCACGCCGAGGTGGCGACGTCCGAAGGAGCCCACGCGGCCAAGCAGCGGATCGACCGTACCGGCCTCCTCCGTCCGACGCTCGACCGGCATGCCGCCAGGTCGGGTGTCCTCGAGATCGCGATCCGTGTCCGCGTCGCGAGGGTCACCGCCCATGGCTCGCCGCGGACCGATGGCAGCGAGCAGACGGGCCAGCCGCTCCGTCGCGATGGCGGCGGTCGCTTCGTCGACGGTGTGTCGTCCCATGAACGAACGCTAAGCAGCCGGCCCGACATCGTTCGGCGCGATCGGTAACCTGTGGACAACTCACCGCTGTGCCTGCTCCTGTGGACAACGCCACTCAGAGTCGCGGCGAGACCACCACGCCGATGGTTCCGGGCCCGACGTGGACACCGAGCACCGCGCTCAGCTCGGCGATGACCACGTGACCCGGCAGCGACACCTTCCCCTGCAATGCCTTCGCGAGCCGCTCCGCGGCGCCGAGATCGTCGAGATGGTGGACGGCGACGTCGACTCCGGGATAGGCACCGGCTGCCTTGACCAGTGCCGCCACCGCAAGCTCGCCCAACCGGGCGTGGGCCCGAGCGGTCGTCCGCACCCGCTCGAACGGTCGGATACTCCCGTTCTCGACGGTCAACAGCGGTTTGACCGCCAGGGCCGAGCCGACCAGCGCGGCGGCCGCTCCGATCCGACCTCCACGCCTCAGGTGCTCGAGATCTGCGACGCAGAAGTACGTCGTCGACGCCGCCGCGCTCCGCTCGACCACTTCGGCCACCTCGTCGGCCGAGGTTCCCATCCGGGCCGCCCGCGCGCCGGCCAGGACCGCGAAACCGGTGGCCATCGCCACCGTCCCGGCATCCACGACGGTCACCGGCACCGGCGCGTCCGGGGCAGCCACCGCGGCAGCGTCGACCGTGCCCGACACGGCCCGGCTGAGGTGTACCGAGACGATGGCGTCGAAGCCGGCCTCGGCGAGGCGACGATAGGCCCGGACGACCGCTTCTGGCCCAGGTCGCGACGTCGTCACGACCAGGCCGTCGCGCAGTGCCCGGGCGACCTCACCCGGTGTGACGACGGGGGTGCCGCCCGGATCGGTGCCGAGCGACTCCGGACGACTGACGCCGTCGATCACGACCTGAAGCGGAACGATCACGATGTCGCCACGTTCTGCGCTGGACGGGCTCAGCGAGGACGTAGAGTCGGTCACCATTGCCACACCGGCCACGGCGCCAGAGTAGGGCACGTCGACATTTGACCGGGTAGTGAGCTATTCGGGCCCATGATCTGTGGAACTGGAAAGCTGTCCACCGACGCCGCACCGACGACGTCGCCGATCGAGAGCCTCAGGAGGAAGTGGGATGGCCCGCCGACGCCGGACCTGGCGTGCCGCGCCTCTGACGTTGACGTTCGTCCTCGTCTTCTTGGCGGTCAGCATCGTTGTCATCCCGGTGCTGGCCTTTCTCATCTACCAGCGACTGCACAGCCAGGTGATCCCTGCGGCCCTCCTGGCCCTCACCGTTGTGGTGGTCCTCTACGGCTGGCGGTTCGGCCTGCATCCGCGGATCGTTGCCGACGAGCGCGGACTGAGCGTGGTGAATCCATTCCGTCGGAACCGGTTCGACTGGGAGGACGTCAGCGTGATCTTCCCCGGCGAGAACGGTTTGGTCATCGCCTCGCCCCGGGTGCGGGCCGAGGCCTGGTGCGTGCAGAAGTCCAACACGGCCACCCGCCGCGGACGTCACACACGTTCCGATGCTGTTGCCGCCGAACTGCTCCGGCTCGCCGATGCCCACGAGGCGGGCGGCGAGGGGTCCGATGATGGCACTCGGATCCGCCGAGCACGTCCTGACGAGGTCAGACGACTGGCCAGGATGGAGAAGGCAGCGAGCGAAGCCGAGTTCGCGCACATCTTCCCGCCCGAGGACTATCCCTATCCCAGTGAGGAGATCGCGCGACGTTGGCGTCGACTGCTGCGCCACCCACGAGTGCAGGTCCGCGTGCTGGACGTCGACGACGCACCGGTCGGCTACCTGGCCTACGACGAGGAACGGGTGCGCCATATCGGCATCGTGCCCCAGCAAAGCGGACGGGGTTACGGCAGCCGGCTGCTCGAGTACGCGTGCGACGAGATCTTCGCCGCTGGGATCGGCGAGGCCACCTTGTGGGTGCTGGAAGACAGCGCAAGGGTCCGCGAGTTCTTTCGAGGCCGCGGATGGAGCGAGACCGAGGAGCGGCGCGAGTGCGAGTTCCCGCCGTACCCGGCCGAGATGCGAATGGTGCGACGCAACCCGTCGGCGCCTCGACGCAGCCGGTGAACGGGCCGAAGCGGCCGGCCACGCGTTCCCGACCGGCCTGGGACAGTCCCCGTCCTGCGCCACGGCGAGGGGTGATCGCACTCGTCGTACCGGCGGCCCTGATGTTGCCGTTCGCCCTGATCGCGACGGGCCTGCGGGTATTCCCCCCCACCGACGGCGAGCCCGCGTTGGCGGCATCCTTCATCCCGTACGCCACGCTGGCCTACGCGCTGTGTCTGCTGTGCTTCGGCCTGGCTCTGGCGCTCGCCCGCCGCAAGCGAGTGCTGAGCGTGCTGACGCTGGCGATCGCGGCTCTCCTCGCCCTACACCTCAGCTGGCTCGCTCCCCTGTTCGTGCCCGACCCGCGGCCGGCCACTACCCGCACTTTCACCCTGCTCAGCTTGAACATCCGTGGCGAGCTGGGCGACGCGACGGACATCGTCGCCCAGTCCCGGGACTCCGACGTCGTCGTTCTCCTGGAGACCACGCCCAGGGCGATCCGGGATCTGCACGCGGCCGGCATGGATGATCGCTTTGCCTACAGCGCCGGGAAGGACTCCCCCGGTAGCGCATCGGCGATCTATTCGCGGTTCCCGTTGACCGCGGTGCAACCCTTGCCGCAGACCTCCTTCCAGATGTGGCAGGCCACTGCGCAAATTCCTCGGCTCGGGGGTGTTCGGATCATCGCCGCGCACCCCTGCAATCCGTTCTGCGGACGGGGCTACTGGCCGGCCGAACATGCGCTGCTCCAACGGGTCATCGCCCGAGAGCTCGACCGGCCGCTGGTCGTGGCCGGTGACTTCAATGCCGTGGATGATCATCTGCCCATGCGCCAGTTGTACCGGCTGGGCCTCACCAGCGCCACGGACATCGTCGGTGCCGGTTGGCTGCCGACCTACCCGGCGAACGCCCCGATACCGCCGCTGATCCCGATCGACCACATCCTGCTGGACGATCGGCTGACTGCCACCTCGATCACTCGGATCCGGGTCACCGGCACCGATCACCTAGGTCTGGTGGCGACCGTCGCCGGGACCTCGACCGGCTGAGGGCAGCGGGTCGCCGACGAGACAGGCTACGACAGCCGCCCGGACACCGTTCTCAGCGGTCCACCGCACTATGAACGACGGCGTCATCGCACGCCGGCAGTCATCGGCTAGCGTCGGTTCACGACCACGCACCCGACGGAGGTTCCCATCAACACCCTCGACAACGAGAAGGCGGCCGGACAACCGACTTCGGGCGGTGGGCACCCATCCGACCTCGACGAGTTGATCAGCGCTGCCCGGGGTCTGATCACCCCCGGCACCCGCCGGATCCTCGGAATCACGGGCGCCCCTGGTGCCGGAAAGTCGACACTGGCCACCATCCTGCACGACGCACTCGGCGCGGCCGCCATGGTCGTCGGGATGGACGGCTTCCACCTCCGCGACGACGAGCTCCGCCGCCTCGGACGCTACGAGCGCAAGGGAGCCATCGACACGTTCGACGTCGCGGGATACGTCCACCTGCTGCGCCGCCTCCGCGATGGTGAGGAACTCGTCTACGCGCCCGTCTTCGACCGTGCCCTGGAAGAGTCGATCGGATCAGCGGTTCCGGTGCCGCGCGACGTCTGGTTGATCATCACCGAGGGAAACTACCTGCTCGTCGACGATGGCGAGTGGGCTGAGGTTGCTTCCCTGCTCGACGAGTGCTGGTACGTCGAACCGGAGGAGGACGTCCGGGTGAAATGGCTGGTCGCCCGGCACGTCGAGTTCGGCCGCAGCGCTCAGGAGGCGATGCAGCGCGCAGCAGGATCCGACGGCGCCAACGCGATGGTGGTCGCGCGCACCCGCCACCGAGCAACGCGCATCGTGATCGTCCCGCAAGGAACCGGTCCCGACTGAAGAGAGAAAGACGACGTCAGACGGGTACGACACTGACCAGCTTGGGGGCACGGACGATCACCGTCCGTACCTCCCGGCCGGCCAGTGCGCGCTGGACGCCCTCGTCGGCCAGCGCCAAGGCCTTCAACTCGTCCTCGCCGATGGTCGGAACCACCTGCAGCCGGCCGCGCACCTTGCCCTGCACCTGCAGCACGCAGGTGACGGCATCGGTGATCAGCAGCGTCTCCTGGACCGTCGGCCACTTCGCCTCCGCAACCGACGGCGCGTGTCCCAGGGCCTCCCACATCTCCTCCGCGACGTACGGGGCGATCGTGCTCAGCGCGATGGCGACCACCTCGACGGCCTCGCGGACCGCCGCGTCCCGCGCGCCAGCGCCGGTGTCGATCGACTTCCGGGTGACGTTGACCAGTTCCATGATCCGGGCGACGGTCACGTTGAAGCGCTGGGTCTGAAGGCTCTGCTCGATGTCGGACAGCAGCTTGTGGGTCCGATGGCGCAGCGCCGGATCGCCGGTGCTCGGATCCACGCCCGGATTGGAGGACACCTCGAAGGCCAGCCGGTGCGCCCGATGCAGGAAGCGCAGCGAACCTCCCGGCGACACGTCGGCCCAGTCGATGTCCTCCTCCGGGGGTCCGGCGAAGACGACGGTCAGCCGGATCGCGTCCACCCCGAACTCGTCGATCTGGGCGCCCAGGTCGACACCGTTGCCCAGCGACTTGCTCATCGCCTTGCCGCGGTTGATCACCTGGCCCTGGTTCAGCAGCCGCTGCATGGGCTCGACGAAATCGACCATGCCGGCGTCGTAGAGGACCTTGTTGAAGAAGCGCATGTACAGCAGGTGCAGGATCGCGTGCTCGACGCCGCCCACGTACTGTCCCACGGGCATCCAGCGACGGACCTCGTCGGGGTCGAACGGCCCGTCGGGGTAGCCCGGTGAGCAGTACCGGTAGAAGTACCACGAGGAGTCGACGAAGGTGTCCATCGTGTCGGTGTCCCGCTTGGCCGGACCGCCGCACTCCGGACAGTCGACGTTGACCCAATCGGTCGCCGCCGCCAGCGGCGACGTGCCCTTCGGGGCCAGGTCCTGCCCACGCAGGTCCGGCAGCACGACCGGCAGCTGATCTTCCCGCACCGCGACCTCGCCACAGGCAGGGCAGTGGATGATCGGGATCGGACAGCCCCAGTAGCGCTGCCGACTCAGCAACCAGTCCCGCAACCGGTAGGTGATCGCACCCTGGCCGACCCCGTCGGCTTCCAGCTGGGAGATGATCGTCGATACCCCGGCCGCCCTGTCGGACAGCCCGTCCAGCGAGCCGGAATTGACATACACGCCGTCACCAGGGGTCGCGATCCCTGTCTGGGCAGGATTCTCGCCTCCGGTCGCGACGACCTCACGGACGGCCAGACCATGAGCTCTCGCGAAGTCGAGATCTCGTTGATCATGAGCCGGTACCGCCATGATCGCGCCGGTGCCGTAGTCGGCCAGGACGTAATCGGCGGCATAGACCGCGATCTTCTCCCCGTTCACCGGGTTGATCGCATAGACCCCCAAAAAGACGCCGGTCTTGGGCCGATCGGTGGACTGGCGTTCGATCTCCGTGGTCTGTTTCGTCTTCTCCAGATAGGCCTCGAACGCAGGCCGCTGATCATCGGTGACGAGCTGGCCGGCCAGCTCGGCCTCGGGTGCGACCACGAAGAAGGTCGCCCCGTACAGCGTGTCGGGCCTGGTCGTGAAGACGGTGACGACCCGCTCTTGGCCCCTGGAAGTCTCGATGGTGAAGTCGACGTAGGCCCCCTCGGAGCGCCCGATCCAATTCCGCTGCATCGCGAGCACCCGGTCCGGCCAGGAACCCTGCAACTGGTCCATGTCGACGAGCAGCCGCTCGGCGTACTCGGTGATCTTGAAGTACCACTGGGTCAACTGACGTTTGGTCACTTGGGTGCCGCATCGCTCGCACATCCCGGCCACGACCTGCTCGTTGGCCAGCACCGTCTGGTCCTTTGGACACCAGTTGACGAAACTCGCCTTGCGATAGGCCAGGCCGCGGTCGCGGAACATCAAGAACAGCCACTGGGTCCAGCGGTAGTACTCGGGATCGGAGGTGTGCAGCCGCCGACTCCAGTCGAAGCTCAGCCCGTAGCGCTTGAACGAGGTGGCCTGGGTCTCGATGTTGGCGTAGGTCCACTCCGCCGGGTTGGCGTTGCGCTGGATGGCGGCGTTCTCGGCCGGCAACCCGAAGCTGTCCCAACCGATCGGATGGAGCACGTCGTAGCCGCGCAGCCGCCAGTAGCGGGCCACCACGTCGCCCATCACGAAAGCCTCGGCATGGCCCATGTGCAGGTCGCCGGAAGGATAGGGGAACATGTCGAGCACGAACCGCCGCTCGCCGCTGCCGTCGTCTCGGGCGGCGAAGGTCCGGTTCTCCTCCCAGTATGCCTGCCAACGCTCCTGCGCAGCCGCTGCGTCGTAGCCGGTGCGCTCAGCCTGCACCGTTCGCTCCCTCTGGCCAGTCACTGCTCACTCCTCATCGTCGTCGGCACTCATCGGCCCATCGTCGTCGGCCTCATCGTCGTTTCGTGAACGGCATGAAAAAGCCCCTCGCCGTCCGGGCACGAGGGGCTGCCGCATGGATCCCCGCTGGGATCCGCGCGGCTAGACAAGAAGTGCGGCGCTTCCGTACACGTTCGACACTTTAGCGCAACCGCACCGATCGACCGCCCGCAATTCTCGGCGGTGAGTCGTAGCGGAGTGGCTGCTGTCTGGTTGCGACGAGCCCTGCCGATGGAGCGTTACCCATACCGCCGGGAGGTGGATCGTCGGGCCGAACTGGCGGCCGGACGGCTGTAGGTCGGCACCGACACTGTCGGAGGCGTGCCCTACCGTCTCCGCATGGGTCGGATCGGAGCCGAGCAGCTACGACGGACAACGCTCGCCCGGCAGTTCCCGCGGATCGGCGGTCGCGATCCGGGCGCGGTGCTCGACCTGTTCGACCACCTGGGACCGATCCAGTCCCAGGTGCCTCGGGCGCCGTTCGTGACCGTCTCGTCGCGGCTGCCCGGTGTGCCGTACGAGGTGGTGCGCGACCTGTTCGCCGATCATGAACTCCTGAAGACCACGAGCCTGCGCGGCACGGTGCACACCACGACCCGCGCCGACTTCGTGCGGACCGATGCGGTCTGCCGCCGCGCGCGCGAACCGATGCTGCGCCGAGAGCTGCAGCTCGAAGACATCGCGCCGGCAGACGTGGTCGCCGAGGTGGAACGGTTCGCTCGTCACAGCTGGCGACCGCGCAACGACATCGTCGACCACATGCAGGCCTGGCTGGGCGAACGGGGCCGCTCGTTCGAGGCGAACACGTTCACCGGCAACCTGTTCTGGGGTCACAGCGGGCTGATCCGGCGCCCCAAGGACAATCACTGGGAGAAACGCACCGACACGTTCCACCGGGTGGCCGCGGACGTGGCCGAGCTGGTCCCGCTGCCGGACCCGGCCACAGCGCTGGCGGAGCTGATCAGGGTTCACCTGGCCGCCTACGGCCCCGTCACCCGGTCCGATCTCTCCTTCTTCTTCGGGGTCGGATTGGGAGCGGTGGATGCCGCGGTCGGGGCGCTCGGCGAGGAGGTGGTCCGGCTCACCGGCCCGGCAAACGAGCCGCTGCTCGACCTGGCCGAACCACCCACGGACGGCGACCCGGAGCCCGGGGTGCGTCTGATCCCGGAGTACGACGGTCTGCTGGTCGGCTACGCCGGTCCGAACCGGACACGGTTCTGCGCCGCCGAGCATTTGGCGGGTGTCTGGTCGAAGGTCAACGGGGTGTTCTCCCCCGTCGTGCTCGCCGACGGTCGCCTGGTCGCCACCTGGCGCACCATCGCCTCCGGCAAGCGCTCGCGCCTACAGGTCACGATGCTGCCCGGGGAGTCGCGGCTCGGCGCGGACGCACTGACCGAACCGGTGGCAGCCCTCGGTGCTGTGCTGGCCGGCGAGATCACCGATCTGGAGATCGCCCGGAGCGGGTTGACTTCTCGGCTCGGGTGAGCTGTCGTGCTCGACCAGCTACCGAGATAGTGGGCGCTAGTGACAACGACACGCCGGGTCTGTCTGCGACAAGCGCCCACTTTCGCGGACGGCTGCGCTGCCCTGAGGAACGGCGGACGTCGCTGCGCGGCTAGGTTGTGCTCGGCTAGGTTGTGCTCGGCGGTCATCCCGGGCCGCCGATGAGCATTGGGAGCACTCGATGGGCTGGTTGGTGACCGGTGGAGCGGGCTACATCGGGTCGCACGTCGTGCGGGCCTTCGGTGCAGAGGGCATCGAGGTCGTGGTCATCGACGACCTGTCCAGCGGCCATCGCGGCTTCGTCTCTCCGGACGTTCCGTTCGTCGAGGCGAACGTCGTCGACCGTGCCGCGTTGCACGGCATCTTCGGCGCCCACCAGATCGACGGCGTCGTCCACCTGGCCGGTTTCAAGTACGCCGGCGTGTCGGTGACCAGGCCGCTGCACACCTACACCGAGAACGTGACCGGGATGATCTCGTTGCTGGCAGAGATGTCCGAGCACGGGATCGACAAGATCGTCTTCTCCTCCAGTGCCGCGACCTACGGTACGCCGGACACCGGCGTGGTCACGGAGCAGAACCCGACGCGCCCCGAGTCGCCGTACGGTGAGTCCAAACTGATCGGCGAGTGGTTGCTGCGAGATCAGGCCAAGGCCGTCACCTTGCACCACACCTCGCTGCGCTACTTCAATGTCGTCGGTTCGGGTTCCCCGGACCTGCGCGACACCAGCCCGCACAACCTTTTCCCGCTGGTCTTCGAGCAGCTGGTCGCCGGCAAGGTGCCCTACATCAACGGCGACCACTACCCCACCCCGGACGGCACCTGCGTCCGCGACTACGTCCACGTCTCGGACCTGGCCGTGTCGCACGTGGCCGCGGCAAAGGCTCTGACGGCGGGCCAGGCGCTCGAGCCGGTCTACAACCTCGGTTCCGGCGACGGCCTGTCCGTGCGCCAGATCATGGACGCCGTCGCCAAGGTGACCGGTATCGACTTCACGCCCGACATCCATCCGCCCCGGCCGGGTGATCCGGCCCAGATCGTGGCCACCGGCGAACTGGCCGCCCGTGACCTGGACTGGAAGATGCGTCACACGGTGGAGCAGATGGTCGCCTCGGCCTGGCAGGCACGACAGGCTGCGGCCGGCTGAGTCGGCGCGACGGAGCGCAGCCCTTCGGGAAGTAGCGCTCCCCCAGCTCAGAAACTGTGCGCGTCCGACAGCGACACGCCGCTCGGGTTTGCCACAGCTGCACAGTTTCGCCGGAGGGTCGGGATTGCCGGAGGGCCGGGTTTGCCGGAGGGCCGGGTGGACGCCGGTCAGCTGAAACGTCGCTGTCACACGGTGGCGGCAACTGGCATGTCGCCGTAACGCTGCGCCGTCCGGACGCAACACGGACGCACAAGAGTGCTGCACAACCTCCCACGTCAAGGATCCAGCCGTGCCGGGGCCACTCACACCGTCCAGCTCCTTCACCGAAAGAAGCAACATGTCACCACTCGAACTCGATTCGGGCGACACCGCCTGGATCTTGACCTCAGCTGCGCTGGTGTTGCTCATGACGCCGGGCCTGGCGCTCTTCTACGGCGGGATGGTGCGCGCCAAGAGCGTCCTCAACATGATGATGATGAGCTTCAGCTCCCTGGCCCTCATCTCCATCCTCTGGGTGCTCTACGGATACTCGATCGCCTTCGGCAACGATGCCGGCGGCGGCCTGATCGGCAATCCGCTGGAATACATCGGCCTCAAGGGCCTGATGGTGGACGACCCGAACGCATCATTGCCGGCGATGGCGTTCGTCGCCTTCCAGGCCGTGTTCGCGATCATCACCGTCGCCTTGATCTCCGGGGCGATCGCGGACCGCGCGAAGTTCGGCACCTGGCTGATCTTCTCCGGCATCTGGGCGAGCGTCGTGTACTTCCCGGTGGCTCACTGGGTCTTCGACTTCACCCTCACCGGTGACGACGGCGCCGTCACGCACGTCGGTGGCTGGATCGCCAATCGACTCGGCGTGATCGACTTCGCCGGTGGCACCGCGGTCCACATCAACGCCGGGGTCGCCGGTCTGATGCTGGCGATCGTGCTCGGCAAACGAATCGGTTGGCGCCGCGACCCGATGCGGCCGCACAACCTGACGCTGGTCATGCTCGGCGCCGGTCTGCTGTGGTTCGGCTGGTTCGGCTTCAACGCCGGCTCGGCCGTGGCGGCCAACAACACGGCGTCGGTCGCCTGGGTCAACACCATGGTGGCCACGGGCGCGGCCTGCCTGGGCTGGCTGCTCACGGAGCGCATCCGTGACGGTCACGCCACCTCGCTCGGCGCAGCCTCGGGCGTCGTAGCCGGCCTGGTCGCGATCACCCCGGCCTGTTCTTCGGTCTCGCCGGTCGGCGCGATCGTCCTCGGTGCGGTCGCCGGTGTGCTATGCGCCCTCGCGGTCGGCCTCAAGTACAGGTTCGGCTATGACGACTCACTCGACGTGGTCGGCGTGCACCTCGTCGGTGGGCTGTGGGGCACCCTGGCCGTCGGCCTGCTGCTGGCACCCGAGTCGCCGGCGGCGCTCAGCTACGAGCGGACCGGCCTGTTCTACGGCGGCGGGCTCGATCAGCTCTGGCGGCAGGCCGTGGGAGCGATCGCGGTGCTGGTCTACAGCGCCGTGCTCACGCTCTTGATCGGCCTGATCCTGCACAAGACCGTCGGCTTCCGAGTCTCGCCCGAGGAAGAGATAGCCGGCATCGACGGGATCGAGCACGCTGAGACCGGCTACGACCTCGGCAGCCTCGGCTCGGGCCTGCGAGGTGTGTCGTTCGGCGGCACCCAGCCCGTCCGGATCGACCCGGTCGACGAGGACAAGACCGACGAGGTGCCTGCCGGCGCCCGCGGTGACCACGACGAGGAAGAGGTGAACGCATGAAGCTCGTGACTGCGATCATCAAGCCGCACATGTTGGACGAGGTCAAGACGGCTCTGGAGTCCTTCGGGGTCGAAGGCATGACCGTCAGCGAAGCCAGTGGCTTCGGTCGTCAGCGGGGACATACGGAGGTCTACCGGGGCGCGGAGTACACCGTCGATCTGGTGCCGAAGGTGAGGCTCGAGGTGCTTGTGGACGACGACGATGCCAAGGACATCGTCGACGTGTTGGTCAAGAGCGCTCGGACCGGCCGTATCGGTGACGGCAAGGTCTGGTCGGTTCCGGTGGACGACATCGTGCGGGTACGAACGGGCGAGCGCGGGCTGGACGCGCTCTGAAGCGTGATCTGACCCAGGAGCGTCTCGACGTCGCGATCCGGTCCGGCTGGGTTTCCACGGCGGGACCGGATCGTCGGCGTGCGATGACCGATTGTGTGGAGACCACCCTGGTCGAGCTGTACGCCGACGCAGGAGGGCCGCCCGGCGGCGTCGCACTGGCCTGCGTGGGAAGCCTGGCTCGACGCGAACTGGGTCCGCGTTCCGATCTCGACCTCGTGCTGCTGCACGATTCTCACCAGCGCGACACCAAGCAGCAGAGGACGGTAAACGCCCTCGCCGCGAAGCTCTGGTATCCGTTGTGGGACGCCGGGGTCAAGTTGGATCACTCGGTCCGTACGCCGGGCGAGTGCGCCGAGGTCGCGGGCCGGGAGCTGAGCGCCGGAGTCGGGCTGCTCGATCTCCGGGTGATCGCCGGTGACGCCGATCTCGTATCCAAGGCACGCACGTCACTGCTCACCGCCTGGCGCGCCACAGCCCGTAGGCGACTGCCGGTGCTGCTGTCCTCCCTCGACGAGCGGCTGGCGCTGGCCGGTGATGCCGCATATCTGCTCGAACCCGACCTGAAGGAGGCTCGTGGGGGCTTGCGGGACATGGTCATGCTCCGCGCCCTCGCCGCCAGTTGGCTGACCGACCGGCCGCACAGCGGCGTCGAAGAGCCATACCAGCGGCTGCTGGACGTTCGCGATGCCTTGCACCTGACCTCCGGACGCGCGGTCGACCGGCTGCTCGCCGGCGAGGTCGCCGACATCGCGGACCTGATGGGCTTCGCCGACACCGACGCGCTGCGCCGCGAGGTGTCGATGGCCGCTCGTCGGATCGGCCACGCGGTCTACGTGACCAGCCGCGAGGCCCGGCAGTCGCTGCCGCAGCACCGAGTGGCGTCCTTCGTCCGCCGAGAGCGCGGGCCCGAGTTCATCCGGGCCGAGCATGGTCTGATCATCCACGCCGGCGAGGTGGGACTGGACAGCAACATCGACCCCACCGCGCCGTACGTCGCTCTGCACGCCGCCGCCCTGGCGGCCGAGCGTGGCATCGTGCTGTCTCCGGTCACCGCCGCCAACCTCGCTCGGCACGCTCCACCGATCGCCGCTCCCTGGTCCGACGAGGCGCGTGAAGCGTTGCTGCGGATGCTGGCGACCGGACGAAGCGTCCTGCCCGTCTGGGAAGATCTCGATCTCTACGGCATCGTCGCGCGCTGGATCCCGGTATGGGACACGATCAGTGCCCGGCCGCAGCACAATCCGCTGCACCTCTACAGCGTCGACCGACACTCGATCCAGACCGTCGCGGAGGTCCAGCACGGCTTGAGCCAGGTGGAGCGACCCGACTTGCTGCTGCTGGCCTGCCTGTTCCACGACATCGGGAAGGGAGCCGACGGTGGGGTCGACCATGCCGCAGTCGGCGCGCCCATCGCCCGTGGGGTGGTCGAGCAACTCGGAATGACCGCGGTCGACGCCGAAATCGTGGAACGCCTGGTGCGCGAACACCTGACGCTCGTCGAGCTCGCCACGCGCCGTGATCACACCGACCCCGCCACCGTCGATGCCTTGGTGGCCGCCGTGGACGGTCGCGCCGAACTGCTCGACCTCCTCCGCCTGCTCACCGAGGCGGACGCCAAGGCCGCCGGTCCGGCCGCCTGGACGCCGTGGCGCGCCCGGCTGATCAACGACCTCGCGAACACCGTCGACGGCCTGCTGGTCGGAGAGCCGCTCAACGCGCACGGAACCGAGCTCGTCGATCTCGGACTCGCCCGCTCGGTCCGGGTCGACGGCATTCCCCGGGTCCGACACGAGTCCGGACCGGGTGCGAGCCAGCTGCTGAT